>CAYQYU010000027.1:0-1751 GCA_964421955.1 uncultured archaeon | reverse complement strand
CAGTGGGATGTAGTTGCCTCTTGTGAAATCACGGATCTTGTCATAGCTGAACTGTGTGTTGTATTCCTCAAGTTCTTTTCTTAAATCCGTTTCTATCTGCTCCAGATCGAAATTTGGCTTCAGGTAAACGTTACTGTTCTCGAACTCCCCGGATTCCGATACGATTCTTACTAGATCAAAATAATCTCTGGGATTCTCAGGGATATTTGTGAGAACAGGCAATCTATCTCCTTTCTGAATTCCTTTTGCTTCTTTAACTTCGACATCTCCATCATCCACGACCAGCATCGGATGATCCTTTGTGACCTCTACCTCCTTGTTCATGCTTGTTTTAACTTTGTAGATTTCGTCGTCATATTCTCTTGACGTAGCTTTCTGTATATGCTTGAATTCAAATTTTCCTTCCTCATCGCAACTCAGAACTTCTACTTGATCGCTGCTTTCCCTCCTTTTTTCCTCAAAGAAATCTTCTATAGATGTTAGTCTGGTCTCGCCATCCTCCCTGGTTAATATCTTTTGTTCTCCGGTTAGACACGAGCCTCCGAAGCCGTCTCCCGAGTTCAGGAATTCTCGGTTGATACGGTGGTCCAGTCCTACACCGTCCGCGACCTCGTAAACGTCAATACCTAGCTCCTTGCAGAGGTTACCGACCTCGTTGATGAAGGATATCTTGGTCGCGAGCAGCGAGTTCGAGGCGTACTTGATCAATTCTGCTGCTCTAAGAGAGGTTCTAAGTATAGGTGCGTCAAAGTCCTGGTAGATCTTCTCAAGGGTGTCTCCCGACTTTTCGTCGAGTTCACCTATTACGATTCTGTCCGGTTCCAGGAAGTCGTTTAATGCGGTTCCCTCTCTCAGGAACTCCGGGTTCATGCATACCCCGAAGTCCTCGCCCGCGGTCTTTCCCGAAACTTCTTCGATTATCGGGATTACCTCGTCCTCAGTGGTCTTCGGGACAACTGTGCTCTTCACGACGAAGACGTGGTACGAATCTTTCTCCTTCAGGCCTTCTGCGGCGTCCTCTGCGGCCTGTTTTATGTAGTCGAGATTGATGCTACCGTCATCTCGCATCGGCGTCCCGACCGCAAGAAAGGTGATTTCGGAGTTCTTTACAGCATTCTCCGTATCTGTCGTGGCCTCTAATTTTCCTGCAGAAACAACCTCTTCAAGCATCTCAGGAAGCCCTTCCTCGAAGATCGGGCACTCACCCCTGTTAATCTTCTCGACTTTATCCTCGTCAATATCGACGCAGGTCACCTGATGACCGTGTTTTGCAAGCCCTGCTCCCGCTGGGAGTCCTACGTAGCCAGTTCCTACTATGCTGATGTTCATATTCGAGTATATCGAGGTATAACAATAAAAGATTCTGTTTTCAAGCTGGAACTGATGAAAGGACTGATCCCTGCGGCAGGCAAAGGAACCCGCATGAGGCCTTTTACACGGGCTTACCCCAAAGAGCTTCTACCGGTAGGTGAGAAGGCGGTTATAGAGCACGCCATCCACTCGATGAAGGCCGCAGGAATAGAAGATATCGTTGTGGTAGTAGGATGGAAGCAGAACGCGATCCTTGACTACCTCCGGTCCGGCGACGAGTACGGCGTCAACATAACCTATGTGGTCCAGGACGATAGAAACGGTCTAGCCGGAGCTGTTAAAGCCGGTGAGCACGTTATAGGCGATGAGCCTTTCGCCGTGGTTCTCGGCGACAACTACCTTGAGACAGAAGAAGAGGTCAAACAGCTCAGGGATTTCCA
>CAYQYU010000026.1:1322-1843 GCA_964421955.1 uncultured archaeon | reverse complement strand
AGGCGAAGAAAACTACATTCGATACTTCACTGACTCCGGCGAGACCGTGGCTCATTTGATTCTCACACCTGAAGACGCAGTTCTACTGGGGGAGCCAGAATCAATAGAAACAGCCATACCAGAGGCCCCACAATTCAGGGCATCTTAAATAAAATTGCTGGAGCCACTTCTCTACATGTCTATAATCAAAGCCGAGAACCTGTCGAAGACTTTCAGGATTTACCAGAGAGGGGAGGGGATCAGAGGCTATCTACGCAGCTTTATTTCCCGGGAGTACGAGGAGGTTGACGCGGTTAAACACCTAGATCTTGAAATCGAAGAGGGAGAGATGATCGGCTACATAGGTGCGAACGGCGCCGGGAAAAGCACTACTGTAAAGATGCTGACCGGGATTCTCGAACCTTCTACTGGAACCGTGGAGGTCAACGGCCTTGATCCGCACGAGCAGAGGAAGAAGAACGCGATGAACATCGGCGTCGTCTTCGGCCAGAAGACTCAGCTCTGGTGGGATCTACCTGTTA
>CAYQYU010000026.1:0-1312 GCA_964421955.1 uncultured archaeon | reverse complement strand
AAGACAGAATTGACGAGTTCGACGAGGTTCTCGACCTGAACGACTTCTGGGACCAGCCAGTCAGGAAGCTTTCGCTCGGCCAGAAGATGAGGGCTGAGCTGGCCGCAGCGTTTTTACACCATCCGCCGATTGTCTACCTCGACGAGCCGACAATCGGCCTAGACGTGGCTGTAAAGGAGAAGATCCGCGACTTCGTGAGAAAGATGAACGAGGAGAAGGATATTACGGTCATGCTTACCACCCACGATCTGGACGATATCGAAGATCTCTGCGACAGGATCGTTGTTTTGGATTCTGGAGAGAAGATTTACGACGGCGAGCTAGACGCACTGGTCGACCGGTTCACCTCCCGGAGACTGGTTCTCGACGTCAGAAACAGCGAGGAGTTCGAGCTCGAGATGGAGGGGATTGAAGAGATTGAAAGGGATAACTCCCACATTGAGGTCGTCGTGTTTGACCGGGAAAAGGTTTCAGCCTCCGATATCATGAGAGATGTTCTTGAAAACTTCGACGTGATCGACTTCCAGATCAAGGAGCCGGATATCGAGACAGTTGTGAAGAAAATCTACAACGAGGGAATCTGATGAAACCTTTGAAGTACCTTTCCTTTGCCCGGATCGGACTTAGAGAAGGACTACAGTACAGGTCGAATGCTCTGGCAGGTATAGGCGCCACTTTCATCTCACTTGTGCTTTTCTATCACGTCTGGAAAGCAATCGCCTCATCAGGGGAACTGGCTTCTCCTTTCAGCGCAATCATAGCATACGTGGTCCTGGCCCAGGTGATAAACAACTCTAGCTCGGCCGATCTCGAGAGCTGGGTGGGGGACAGGGTCAGGGAAGGAACGATCGTAAACGAGTTGAAGAAACCGGCCTCTTTAATGCTCCAGCTCTACTTCTATCAACTCGGCAAATCATCTTTCAAGATGATAACCAGAGGGGTTCCATCCCTTCTGGCAGGAGTATTTTTCCTGAACATAGGTTTCCCGGGACAGGTTCAATCCCTTTACTTCATAGTTTCAATAGCTCTTACACTGAACCTGGCAATAGCGATCTCCTACACCACTTCCATGCTTGTGTTCTGGACCAAGGTAGGATGGAGCCTGAGGATGATCCGGTTCACGATCGCCTCGCTTTTCTCCGGCGCAATGATACCTCTGTACCTGCTTCCGGACTGGGTACAACAGGTTTTCCACCTCACCCCTTTCCCCTCAATGGTTGATGCACCTGTCTCAATCTATCTTGGAAGAGCTGAAAACGTATTCACAGTATTTGGAACCCAGATAGCGTGGATAATCATACTATGGGCTGTC
>CAYQYU010000025.1:1541-1893 GCA_964421955.1 uncultured archaeon | reverse complement strand
CTGCCGGAGCTGAAGAGAAGTAATATAGAAGCTGCAGGTGATAAACTGCTTGACTAGCGCCGCCTTCGTGGGAAGGTTCCAGCCGTTCCACAAAGGACATATGAAAGTAGTGGAGAAGTATAGAGACAGGTTTGGAGAGTTCAAGATAATCATCGGCAGCGCGGAGAAAGAGGAAACTGAAGATAACCCTCTCAGCCCCGGCGAGCGGATGGAAATCATACACGAATGCCTTCCCGACACAGAGATCCTGGAACTGGAGGACGACGAGAAAACAGAGGACGGGAACCGGCGCTGGGCGTCAAAACTCGAAGACAAAGCAGATACAGACAAGATTATCTCCGGAAACAGCCTC
>CAYQYU010000025.1:0-1531 GCA_964421955.1 uncultured archaeon | reverse complement strand
CCTCGTACAGAGGCGTGTGCAGGACTACACCGATATGGAGGTTATCGAGCCGGAGATGCACGATCCTGAAATCTACTCAGGGACGGAGATAAGGCGAAGGATGCGTTCAGGCGAGGAATGGCGTTACCTCGTACCCAGGTGCGCACAGGACAGAGTTGAGGAATACGAGGACAAAATATGTGAGTCAGGCATAGACTACGAGTTCGAGCCTGGCTGGAAGCGCGATAACGCGTACCACGGCACCGCCGAAGACAACAGATAAATCCAGAAAAACACCTTTTAAAAATTTTCATGGGCTTTCCGTAAACATAAAGCTTCTTCAGAGGAATTGAAGGCTGTAGGCTGAAAGGAAAATTCTCCTAGGTTTGCTGGGAGATCATGTCCGGTATCTCCTCTATCAGATCCGTGGCCAGAGCTCCGTTCCCGTATTTCTGTGCGGCTCTTTCCCCTGCCATCCCGTTCACCCATGCGCCGAGTCTCGCTGCTTCTGCAGGTTCGAGGCCCTGTGCGATAAGCGATGCGACAAGTCCTGACAGGACATCCCCTGTCCCTCCTACGGTCATCGTCTCGTGGCCTTTTTCGTTCTCGTATATTTTTTCAGGGGTGTATATCAGGTCTTTTCTTCCTTTCCTGAGGACATTAGTCTCCTTCCCCTCCACAAATTTCCTGATAGAGCCGTATTCAACCCCAATTTCCCCCTTCTCACCTGAGTGAGGTGTAAAAACTGCTTCTCCGAAGTCTGCATGTGATGAGGGAGCTATGGCATCAGCATCCGCCACCATAGGCGTATCTATCGATTCGGCCAGTTTCTTGGTGGCCACGCTGCCTGGATGGCTCATACCGGGACCTATGAGAACAGCGTCAGACCATCCTGCAATCCTCTCCGCGTTCTTGACCGCTTCCTCTCCAAAGTAATTACTCTCGTATGATTCGACTATCAGGTTCTCCGAGTAAGATCTGATGACATCTCTTGCTTCAGCGGAGGTGAGAACCTTGACCAGGTCTGCTCCGGACCTCAGGGCTGCCTCTGCAGCCAGTGCGGGAGCACCCGTGTAGTCGACGCTGCCACCTATGACAGCTACCTTTCCGTTCTGTCCTTTGTGCGAGTCTTTCTGTCTCTCAAGTTTTTCCAGTAGTTCCTCCATGTTCTGTACCTTGGTGTTCCATACTTAGAAGACTTTTTATTCCAGCCCGGGGAATCGTGTTACGTGATATTATGGTAAAAGTTGTTGTAAACGGGGTTGGAACTATCGGCAAGCGAGTCGCGGAAGCTGTGCAAAAGCAGGATGACATGGAGCTGTACGGGCTTTCGGATGTGTCAGCAGGGCCAGGTCTGAGGACGATCCTGTCGCCGGAGGGCGCGCTTCACGGAACTGACCTGTATGCTTCAAGCGAGGATGGACTTGAACAGCTTCAGGAAGATGGTATGCACGTTGAGGCGGTTCTGGAGGATGTCATGGATGAAGTGGATGTCGTGGTGGACGCGACTCCGCCTGGAGTCGATGAGATGAACAAGGAGAACCTTTACGCG
>CAYQYU010000024.1:1399-1989 GCA_964421955.1 uncultured archaeon | reverse complement strand
CTTTGTAGAAACCTAGTATGTTGTAGATGTCGCCCAGCACCTTGATGAAAGGAGCGCGGACGAGTTCGGTTCCCGAGAGTACTTCCCTGCTCTGGTAGGTGTAGATCGCGAGGTAGGTGAAGAGTAAGGGAATGGTCACCAGGTTCAGCCAGGGCACGAACACGGAGGTGTACAGCCCGGACTTCGTGAATTCGTTCCAGACTGTGTAGTGCCTTTTGGAAGGGTAGCGGCGGGTTATGGCGCCCTGTGCCTCGCTGTACTGGAGCTGTTTCGCCAGGTAGTCTTTCAGCCCGAACCGCGATCCTTCGCCGTGATAATGCAGTAGAACTACAGGTACAAAGGCCGATTTGTAGCCTTTTTCCTGCGATCTTATCGAGATATCGTAGTCCTCTCCAGCCCGGGAGTACTTCTCTTCGTCGAGCAGCCCGAGATCTTCTATCACCGACTTCACGAAGACGCAGCCGTTGGGCTGGAAGTTATACGGTCCTATCTCAACTTCTTCTATATCTCTGGAACCTCTGGTGCCGCAGAAAAGCTTGTAGGGAAGTGAGGAGCGCTCGACGAGGTCTTCTGGTATCTCCTGTACCGGC
>CAYQYU010000024.1:1102-1389 GCA_964421955.1 uncultured archaeon | reverse complement strand
TACAGATTTTACCAGTTCTGTGAGCCAGTTCTCTGACTCGGGTACGCAGTCAGGGTTTATTGTGCATACAATCTCGGAAGACGACTGTCTTACACCCTCGTTTATGGTCGCGGCCAGGCCGTCGAGATCCTTGCTCACGAGTTCGACTTTTTCATGCTCTGATGAGTATTCTTCGGCAATCTCTCTGGTGCTATCGCTGCTGCCCGCGTCGATGACGAGTATCTCCACTATGTTTTCATGGTCCTGTTCAAGAACGCCTTCAATAGTTCTTTCCAGTGTCTCCTCGA
>CAYQYU010000024.1:631-1092 GCA_964421955.1 uncultured archaeon | reverse complement strand
TTTCCATGGCTATGAGGTCGTAAATGAGGCTTTTTATTCTTAGCATCTACTTGATTAGGCATGAATGTCATCTTCCTCTCGCTGGAGAGCACAAGGAGCGACTATTTTGGTCCCGAAAGCCCGTTAGATACGCCAAGTATCGACAGGATATGCGAGGAGGGAGAATATTTTCCCAACACGTTTGTACAGATGCCGCATACCGGCAACCACGGATCGATCCTGACAGGGAAGCTCCCGAAAAACTCTGGCATCAGGACGCTCGGAGGAACGCTGAAGGACCGGGATATGGACACCGCCTTCAGTATCTTTGGACAGAACGGCTTCGAGGTCAGGACGCTTCTAGGCTCTGGTATGCTGAAGAACCGCGGATTCAGGGGCTGGGGTTACACCGGTGCGGACACTATCTCGAACGTTGAGGAAGTTGTTCAGGAGACAGGAGAAGACGATCTGTTCCTGTTTAT
>CAYQYU010000024.1:346-621 GCA_964421955.1 uncultured archaeon | reverse complement strand
GTTGCCTGTCAAGAAACCAACGGATTTACTTGCAAACTTAGCTCTCAGGGTTCAGGAGAAACTGTTTCCGAGAGGTTACATGGGACGCTATGATAAGCCTTTCTGGAAGGAGATACTCAGGTATCCGATAAAGTATTTCTGGAACTACAGGATGGAGCGGATAAGAGATATTATCGAATCGCATCCTGAAGTGGCGAAGAAAGGCTATAAAAAGTCCATAGAGGAGGCAGATCGATACATCCGGAATATACTTGATATTCTGGAAGAGGAGGGTG
>CAYQYU010000024.1:0-221 GCA_964421955.1 uncultured archaeon | reverse complement strand
TGTCCCGCTAGTTCTATGGTCCGGGGATGATTCGATTCTGGGGTCTGGTAAGAAACTGGAGAAAATTGCTAGAAGCATAGATATTCTACCTACCGTGATTAGTACCTGTGATCTAGATTTTGAGGAGGAAAGTTTTGACGGGATCGATCTGTTTAAATCTTCTCCAGATCACGCATATGCAGAGGCGAACACGGAGAACTCGAAGAAGGCAATGGTAAGAA
>CAYQYU010000023.1:0-2014 GCA_964421955.1 uncultured archaeon | reverse complement strand
GTATGCCAAAAAATTCCAGCTCAGGTTTGAATCGGTTAACGGAACCATAGAGAACTCGGATTCGTACAATATCAGCTATGAAACCTTCGACATCGATTACACCGGTTCTTACAATGCCGAGAAAGGGGAATCTCACGAGATCAAACTTAGATTTAGCAAGTACTTTACACCTGAAACCCTTGAAAGAGACCGGTTCAAGAACTCTTCAGTTCAGGTGAATAACTCTAATGATGAAGAACTTACCTCCTTCACCTTCCAGAACATGACTAAAGAAGAAGACTCGTATACCAGGAGCATAAATATACCGATTACTGAGCCCACAGGTATCTACAATATACATGTAGAGGCCACAAATACCTTTGACGATAGCAAGAGCTTCGATTTCGACTTCAGCGTAGGGAATGCCAGCCTCGACTGTGACTACAGGGAGGATCCTGTATGCCTCCAGTCGACGGATATAAACGCCAGCTTTAACGAGACAGGTAACAAGACCGAGAGCTTCACGGTGAAAAATACTGGGAGCGATAGCCACACCTTTGAAATTACGTCTTCTGGCAATATAACCAGTGTAATGTCTCTTGACGAGGAGAATCTCACAATAGATGCTGGTGCGGATGAAACAGTTTCTGTAGATTACAGCGTAGATGGTTCAGGCTACTTTACAGGCAGTGTAAATGTAGCCGCAAATTCTTCAAATGTATCGATCCCTGTTTCCGTAAACTCGACGGCTGAATCTGCGGTGGAGATAGGGGTAGAGGTTCAGGAAAGCGTGGACATAGGAATGATTGCTCAGGAAGAGGAGGTGTGGACCACGAAAGATTTATGGGTAAAGAATACAGGCGTAGCATCTCTAGAAAATCTGAGCTTTGAGGCTCCAACATACTCTGTGAGTGCATCGATTGAAAGTATAGAACCAGGCAAGAATACCTCGGTTCTGCTGACGATCTCCGAAGGCCCTGCAGAATCCGAGACCGTCACCGTTACAGCGGAAGGAGAGGGCGAGGAGTCAGCCACAGATACATTCACTATAACCGCCGAATTCATCGAAGACAGCTCCACAGAGACCGGTGAGGAAGAAGAGGATGGTTCAAACATTAGCGATCCATCACCCGGAGAAGAACCCCCATCCCAACAAAATAGTGGTGGGGGAGGATCAGGAATCCTTATACTTGCCGCAGTATTATTTATACTGCTCGTAGCAGGATTCGTGGTCTACACAAGCTACATACCTGAAGAAGGCGACCCACTCTACGGAGTGCTGGGAGAATGACATCAATAATCTCTACCTTTCCCGCGGATGCAACCACGATAGCTCTAATAGTGCTGCTCATCTCCGCATTTGTGATAGCGTTCAAGATAATGAAAATGGTGCTGGAGGCGGTGACAGTTGCCGCGGTTTCGGGAATCTTCTACCTCGTAATGGCCTTTTCTGTTCTCGAGGGAGGGCCAAGTCTAAACAGTTTCCTTCTCTATGCGTTCCTTGGTTCCGGACTTTACATGGTTTTCAGCTTCATGAGCTCCGCTTACTCGCTGGCGAGCGCTCTGCTTGAAATACCCTACCGCCTGCTAATGTATGGGCTGAAACCATTCGGCTGGATTTACAGGAAGGCAATGGAGAAGAAAAAGCTGGACAACCTCAGGAAGAAGCTGGAAAATGAAAGAGAGAAATTTGAACGGCGGAAAAAGAATAAGGGCGGAGGTAAAGGTGAAGACGGAAACGATACCAAGGAGGTCGTCCTTGACAAGGTAAATCCAGAGAAAAAGGATTAATTACCGAAGCTGAAGTAGCCGGCTTTCAGCCTATCAACTTTTCCATCAAGTTTAACTGTATTGTTTCCAGGCGTGATAACTATATCCCCAGAGAAGGAGTTAATTTTCAGGGATTGCGTCGAGTTGCTGAGTTTGATGACTTTGTCGCCGGAATCGATTTCTCCTTTAACTGTCGAAAATCTGATCGCCGATCTCTCCACACCCTCAAGCACAATTCTCTCGCTTTCAATCTCCTGGATCACAC
>CAYQYU010000022.1:0-2053 GCA_964421955.1 uncultured archaeon | reverse complement strand
TCGAAGCTTGAGAAGGAGGGGTTGATCGAGACAGAGAAGAAGGGGAGGAAGAAGATGATCAAGCTGACGGAGGAGGGCGAGATCTACGCCGATGAATTCATCAACCTGCTGAGTATATTCAATGATACTTCGGAGTCTGGTGGAGAAGCTTCCGGGTCAGATGTAGATCTGGAAGAGTCTCCGCGGGGCTAGTCCACTATAACCAGGGTGTTGTTCGCGTACCCGGGACTGCACTCGTTCCGTTTCTCTATCTTCAGTTCCGTGGAGCCCCGGAAGTTCTCTGGCTTTTCGACCCAGAGATCGAGCTGCTTCAGCACTTTTCCATCCAGGATATCGAGTTCTTCTACCCTGACTTCTTTGGTGTGCATGCTGCTTTTGGAGTCGTAGAGGCATGCCCTGTACTCTGGCATTTCAAATTTTCGGGGAAGGAAGAAGTCGTTCCTAACCAGGACCGATCCGAGGAGTAGCCTGTCCCCCTGCTCGGTCGTCGAGTTGTCGAGCACCAGCGACTCGGTCGGAGAAGGAGTGGTAATGTCAAATATCATTCCGCCCATACCGAGGAGCAGGACTGCTGCAAGGAAGGCCCTGGTCTCGTTCCTGCCGGGAGAAAGCTTGTCCATCCTTATGAGGTATCCAAGGCCGATGAGCAGGATCGACGAGGACGCAAATATGATGAACTCCATGCCAGTGAATAAGCTGTTAACATAGTTTACAAGCCCAAGGAAGGATGCCAGCGCCATTAGGTAAGTCATCTTCTCCATCACGTCTCCCAGGGTGCGGCCGAGCACCAGGAAGAAGATGAACCCGATCAAAAGCACCAGAGCCTTGGTCACCGGAGAGAGGCCTATGACGTTCTCAAGGCTGAAGATCGCGAGCGCCAGGACTCCGAGGGCGCCTCCTGTGATGTGGAGCAAGTTGTCCGCGTCAAGGTAGCTCATTCCTGTCGGTGACTGTCGCAGTATTTTTTTAACCATAACTATCGGCCCGGGTTAGAGAAAAGAAAAAGTGTGAGAGGCCGGGGGAGACCTCTCACAGGAGTTTCCCCTCCCAGTACGTTAGAAGACGGTGCCAACTCCTGCCGTGTCCGCCGCAAGATTTTCGCCGTTCACGGTGTCAAAGAACCGGGTCAGGTTTTCTGCCAGGTCCTTGCCTTCTGGAGTTAGCATATACATTTTCTTCCTGCCCGATCTCTGCCATACCACAAGCTCGTTCTCGTGCATCCGGTTCATCAGCTTCACTGTGTGGGAGTAGGTTGCGTCAATCTCTCTTGATATCTGCCTGACATGCATTTTCCTCTTCCTCAGCAGCGTTACAGCGATCAGTGCAGGCTTCTCATGGAGAAACATGTTTTTCAGGTCCTGGCTCATAGTCCTGTCCTTTCCAGTTCTTTTGCAGGTTTTGATGCCGGGGAGGTAGAATCCACCCCTGGATATGTTTCTGGTTGCGCGGGAGGTTTCATGACAGACCACAGAACGCCATTTAGAAAACGGCCTTATAAACCTTTATGAGGCTCTAACTGTTTAAATTAGTTTTAAATAGTCTCTAAAAGTTTCTAAACGTTTACTATATATTGAAAAAGTTTATAAGAGCTCTATAAATCTTATAAACTCTATTTTTATCATTACCTATCTGAACAGGAAACGGTTTAAGCAGCAGGTTACGAAAAATCTATAGATGGAACGCAGAGAGAAGGTTTCTCACAGCAACCCATTCATCGATTTCTACTTAAGATCAATGGACGTCTACTCCCAGGCTTTCCGGACGACCACTTCCCTGATGCGAGAGCCCTACAGGAACCGTCTGCAGGAAAACCGTTACGAACCCGTGGATGCGGGCGCGGGTGATTTCGGGGTCATACTATCCCATGGCCTGGGTCGGGACTCGGAGGACATGGAGCCTTACAGGCAAAAATTCCTTGAAAGCGGTTTCAACCCGGCAGAGGTCCAGGCCATAACTTACAGCGACTTCATAACACCGCTCAGGCGAGGGGCAATCCAGCAGGAGGAATACCTGCGGGAGTGGAGCAGGGACACCGGTATCGAGAAGTTTTCAG
>CAYQYU010000021.1:3179-3451 GCA_964421955.1 uncultured archaeon | reverse complement strand
GGTGACAGAATGGAGCAAGTGGAAACGCGGACATCCTGAAACAGAGGTTCTCTCTCGCAATACAGGTATTTACCCGGTGTCAAGCTATGATTCTAGCCCCTACTCCGGCTATGAAAGGTCACAGAGCGTCGGATTTGGGGTAGAAAAAGTCGATAAACGGCTTCCATCAAAGAAGCTCGTGCACGGCATCACCACGGGAGGCAAAGCGATGGCCTATACAGATGAAGCGGTGAAACAGGAGGATCTCATTCAGAACCAGGTCGGCGGAGAGC
>CAYQYU010000021.1:0-3169 GCA_964421955.1 uncultured archaeon | reverse complement strand
GATGATAATTGAAAGTCCTGATGACGGGACGGTGGTCGCGTTCAGCAGACGGATAGGAGGAGAGACTCTTAACTTCTCACTTGGAGCCGGAGGCCTGATCGACTCGAACGGGAATCAATGGAGTTACCAGGGTAAGGAGTTAGGAGGAGACCAGGAGCTCGACCGCATAGTCCCGCACGGGTTCTACTGGTTTGCATGGAGCAAATTCCATCCGGAAACCAAGCTATACAAATAGCTCGAACTAACTTGGAAACATGAAGGCACTTCTCAAAACCGGAAAGGATAAGGCAGAAGTAAGAGAGATTGAGAAACCCGGTGACAAAACCGTTGTGAAGACTCTGCGGGTCGGGATCGACGGCACCGACCGGGAGGTCCTGGAGTCAGGCATGGAGGTGGCGCCGGGCGAAAACATGATACTGGGACACGAGGCGCTCGGCCGCGTCGAAAATTCGTCCGAGATCGAGGAGGGAACTCTCGTAGTGCCGACCGTGAGAAGGTCGAGCGACACCTGTCCACCACGATTCAGGGACCGCGCAGACTTCTGCGCACCCGGGAGCTACGTGGAACGCGGCATCTACAGGGCCCACGGCTACTGCAGCGAGTACTTTGCAGAGGACGCTAAGCACCTTGTACCAGTTCCAGAAGAGAACGAGGAGTTTGGAGTGCTCGTGGAGCCGACGAGCATAGTTGTCAAGGCGCTCGACCAGGCTTTCAGGGCGCAGGAAAGACTTGACTACCAGCCCTCCAGCGCCCTGATACTCGGCGCCGGGGCAATCGGCCTCCTCGCCTCGATGGTTCTAAGACGGAAGGGTATCGAGGTCACGGCAGTCGACATCGTTGACACTGGCCATCCAAAGACCATGATACTTGAGGAAATAGGTGCGGAGTACGTTGAAAACCGCGAGAAAGCGCTGGATGAACTCGGCTCCTTTGACCTGATACTTGAAAGCTCAGGGGTATCGAAACAGCTATTCGATTCTATACCTCTCCTGGACGCACGTGGAGCCCTTGTCTCCGTGGGTCTTCCCCGCGATCGTGAAGAAACCGCGAAGATCGAGATCGGCAGAATCCATGAGGAAATGGTCCTGAAAAACAAGATCTTCGTGGGCTCAGTTAACAGTTCCCGACCACATTTTGAGGAGGCAGCGGACCACATTCAGTTCTTCCGGGAAAACTTTCCCGTGGAACAGATGCTCGATGTGCAGGTATCACTTGAGGACTGGGAGAAAGCCTTTGACCCGGACATAAAGGGAGAGATAATCTTCGAACAGTGACTTCCCTAAACTAGATCAAACTGGCGGCCAGGATCACTGCAAGATAGATCAGTACACCAAGGACATACTCAACGGGCTGTCCGTTATCATCCCTAGGAATCGAATCTCTGATAACAACGTACATGAACATTCCGATTACCAGGCCAAAGACAGGATGGAAGAGACTGCTTGAAACCATTCCTGCGGAGTAGACAAGAACACCCAGAACCGGCGTTATCGACACGACCAACTTCACTGAAAGTCTCTGGGCCACATCCTCATGGAGTTCACTGAGAGAGAAACTGCTGACGCCGATATGGAGCATTACTGGGACGAAGAACAGCAGGCCCGAGATCACACTTTCTGCGAGCAGTGATGCTATGAGAAAACCGATGGCGCCGTGATACAGGAACAGGAAGACAGAGTGGACCTCCCCGTACTCTCTGCTGATCTCTGCGCGAGAGCGGCCGTTCTTGGCGATGTATTTCTCCACCAGATGTATCGAGGAGAAACCCAGAAGCGGCGATAGGAATATCAGCCCCGAGGATTCGAGAGCAATACGGTGGAACTCTGGCACCAGCTGTACAAAAATATAGGTTATAGAGACTCCTGTAGCAAAGCTGACAAGCTGCTCCTGGTAACCGCTGATAGACTCCTCCAGCTCCTCCGCAAGAAAGTGGACTCCGGCCATCACTAGAGCGAGCAAAAACGCTATTGGCGAAACAGCTTCCAGCATGGTCAAGAAATGTGTGCCTCCGGTTTAAATCATGATTGAAAACGGTTTTATTCAGCCAGAAACGATTAAACGGTATGAATACTGTTTTCCACCTGAACGTTGACGACACCGGCAAACAGAGCGAGCTTCTGGGAAATATACAGAATCTTATGGATGACGGAAGCACCGAAGTAGAAGAGATTGCAGTCGTGCTGAACTCACACTCTGTCGTGATGGCTGTGAAGGATTCGGAAGCTGAGGAGTTTATCGAGGAGTTTGTGGGGAAAGACGTTGATTTCTACGCCTGCGAGAACTCCCTGCAAAACAGGGATATCGAGGAGGAAGAGCTGATTGATGGAGTGAAGACCGTTCCTGCCGGGGTCGGCAAGATAACATCGCTCGAGGAAGAGGGTTTCAACTACGTCAAGATCTAATCCATCTTAACCCTCAACTTATCACGGAAAAGATCAGGTTCAAAACCGAGTTCCCTGTCAAAATTGCTGTAGACGGCGCACCCCTGAGAGCGGTATTTATCGGCAGGAGCTAGAACTTATTAACTCGGAGTATAATACTTTAACATGATGCAAAAGAATGTTGGAGGCCTGGACCGGACCTCAAGAATCATCATGGGAGCGGCCCTTATCGTTCTCGGAGCGCTCGGATACGCGGGGGCAGTCAGGGTTGCCTTCGGACCTCTACCACAGGCTCTTTTCTCGATTGTACTTGCACTCCTGGGGCTGGTGGTACTTGCAACCGGACTCACCCAGAGATGCATGATCAACTCTATACTTGGCCGCAATACCGCGGAAGAATAGAATCAACTAACTCCCGCCCCACACTGGATAGTTTATGAAGTGCGGCGCACCGCTTTAACGGAGTGAAAGACGGTTCAAGCAGCAGTTTTCGGTATAAAACTGATGCGGCGTCCGGGATTTGAACCCCTTCAAACGAAAAAATCAGTGGATATTCTTTGACATATCTTGTTCAGTGGATTAATTCAAACGTTTACATTGGAGCAGTATGGTGGAAAGTGGTTGCAAAAAATTTGGTCTTTCTGGATAATACCTAGTTTACAGATTGGGTTCTACCTCATACACCCTCGATAGATATATGGAGTTAACTAACAAACTTTAACGCGATTATATTTTAGTCAGTTTTTTGTACGAGAAGTTTCAGTGAACTGTTATGGGTTGGCGGGAAA
>CAYQYU010000020.1:0-5599 GCA_964421955.1 uncultured archaeon | reverse complement strand
TCGCCCTCGCACTTTCCTCTACCGAGGAAACATGCTCGTAACCACCATCTACTTCGGAGAAAGGCGGTGCCTCGACATCTTTTTCGTTGAATTTATAGACACCTGTTCCACATTTTAGACGTGCTGCAGCTAATCAACTCTATCGACAGGCGAGTAGTGGAGAAAATCGAGGAAATGGAGCACCCTCTCCTCGACGGAATGATGAACTCGTACACGGCTCTGGGCTCCTTCTATCTCGCAGTACTGTTCCTGACGATGGCCTGGAAGATAGGTCCGAAAAATTACACGTTCCAGACTGCCACAGGCCTCGGCGCGACCTGGATCTTCGTCTACACGATGAAGCCTCTCTTAAAGAGGGAAAGGCCGGAAGGAGGCCATAGATCGTTCGTCACAAACTCATTTCCATCAAGCCATTCCGCAACCGCCTTCTTCCTGGCAGTCATGCTTTCCGAAATGCTGCCGTTCTCTATACTGCTCTACCTGCTCGCAGCACTTGTGGCGTTCTCCCGCATATACCTTGATCTTCACTACCCGAGCGACGCCATAGCTGGATCAATAATCGGACTGGTAGCGGGTTATCTGACACTAGCGCTAGTGTAGCCAGATCAGAGAGAAGTGAAATAAAAGCTTGACCATCGAACCCAAATACAGTTCGAAAGGCATGCAAAGCATGCCTTCACCTGATCAAACTTGTTAAAGTTTGGTGGAGGTAGGTTAGCTGGTCTATACTTCGGCCCTGTGGCGGCCGAGACGCGGGTTCGAATCCCGCCCTCCGCCCTTCTATTTAGTATATATATTTTAGGATTCATGCTTCCCCAAATGACTAATCCGAAGACTTTGCTTGTTGATGACGAAAGAGGTCTTACCGATCTAGGGCAGTTACTTCTTGAAAGAGAGGGTTTGGATGTAGATACAGCTTACGATGCTACAGAAGCAGAAGCGATGCTTGAGGAGAATAGTTACGACGCAGTTATATCCGATTACGATATGCCTGACCGGACCGGGGTTGAACTACTGAAGCGTGTAAGAGCTCAATACGATGATCTAGCTTTCGTCCTTTATACAGGTAAAGGCACCGAAGAAGTAGCTTCAGAAGCAATAGCCAACGACGTAGACGGCTACCACAAGAAGCAGTCAGGAAACGATATTTACAGAGTGCTCGCCGAGGAGGTAAAGTCTAGAGTCCGGGAACGCAAGATAGATCAAGAGAAGCAGATGCTTGAGGTTCTACTTGAGAACATACAGGATACTGCCTACCTGATGGACGAAGACCAACGGATAACCTACATAAACCAGGCGGGAGCAGAACACCTTGAGACCGATAAAGAGGATATAAAAGGCCGTGAAACACAGGATTTCGTGGAGCTAGGTGTAATACCAGAAGAAAATCTCGAATTCATTCTGGACGCGTACCAAGAGGCTGAGGAAAACGGTGAGGGACGCTTTATAGAGGAGTTAGAGTTACCGGGAGGTAATATGCATGTGTACGGTACAGTGACCTCTATCCCTGGAGGAGGATATGCGGGAATAATCAAGGATGTCAGCGACCTGAAGGAGGCGGAGGAGAGAGCAGATCTTATCGCCACCTCAGTTACACACGATATGAAGAACGTCCTTAACCGTGTCCAAGGTTACGCCCAGATGATAGACGAGGAACAGCTAGATGAGACAACACAGGAATACTACTCCCGTATGTTGGATGCGGTCGAGGATGCTGAAAACCTTATTCAGAAAACATCCACAATACAGAGAATAGCCAAGGAAGATTCGATAAGCCAGCTCAACCTGGATGCGATGCTGGCAAATGTAAAAGAAGATCTGAGCACTGAGGCGGAGGAGGAAGGAATTGATATCAAATACGAAAGTTCGGACTCTGCGATCGCAAAGGTAGGGCCTCTGATGAAAACTCTCTACTACAACATTATTGACAACAGTATAGAGCACTCCGGGGGAGACACCATAGAACTCGAACTGGAAGAATCAGAAGAAATGCTTGAGACACGGATAAAAGACAACGGGTCCGGGCTTTCAGAAGAAGAGAGGGAGAAGTTGCTCTCCGGGAACGGAAGTCTTGGTTCAAAAATAATCACTGAAATCGGAGACCTTTACGATCTTGACATAGACATCCGCACAGATTCAAAAGGCACGGAGTATATAGTTAGAGCCCGGAAAGCCGAGAAAGAATAAGAATTTTTCAAACAACCCTGCTTACACCTAGGTTACCCTAATAGCTAAAAGAATCTGTAGCCTTTGAATACTGTATGTCCGAACTTGAAGACGCCCAGAAGAACCTGAAAGAAGCGCTGGAGGCCATCGGAAAAGAAGAATATTTCTCGAGGCTGAAAGACCCGGAAAGATTCGTAGAGGTGAACTTCCCTGTGGAGATGGATTCAGGCGGGGAAGAAGTGTTCAGGGGTTTCCGGTCCCAGCACTCGACCGCCCGGGGGCCTGGAAAGGGAGGTGTCCGTTTTTCTCCAGACGTCAACGAGGACGAGGTCAAGGCGCTGAGCCTGTGGATGTCGTTGAAGTGTGCGATCGCCGACATACCGTACGGCGGTGCGAAGGGCGGAGTTATCGTCGACCCAGACGAGCTGAGCGAGGACGAGCTGAAAAAGCTGTCAAAGCAGTACATCTCGTCAATCGCACCAGTAATCGGTGTCAACCAGGACGTTCCAGCGCCGGACATGAATACGGGTGCGCGGGAAATGGCCTGGATGATGGAGGAGTACTCGAAGATACAGGGAGAGCTTACACCAGGCGTCATTACAGGAAAACCGGTCTCGATGTTCGGATCGAAGGGTCGACTGGAGGCGACAGGATATGGAGCTGCGTACGTCATCGAGCAGATAATCGAGGATGAGAACCTTGAGGCTGAAGAGCTAACAGCCGTAGTCCAGGGTTTTGGTAATGCGGCACACCCCGCGGTAGAAAAACTCATAGATATGGGTGTTAACGTCGTCGCTGTATCTGACTCGGAAGGCGCGATTTACAACGAAGAAGGCTTCAACTACCAGGAACTCATCGACTGCAAGCGCGACCAGGGAACCGTATGCAAGGTCGGCAACAGGCTGACAAACGAGGAGCTACTTGAACTGAACGTTGACTTTCTAGTGCCTGCTGCAATCGAGGAAGTTATAACGGAGAAGAACGCCGACAGCATCTCCGCGGATTATATCGTCGAGATCGCGAACGGTCCGACAACCAGAGAGGCAGATGAAACCCTGAAGGAGAGAAACGTAACCATGATACCGGATGTGCTAGCGAATTCAGGCGGCGTAACAGTTTCCTACTACGAGTGGGTGCAGAACCGTACCGGAGAGTACTGGGATAAAGAAGAAGTTCTCGAGCGACTGAGAGACAACATCCAGGGAGCCTACCGCCAGTTCCAGCAGCTCCGTGACCGCGAAGAAGTCTACGGGAGAAAGGCGGCGTACATGATCGGCGCAGAGAAGATTGTAGAAGCAATCGAGGCGCGGGAGTAAGAACTTTTATTCCCGAAGATCTCACTCTGATATATGATCATCGCCGGGAAATGCCCGCCAGAACCTGATGAACTCCGGGCTGCAAAGGAACGCGGATTTGAGAAGATAGAACTTTACATTGAAAGGAAACACCTCGACCATTTCAAGAAAACTCTTAGACACATTAGAGATGCGGAAGTCGAGGTAGTATCGATTCATACTCCTCACGTTCATATCGATGATCAGAAAGCCTATTTCTGGCTGGCGGAGATGCTAGCCAACAAACTTGATGCCTTCCTGGTATTCCATTCGCAGTACATGCATCATGTCCATATCCCGCAGCTGGAAGAACTCGAACTGGATCCCCCTTATGGCTACGAGAACAACCCTGGAGCTAGCAAGAGGCATCTGGAGGAAAATATACTTAAGAAAGATTATCCCATGGTTCTAGATACCGCGCATTTCTACATGTCTGATCCCGAGAACTACGTGGAGAACCTGAAGGACTTGATAGAGACCTATACGGGTCAGATACAGCTTATACATCTCTGCGACTCCACTACCACGGACGACGGCCTGGCATTCGAGACCGGTGAAATGGATATGGAGGCCGTTTCCCAAATGATCAATGATTCAGGCTTTAACGGCATAATAGTACTAGAAGTTATGCCGGAGCACCAGGAAGACGCGATGGAGAAGTGGAACTGGTATACTAGCTAGCTTGTATTAGGCAGCCTCTCAGCAACTTTATCCGCCATTTCCTCTGTACCTGCAACCACCACATCGAAGGTCTCGCCGTCATGAAAACCTATTTCTTTGTAAGCGATGCTCTTTCCCTGCCAGTCGGTAACGGTTCCACCGGCCTCGGTTATGAGCAGATGGCCTGCAGCGAGTTCTTCGGCAGTAGCACGTTTCTCAGGGTTCAGTGCGTTGCGGTCGCCGGTGACCGCGAAATCGTATGCCCCTCTCGCAACAAGAGCCATGTGCTCGGCCCAGCTCCTGAAGTCTCCCTGATACGCCACATCATTAAACTGGTCAATAATATCTCCTGCTGAATCGCCGGTCATGTAGATGTCAACGATACCGGAAGGCGGCTTCTCGGGATCCAAGGACGTTGAATCCGAAGCCTCGATTTCTTGAGGCTCGATACCAGAATTTTCCAGATCGTCAAACTCCTCAGCAGCTTCCCTGAAAAGGCTTGCTCCCTCTTCCCGAAAGGCCTCGTAGTAGTTTCCTGAAGTCAGTTCAAGGTAGCCCGCAGCCGCGACATCGTTGAATGCCGGATCCGGATCTTCAGCTATCGCGATCACCGGACCGAACGGAAGCTCTCCTTCACCTACTAACATGTTATCAGTCCCGTCGAATTCGTCCACTATTACAGTATAGTCATCAGACTCCGAAAATTCTCTGTCTCCCTCTTCTGACAGGACATTGTAACCGTCCAGATCCCCAAAATAATCCTCTATCTCGGAGGTTAAAGCCCTGTCCGCAACAGAGGCAAAATCGTCTAGATCGTCGCCTTCAACATATTCTGAGGTGGCTCCTTCTCCGTCAAGCCTTTGATATTCTTCGAAGATCGTCTGGAACGCTTCTCTTAGAACATCTCTAATTTCAGGGGAGTTTTTCATTAACCCGGTTCACCATGGACTGATCCAGTATAGCTATTCTTTTGTAAATATTCCCGCAATAAGCAATACGTCCCAGAACCACTCCGATCGATACCCTAGAGACAGCTCTAAACACAGCCTGCTAAAAAGGTTTATCCAAGAATAGCTCTCCTCAAGATCAACTTCAGTAGAGAGAAATACCTCAGCCAGCTACAACCTGATAGGTCTAACCCTTTATAAGATTTAACCGCGCGTCTAATCTTGCTCGCAGCCGTTTATACGCTGTGGGCGTAAAGCCTCTTTGAGGCCGAGATGAGCGCTTATATTTTTAGCGTGATGTAGGAGAGACGGACCACAAGAATTCCGAAGTCAGTATTTGGCTTCACGGTGCCGGTTATTCCCTTTCTGGGAGTTGCCGGTTTGAGAAGATCCTTCTGGGATCTTCGATTAACCTGTCCAACCCGACCTTCTTCCTTTCTGGGTGGAAGTGTCGGCAATTCCGGTTGATCCTGCCGGAGGCCACTGCTATCG
>CAYQYU010000019.1:0-11795 GCA_964421955.1 uncultured archaeon | reverse complement strand
GGTATATGCAATTGGCAGGACCCGGCCTATCTTGGGTTTACCAGTTTATTTCTTTGATTCTGTGAGTCTCAATTTCTGGGAATTCTTCTTCCAGTTTGTCCCCCAAGGCATAGACTCCCCATTTCTCGCTTGATGTCTCTTCGAGAACTATCATTGTCAATCCTTTTTCATATGCGTAGATTTCGTTGGCAAACATGGTGTTTCCTGTGATGAATACCTCACATCCAATTTCTGTTGTTTCTTTCACTATTTCGCCGAATGCTCCGCCGCCTCCGCCTACTATACCTATTTTTTGGTTCTCTATATCTCCTATTTCTCCAACTACATCATAATCCGGTTCTATTTCTTCCAGCTTTTCCATGAATTCTTTCTTTGAGACTTCTAAATGTCCGTATCTTCCGTGCGGACCTCCTTGGAGTTCACAATATTCTCCATCTACTTCTATACCAAGTTTATTTGCCAGAGCTACACATACGCCGTATTCGTCCGCACAGTCAAGGGTCTGGTGAGCTATATACCAGGTCAAGTTACTATTCTTCATTTTCTGTTTCTTGTCTTCAAACAAATCCATATCAAATCTCTTCCATCCCCCATGATGAGATATTACCAGGTCACATTCAAGTTCGGAAGCCGATTCAATATTCTCAAAAGTCGTATTGGTGCATAAACCAATTTTATCTATTTCATCTGATGCCTTCACCATTGCACCGTTGAAGTCTGCATCTTCAATCTCATTAAAATGTTCTGCATTTAGTTCGTTGTTCAACCACGAAACTAATTCTTTTCTCGCAACCATAATTCAAATTTCGAGTCGAATTTTAAACAAATTAACTCAAGAAATTTCCATTGGCAGTTTCGGGATTTCTCTAAAATCTGGAGATATGCAATTGGCAGGACCCGGATTTGAACCGGGGTCCAGGCGTCCCAAACGCCCGATGATAGTCCACTACACCATCCCGCCAAACTTCTGGAAGTTTGATCACCATCACAGTCTTCGACGGTGCTCGACCGTAGGTCGAGAATAGCTGGTATTATTTCGTCTGCTTGTAACAATTATAAACGCTGTCGATTCTGGACAGGAATCGGTTTCGGAGAGATTTTTAAGGTAGCGCTCCAGATTTTGTGCTGATGGCGGAAGAAGTGGTTGTTGCGGGCGCAGGCTTTGCAGGCGTCAATACTGCGCTGGAACTGGCATCGCGGGGATACGAAGTCAGGTTGATCGACAAAAATTGTGATCACGAGTACACTCCTGGACTGATTAATTTCTTCAGGGAAAGGGTGTCCGAGAACCGTCTGAAATTAGATCTGGAAGGTTTTTTCGAGGGTACGGGAGTCGAGTTCTGCAACGAGACTATCGATGGAATTGATACCGAGAGAAAAACTGTTTCGACCGATGAGGATCTCCACGTCTACGACTACCTTGTCGTTACGCTTGGGGGAGATCCCCGGACATTTGGGATCGATGTTTCTGATGCCTACCTTCCCTACGGCTTTGGAGGCGCGAAAGAGGTAACGGAACAGATTGAGGGCTCTGAAACCGTTCTCATAGTTGGCTCTGGTTACGTTGGAGTCGAGGTGGCAGGAGAGCTCGCGGAAAGAGGTCTGGATGTGACAGTAGTTGACCAGTCCACTAGACCGATGCCCAACTCGAACGAGAAGAGTTCGCATATAGTTCTGGACTACTTTGACGAGAAAGATATTAGCTTCCGCGGTGGCTCTAGTGTGACTCAAGTTAATGGAGGAGGCGTCGAACTTGAAAGCGGTGATACGCTGGAGGCGGACCTGGTTCTCTGGGCCGGTGGCGTAAAGGCTCCCGATCTCGTGCAGAAAAGTTTCGACTGTGGTCCTGCAGGTATCGATGTCAACCCTGGGCTATCGGACTCCGAAAATGCCGAAGTTTTTGCAGCGGGCGACAGCGCGGACACCGGTTGCCTGAAGACCGCGCACAACGCGATGGAGCAGGCGGATATTCTCGCAGAGAACCTTGACAGGGCCGACAGCGAGACACTGAAACCCTATGTTGAAGGGACAAACCCTCTGGTGGTGTCCCTTGGCAGCACAGGAATGTTCATCTACGGCGATAGAACTTATGAGAGCAGGTTTTTCCGGTACTTAAAGGATCTTATCCGGATGAGATACTGGTTCCTCCTCAGGGAGAAACAGTTAGGACTCAAGCTGAGGAATCTGTTCTAGTTTACGACGACGGTTCCCTGGTCGCCCGCGGCCTTGTGGTTATGGTACTGCCAGGTCCCCTGTTTCTCGAACGTAAAGCTGAACACTTCCCCAGGTTCACACTGGTCGAATGGTTCTTCCCCGGATCCGCAGTGCTGGCTCAGGGAGTTTCCATCGTACTGGGTATGTGAGGGGTGCCTGTTCGACGCCACCCACATGGGGTTGCTGGAGCGGTCGAGCCACGTAACTGTCTCGCCCTGTTCTATCTCGATTGTCTGGGGCTGGAAGCCGGAATCAGTGTAGAATACAGTGTTGTTCTGGGTCTGCCGGCCGTTGTTGTCTGTATCAGGCTGTGTTTCCGGCATTTCATCGGGTGTTGTGTCTGTATCCTCCGAGGACATGCTTACACATCCTGATGACAGGACCGCGATCAGCAGAACAGCTATCAATCCAGCTCTCATGAGGAGCATTTTGTGAATATCCCAGTTAAAGCTGTCGGTCAACTAAGAATCTCTGCTGCCTGTTCAAGCGTTTCCTCATCGGAGGCGAGTGTTTCTCCTCCCTCGTACTCCGACGCATTTGAGTCCAGTTTTCCGCGGTAGGTTGAAACTCCTGCGCCGCCGATTGTCGAAAGTTCGAACCTGTCGTTGTCCCTGCAGGAGCCGAGCGACCGGTAGAGCTGTATCGAGCCAGCATCGAAACCTTCTACTTCCAGCCATTCATACTCTTCATCATTCCACTTGGCCAGATCGTAGGCTTCATCCATCAGTTCTCCCAGCTCGTCTCCCCCGAGAACAGTGTACTTTTCAGCGTTCTTCCTTATTCGTCTTTCTTTTCGTGCCCGGTAACCCCAGGCTGTTCCAGTGCCCAGTGCGCCAGTGAGTGCCCCTCCGGCGATTACTGGCGCGGCAAAGGGTGCGAAGAATGATCCTAGAATGCCGGCACCTAGCCCAACTATGCCTCCTCTGATGCTGTATTCTTTCTTCTGGGAGCCTTCGACATTTATGAGATCGTTTGCCTCCGTTACTATTTCTGCGAGGTCTTCAGGAGCTCCGCCGTATTCAAGGTATCCGGGGTCTCCCTCTTCTTCACCGGTTTCAGCTTCTTCCGGCTCTACTTCTTCTGTTATCTGCTCTGGCTCCGGTTCTCCCTCGGTATCTTCGTCTCCACCATCGGGTTCTGCTGCAACCGCCATGCTTTTTTGTTACCACTGTTAATTAATAAAATTATCTGGCAGGCTACAGTCTTTTTCAAGTTCCACGGTAAATTCGGCTGTAATGGAAGAGTTTGATTTAATCGTAATAGGCGCGGGTTCGGGTCTCGACGTTGCATCAGGATTTGCCTCCCGCGGGAAAAATGTGGCGGTGATCGAGCCTGGCCCGATGGGTGGTACGTGCCTCAACAGGGGATGTATACCTTCGAAGATGCTTATACACCACGCGGATATTTTAGATACCGTTGAGAGCTCGGAGAAGTTTCATATCAAATCTGAGGTTCAAAATGTTGATTTCCATGCAATAGTTGAAGAGGTCAACAGGACTGTTTCTGAGGATGCGGAGTCGATCGAGCGCGGTATAGAGAACTCGGAAAACCATACCCTGTTCAAGACCGAGGCCGAGTTCGTCGATGAGAAAATCCTGGAGGTTGAGGGTGAAGAAATAACCGCCGACAATATTGTCGTGGCCGCGGGCTCCCGGCCATTAATACCTCCAGTTGAAGGTCTCGACGAGGTTGGCTACCTCACGAGCAAGGAAGCCCTGGAGCTAGAGGAACTGCCGGACGAGATGGTAATAGTCGGTGGCGGATACATCGCTGTGGAACTTGCCCACTTCTACGGGGCGCTCGGAACTGATATAACTATAATCGAGATGCAGGAATCGCTGGTAGGCAGGGAGGATCTGGAGGTCGCGGAGAAATTTACCGAACTCGCCAGGGAAAAATGGGACGTAAATCTCGGGTTAAAGGCCTCGAAAGTTGAGGAAGCGCAGGGAAAGATAAATGTGGTCGCTGAGGACGAAGAAGGCAACAGACACTCGTTCTCGGGCGATGAACTGCTTGTTGCTGCGGGAAGAGTCCCGAACACTGACAGTCTAAAGGTCGAGGAGGCGGGTATTAAGACCGATGACCGCGGTTTCATCGAGACCAATGAATACATGGAGACTTCGGTTAACGGGGTCTACGCTCTGGGAGATATCGCTGACAACTGGATGTTCAAGCACTCTGCGAATCTCGAGGCAAAGCATGTTTTCAGGAACATCGTTTCCGGCAACCAAGATCCGCTCGAGTACAGGGCGATGCCGCACGCCATCTTTTCCTCTCCACAGGTATCTGGAGTTGGGAAGACCGAGCAAGAACTGGAGGAAGAGGGCGAAGAATACGTGAAGGCGAGCTATGACTATTCGAGTACGGGCATGGGCCTGGCGCTCAAGGAGGAGGAAGGCTTCGTGAAGGTTCTGGCATCGGGAGAAGGTGAGGTACTGGGGTGCCACATAGTAGGTCCGGAAGCCTCCAGCATCATCCACGAGGTGCTCGTCGCCATGAGAGCGGGCTCCGGAATGGTTGAAGACATCAAGGACACGGTTCATATACATCCTGCCCTGAACGAGGTAGTCCAGCGCGCCTTCAGGCAACTCTAGCTGCTATTTTTAACCCTGTATAACCAAATAATCCCTGGATGCGACCTGTCAATGAGGAAGATGTCGAAAGCAGCTCCTGGCTGGGATTCGACTGGTCGGACTGGGCGATACTCAACCCAGGATCGAACAGAATTTCACAGGTCCCGGAGACACCTGGCTTCTTCCGTATAAAGCAGACCTCCCGTCCGGGTCTTGAGTACGTCGGACAGACAGGAAGGAAGCTTAAGGAGAGAATAGTCCATTTCGCGAACGATCTGAACGCAGACGAGAAACCGGGAAGCGGCGGTTCAACCAGCCATCTCTGGGAGCTCGGCGATTCCGGGGGCAGGTTCGAGTTCTCGTACGCCAACCCGAACATCGCTCGCTCGGAAATTGACCGGATAGGACTTGAGAACGTGATGCTTGCGACACACATCCGGCAGACTGGTAGAAGCCCGACTGTCAACCTGGACAGGCAGCTCTCAAGTGATCCGGGAACCGAGGCGGTTCTGGAAGACTTGGACTGGGGTGCTCAAGAGATCACCTCAAAGGAATGGATGGGGCTTGACTGGACCGGGCCCCGTAGATTGGATCAGCGGAGCGAGATCGATGACTCCCGCGTTGTCTACAGGATATGGTTCCCCTATTTTGCGCCCCCTCTGGCCTACATCGGCAAGAGCACCAACGTTGCGAACAGGCTGTTGAAGCATGAGAAAAAGTTTGGATCTTCGGCCAGGTTCTCAGTGGCGGCTCTGGATTCCAACCTGAAAGATGTGGAGTCGGCTCTCATAGCATCACACTATATCAAGACTAATACTCTTCCCAAGGGACAAGATGGGCGCCGCAACAAGTTTGACTGGGGTACAAAGGACTAAAAATATTCCAAATATTCTAAGAAAAGTTTAGCAGATTTAATAAAACTTTTAAAATCATATAAAATGCTTAAATCTATTTTTATTGAGGTTGAGCGCAGCAAATTTAAAAAGCAGATTTCAGTGGATTGTATACATGAAAGAACATGGTTTCAGGCTGGCGGTTCTAGGTATCTTAACTCTCACAGCTTTTCTAACTTCTGCAGCGGCCCAGAATAGTTCCGGGGTCGATAGAGGTCTGGAGATAGAAAAAGTAGAGGTTGTACCGGACGACATAGGCAACGGTGACGACGTTTATGTGGGTGCCAGGGTGGTTGATTCCGAATTCTCGATTGAAGAGGTATGGTTTGAGGTTTACTCGCAGGACCGGAGAGTCGCGAGAAAAGGTTTATGGGATTCCAACAGCGATGACTATTACGCGAGCCCGGTTTCATTCGAGGCAGAGGGCGGAAATGATTACAGGGTGGAGATCAAAGCGTGCAATGTTGAGGAGAAATGTAGATCCAGGGAAGTAGAGGTGAGTGCGGACTGCGAGGTAGAGATCCTGGACAACTGCGTCTACTAGTAGAAAGCCCCCAGTGGGATTTGAACCCACGGCCTGCCCCTAGCTTGTCGTTGCGAAGTCGCCCACGTTCGCTCCTGGGTCCTCGTTCTCCTCCTGGAGAACTTGAGGTTTACAAGGGGGCCGCTCTAGCCAGACTGAGCCATGGAGGCGAAACTCCTAGCAGAGTTTCATCATGCTGGGACGGTTGCTGCGCAACCGACTATAGAAGATGCTGGCTCTGTAACAGTTAAATAGTTGGTTTTTTCGTGGGTAAGAATAGTTCTATGTAACGTCGACGTCTGCATCGTCGACATCTGCGTCGGGCCCCCTGTTCTTGATCTTCCTTTTTGCCGCGTCCTTGATCCGCTTGACGTTGCTGCTTCTCTCGCATTCCGGGCATTCAATCCACCATGGCCGGGAGCCGAGCTCCTCGCTGCGTTCGAACTCGTTGCCACAGTAGGGGCACTTCATCTGGAAGTGGAATGTTTCGTTATCGTAGGAGAACATCTTGATGCGGCCCGTTTCTTCGCCTTTGTCATCCTCCAGTTTGCGGTTGGTCACATACTCCGCCCGGTCGTAGTCGATCTCTTTCATCTGTATCTATACTTTGGAACGTCTAAGTTTTAAGTTTTTCAACCCGGAGATCGGGGATTCAGGTCAGCATCTTCCTGTAGATTTCTTCAACTTCTTCCTGTGAGACCTCTATCTCGATCTCTTCAAGACCTTCCGATCTGAAGATCGCTTTTTCAATCTCTAGGAATTCCTGTGGCTCGGAGAACTTGAGATGTTTTATGTCCGGATTGTAACGTTTCAGGTTCCTGTAGTCCCACTCCCGGTCGGTCTCGAGTATCCGGAGATCGTAGCCCATGATGGTTGCGAGCAACGCCTTCGCTGCGTCCTCTCTGGACTCGAGCCGGGCGTAAGCCTGCTCGTCGATTGGTTTTCCCTTTAGACCTTCTTTTTCTTCTCCTTTAACCCGGAATTTTTCGATTCCAGGCGTCCTCTCCAGTATTTTTGCGCTTTCAAGTTCCGCTATCAGGCGGCCTGAATCGATCTCGATCGATTCAACTCGCTTCTCGAGATTTTCCTTGAGAACCTCGATTTTCTCTGTAGGCACGATTTCAGCTTTCATAATCCGGTATTAGGCGGCCAAGGCTTTTATTTAAGCCTTTCCAATAGAGAAGTAATGAAACTTTCCGACAGGATTTCAGAGGAGCAGACCGACGAGGTCGAGATATCCTCTGCGAAGGAAGAGGTCGAGGAAAGCCGTCTCAGGAGCGAGGTAGAGACCGAGATAGCTGGAAGCTCAGAAACAGGCTCCAACACGGAATCATCTCTGCCTGGCGCCGGCTCTACAGGAAGCTCTTCGAGCAGCTCGCCGAGTTCTGGATCCGAGAGCATGCTGCCCGGAATGGGATCAGATTCTTCGACTTCCACACCCTCCAGTTCAAAAGACGTTGAAATGGGCGATATTCACAAACAGAACAAGGAGATCATAGGTCTACTGAAGGACATCAAGGCAGAGGTTGGTGGTACCGATCAGCTACTATGATAATGTCAAGGACTCCGTGAAGGACAAGGAAACCAAGGATGCTAGAGCCAACTTCGAGACCCTGAGGCAGGCAGCTGAAGAATCTTCCGAGGAGGAAGATGAAGAAACCGGTGACGGAACCGAGATAGAAGTCCTGGATGAGGGTCTCAATCAGGGAGGTAAAACACAGAAGCAGAAGCAGCGCGAGCAGAGACAGCAGCAGGAGTCAGGAATGAGTTCTTCAACCGAGTCGAGTTCCAGTGGTGGCTCGCTGACCTCGGGGTCTCAGGAAAGCTCTGGATCGGGACTTCCTTCGACAGGAATGTCTGGAAGTTCTTCGAGCAGCTCATCTAGTTCTCCACCTTCTGCATCGGACTCCGATATGTCAGCGGTAGAGCAGAAGCTCGACCGGATCATAGAACAGAACCAGAGAATGATCGAGATACTCGAAAGTTTCGGCAGCTAGCTATTCTAGGATAACCTCTAAACTCATTTTCGGCGTGTAAGGATCTACGAAGGCTTTGATCTGGAACTGATAGTTTTCTTCAGGGTCTCTAACTTGGTAAAGTGCGGTTCTTCCACGGCTTCTATGGTCTTCAAGGGGAGGTTCGTTTGAGTCCTGGAGCTCTATTTCGTAGCCGTGTTCTTCCAGCTCGTGCTCTATACTTTCCGGTGCAAACGTTCCTTCTAAACTATTCATCAGAGATGTGAGTTCTTTGTCGGCGGCCATTTTTGTCGGTTATACTACTTTGACAGGGATCTTTCTTCTGCCTTCTTCAGTGCTCTCAATGTCTTCGCTAAGAACTATATCGAGTTCAAGCTGGCGTTTCTGACCTGATTCAAAGAACTCGAGTTCGAGGTTGTTGTCCTTGTTGGGTTCGATGTGTACTTCTTCACGTCCCTTGAAGGAGAGTCCTACTTCTCCCCCTCTTATTTTCTCAGCAAAGTTTTCGAGAAAGTTGGCAAGCTCCTCGTTTGAGAATTCGAAATCAAGCTCTACTTCTTCGGATGACATATTGTAAAAAGTATAAAAGGAAACGTTTTATTTCTTAAGGTAGGTCACTCCTCTTCCTCTTCTTGGTTTTCGAGCTTTCTGGACAGGAAGTGATCTTTCTCCTCGAGTTCCCTGATTGATTCGATTGCGAAAAGGTAGCCGGTTCCAAGCATCACCAGTCCAAGAACTGCGGGTGCCAGATCTACCAGTCCAATCAGGGGCATCACATTAGAGATCACCAGAAGTGATCCAAGGACAAAAAGCGTGAAAGATGCTGCCACTTCCTGGTTTGTGTTCATTTTCTTGAATCCAAAGCGGTCTTCTGCCATTGTTCAAAGATCACCTCCCGATCTTGTGCAAGCCAGCAAGTCTTCGATTTGCGTCATTCTAGGTCCTCCATTTCGAGTTTTGCATCCTCCGGGTTGAACGCAGAGGGTAGCTGTATATAGTAACTACCTTCTTCCTTCCTTATAACTAATGGGATTTCCTTCAGGAGTCGTGACACGTTGATCTGGTAGACTCCTTCCTCCTTGATGCTTATCGAGTCGAGATCGAACTCGAACTTGATGTCGCCTCGCTCCTCGATTCCCTGGGCAGCCATATCCCTGATCTCGGATTTTACCTCTCGCTTCTCCTTATCGGTCATCTCCTGGTCCCCGTCCTGCTCGTACATGAAGAGCGAGGAGCCGCAGGTACAGCCATCTATAAGCTCCTGTGAATCGTCATCATAGGTCTCGCCGCAGTTCATGCATCGATGAGGTATGGGTATCAGTCCTCTTCCAGTTTGGCAAGGAAGGAAACAGTGTCTGGTTCTTCCTTGATCTTTTCCATTACACGGGAGTTTCCGACTATGGTCAGTCCGCGCCGGTACTGCTCGTTCAGAACTTTTTCGTAAAGTAAACTTTTTGCCTTCGCAAATCTGGAGTTTTCGCCGTCAAAACCCATGAACTCGACGCCGGGAAAGTCCTCGTCAGCTTCCTCCACCGAAGTTTCGATCAGCTTCCTCTTCTCATCAGGGGTCCATGCTTCTTCAAGCACAAGTACGGCATTATCTTTCACCTTGTCGAGAACAAATTCTAGCTTGTCTTCAAACGTCTCCTCGCTGGAAAGGTGTTCTTTCGAGAGGAACTCAATTGTCACTCCGTCTTCAGCCATTAGCTTAACCTTTCGACTATTTCCTCATAAAGTTTGTCGATATTGGTGCCTTCTTCCGCTGAAATCTCTATAACAGGGTGCTGTGGGAACGCATCTCTCACACGTTGCGGATCTGAGTCGTCGAGATCGATCTTGTTTGCCACGACCAGTATCGGAATATCTTTGGCTTCAAGGTTGCCGATTATAGTGACGTTAACCTGGGTGTAGGGATCCTCTGTCGAGTCAAAGATGACCAGGCACGCATCAACATTATCAAGGTACTTGATCGCTTCTACAATTCCCTTTGTGGCCTCCTTCGCACGGCCTTTAGCCTCGTCCTCCTCGATTCCGTGTTCCGTGAAGTCCTTGAAGTCAACATTTGTCGAAATCCCTGGCATGTCCAGCAGGTTCATCTCGATCTCTTGGCCATTGGCCTCGATTGTTGCGCGCTCCTTTTTCTCCACTGCTCTGGTTTCGTGCGGCACCTCTGAAACGTTGCTCATCTCTTCTCCTGTGAGGTCCATCGAAATCTGGTTGGCGAGCGTTGACTTGCCCGCGTTCGGCGGTCCATATATACCGATGGAGAAGTCGTCCCTATCCGAGTCACTGAAGAAGCTGTTAAAGAATTCTCTCAACCGCTTTATCATTTTGACACCAGCTAATGATAAATCGGGAAGGAACGTATAAAAACTATTTGATCGGCCGTTTGAGTAATAAAAGCCCGGAGGTCCAAGAAATCGGTATGGAGACTGAAAAAGGCGTCATGATCGTTGCCTACAAACAGGGCGACAGTAACCCCCGGTTCCTCGTCCTGAAGCGGAAGAAGAACTGGGAGGGCTGGGAGACTCCCAAGGGCCGCCTCGAAAACAATGACTATGAGGAAACAGTCAGGCAGGAGCTCGAGGAAGAGGCCGGGATATCAGGGGAACTGGTCCGGGAAATCCGGGACCTGGACCAGGAGGTTTCCTGGGAATACGAGCGCGACGGGGAGAAGAGGAAGAAGGAGTATCGCGGCTACCTTGTGAAGGTGGCTGAAGGCGCAAACGTTGATGTCCGGAACAACCCTCATGACGAGCACGAGAAGGGATTCTTCTTCCGGCCGAGGGATGCGAAGCCGCTGCTAGAGTACGATGATAACCGGGAGCTTCTTGAGAAGGCGGCGGAAAAAATTGGCCAACAGTCTTAAGGTTTCAAAATCAAATTTTCCACATGACACAGCCCGAAGAAATGCTGGAGGTATACCAGTTCGAAGGATGCCCTTACTGCTCAAAAGTCCGGCAGAAAATGACGGATCTGGGAATCGACTTTGTCGCGAGACAGGTAGAACCCAAAGGTGATCGTCAAAGGGTAGAGGAAATTTCGGGTCAGACAGGAGTACCGGTACTTGTGGATCCTAACACTGATACAGTGATGCCGGAGAGCGACGACATCGTAGAATACCTGGAAGAGCATTACGGTTAGTCGGTTAACATTTCTCTGATCTGGTCTTCAGAGAGAGGGTTCTGTCCCAGCGCCTCAATCTCATCGGTGCTAAGTTTCGAGATCATACCAAGTGCTTGGCTCTCTAGCTCGCCATCATCGAGATCCAGTCCGAAATAGCTCTCAACACCGTCATAGAAGTCTTCTCGGGCCTGCTCAACCTTTCTGTTCCCATCTCGAAACCCGCCCATGCTCATCAATCTGTGGTATTTCCTGTAACTGGTATACATTTCCTGAAACTGCTCATTTCTCTTCGCGAGACCGTAAAAGCCAGAAAGAGTCTCCAGTCCAGAGAGCGGTTTTCCATCTATCTCGGTCGAGAATTCGTCCAGGTTCCAGGCCTCCGGATCGTAGCTTTCAGATGCCACAGTAATAAATCATAGAACGCATTTATATTTGTTACTATTCAGTTATGATGCTCTGGATTATATATACCGGACTATATCTGCTGTAT
>CAYQYU010000018.1:0-14044 GCA_964421955.1 uncultured archaeon | reverse complement strand
AGACACCGCTAGGTCCAGGGTTCAAATCCCTGCGGGCTCGAACTGCTGTCAGTTCAATCAACATGACCACCTTTAGTTTTCGCATGATCGAACTTTGCGCACAAGCTCGGGGTAGAAATCCCGGGCACCGCAATTTCCTATATAGTGCGTCGCTCGAACAGCGTTTGAATCCGAAACGCCGTGTTCCGCTACCTTTACTAGATTTCTACAGGCAAGAACCTTACATTTTGTAGTGTTCTTCCGCAATACCTTTTCTGAGGTCTTTCATTTTCTGGAACCAGTAGGAACCGTCTCTCTGGTGGGGTCCGACCAGAGTCCCTGGTTTCTCATATTTTGGCCTCCCCGGCACATAATCCGTTTCTTCCCAGGTTTCAACTATATCATTGGAGAGCTGGACATCCGGGTAATCCCAGTTCAGGAAGCTGTAAGCTATGACTTCTCCATCTCTTTCCCTGTACTCTTCAATATCTCCTTCCACATGGGATATTTCTGATGATCTTCGCATGTCTTCCAGTCTCTGATCAGGGCGGTCTCTGATCTTCGGGTTGATCGTATCTCTCCTGAGTTCTACCTGTATATCTGGATCATCTCCCGTCCTGACAGCTTCGTAGCCATTCTTGAGTCTGTCAAACATTTCATCCATGTGATTTCTTGCCCTCGAATTTCCAGCTATAAGGTTCATTGCGTGGCTGTCTGGTAGTGCGAAGAGTTCTTCTACAGAAATATCATGATCGTTCAAAGCCATTACTGCGGCGTCTGCGAAAACCTGGTTGACCAGGTCATACTCCGGGTTGAAGTAGACTTTTTCCTCAAGATCCCGGTACAGGTAAACAAGTTCTTCGGCCGCTTCTTCCCCTGTGAAAACTAGTTCCTGTTGTTTCCCCTCATTCCTGAGCTCTGTATGAATCTCTATGTCGTCCAGTATAAGTTCGACATCTTTCCAGTCTACTACGTCCTCTATTTTGTTTCCGTTCTGGCGAATAGGGTCTTCAGGATAGAAACCCTCAGGCCCTTTCAGTTTCCAGGCATCTTTCAGGATATACGCTAGCCGGTCAATTGAAAGATCTGGTTTCGAAGCTTCCAGGAGCGGATATTTCTGCTCGAAAATATCGCCGTACCTCTGTTCTATCCGGCCCCATAACCCCTCAGCTTCCAGAACTTTTCTGGCTCTTTTATCATGGATGCTATAGTCGTCACCCATCACCATTTCACTCCAGTGCGATCCCGCACCATGGCCGATATCATGGCTGATCGTTCTCAACTCAAGAGCCGGCTCTATATCAACTGAAGACCTCGAAGCCAGCATCCGCAGCAGGAAAAGAGCATCTACAGAGTGCTCGAAACGGCTTGTGCCAAACCTGTTGATAAATGACGATACAATACCCTGCTGGGATTTCCCACGTAAATTCTGGAAGGAATCAGAGAATACTATATCCAGTATATCTCCATCGACATCTTCGGGAGAAAAACCCCAGATGTCAGGTGTGTCATACGGTTCTGGTATATAGGATTGATCGAAAGCTTCTTCATGGCTCCATCTATCTTCTATACCTTTACGAGAGGCAAAGTCCTGTGTGATACTTATCTCAGAAGCATACTGGCCTAAAAAGTGATCCAGCACAAGTGCTTACTCTGCAAAATAGCTTTCAACCTCGTTAGTCAGCTCTGTCCCAGGAGGCCAGCAGACACTTTCCTTATGGAACTCTCTAGGCCCTGTATGATCAACCGCCATGGTTATCTAGAAAGTAGAAAAGGTCAGGAACTATTTTTACTGTTTCTACTGTGTTCAGCTACGACCTGCTGTCAGATCAGGAGCGGCAGGAAACTGAGTAGTGCCAGCACCACTGCAATGTAGCCAACCTCTATTCTCCTTGCAACCTCAAGCACCGCACCTATAGAGACATAGCCCGCCAGGAAAGCCGACGCCGCCGCTATAATCATCTCCGCATTCACCGTGAAGCCGGAGAAAAGGTTCAGCCCGATCTGGGCGATGAATATTGCGGGGACGGACATCAGGAAGGAGAGTTTGAAAGCGTCGTCCGATGAGAAGTCTCGGTAGAACAGGCCGAATATCGTCGATCCCGAGCGGCTTATACCTGGTATTATAGCTAGGCCCTGTAGCGCACCCACAAGAAGGCTGTCATTCAGGTCGGCATCTCTGTACGCCCTTCCAGCCCCCTCTCCAAGCAGTTTCATCAGGCCAGTCGCGAGCAGAGCTACACCCACAAGCCCTGCAAAGATGTCTGGATTTGAGGGCAGTGATCCGGTTCCAAAAACGTAGAGTGTACCTCCGAGCGCGGAACTCACGAACGTTGACACCACTAGAAAGTTCATTAGGCCGGGCTGCTTCAGCTTCGACGGCTGGTCAACGGTCTCCCGGACGTAACCAGGGATCCGACGGAACATCTCCAGAAAGTCGCCCCGGAAGTAGAGTAGCGCGGCGAGCATCGTGCCGGAGTGAAGGTATATGGCGGTGTTGACCGCATTAATCGGCTCTTGGCCGAGAAACTGCGTCATGACTAACGTTGTAACTGCCTCACTTGATACCGGCAGCCACTCGAATATTCCCTGTAAAACTCCGAGCAGAACCGCGTTGACCAGCTCCATGCCTGACTCTTTAGGTACCAGCTTGATAACTCTAACTTAGCCGACCTCGAGAGAACCTGGCTCCTCGCCCCACTCGATCTCTACTTCGAGAGAAGTTTCGCCGTTCTCACGCTCGACCTTGACCTCAAGCCATGTCCTCCGCGGGTTCAATCTCGATCGAACCGGTCAGAGGAAAGTCTTAAACTACCGCTTTCAACTCCATCAACTATTTCACGGATCCTGGAAACAGCCTCTTCACGCGAAACTTTCTTCTCAGCCTCGAAAAGTATTTCTTCTGTCATAAAACGGTAATGATCCTGCATGGATATATCCTCTTCCATAATCCTCCACATAGCATATAAAAAACCTGAGACCGCCGAGAAGACTATAGGTGAGACAGATATGGCACAAAAATTTGAGGAAGCAGAGAACCGGGTGTTCAAGGATGTATACATCTGCAGGAGATGCAACGCCCGGAACCGGACAAAGAACCCGGAGAAAACGACCTGCAGGAAATGCGGATACCCACACCTCAGGAAGAAGAACGACCAGTTCGCGGGTTAACTCAGAATTTCACCTAGGCAAGCCAGTTTTGGATGATCTCCTCAGATACGTCTCAACAATTTCTATTAAGAATATTTCCATCCAACCTCAACCACAGACGCCCGACTAGCTCAGCGGCCAGAGCACGTCCTTGGTACGACTGGTTACGCTCAGTCACGAAATCGGAGATTTCGTTCGAGTCGAGTGAAATCTCTGATTTCACGACAGATCGACACGCAATAAGCCATTCTATGAATGGCTTCCAGAATATTATTTTCTGGACTCGAACCGTCAGGTGAGAGTGGAACCGTGGTGAACGTGAGACTGGAGGGTTCCAGTCTACGAATAGGACGAGGTCCCGGGTTCAAATCTCGGGTCGGGCTTACTTATCTGATAACAAGCTTTAATACCGGAGGAAACTAATTTTCCAGCAGATATGGCGGTTACTGCTATTTTCCAGGTGGCTATCGGTATCGCGGGACTGGGATTCGTGCTGCTGTTCGCCGACTCGATAGATACGTCAAATCCCGATGCGACGAAGGCGAAGATCCTCGGTGCACTCGTATTCTACACCCTGGAGATGTTCTCCGTGCTTATCCCTGCAACCACGAGGCAGACCTACAACCTTTTCGGTCTCTATATTCCGCCCCTTTACGTATGGTGGGAGGCGCTTACACTCGGTTTCCTGGTATCCGCGATGTGGGATATCTTTTACAAGAGCGAATAATCTTTAGTTCCTTCTTGGCTGCATTCAGTTGCAATAATGGGTTTATAAGACACGCGGGGTTTACCCATTATGGCACTGATTGATTCACTGCTCGTATTCACCGTCAGCCTGATTATAGGTAGCCTCGGCATCTACACAGGAGCAAGACTGGTTACAGGTGAAGAAGACTTCTCAAATGCCGTTGTAGCCGCACTAATCGGTGCGGTCGTCTGGGGAGTCGTGAGCTTCTTTGTTGGAGGAGTCGCAGTTCTCGGACCGTGGCTCGCACTGATATCCTGGGCCTGGGTGATCAATATGAGGTACGAGGGCGGATGGCTGAACGCGATATTCATAAGCCTGTTCTCGTGGCTGGCAGCAGCCGCAATACTTGCGATACTTTCCTGGCTCGGCATCACCACATTTACGGCGATAGGAGTACCTCCACTTTAACTACCTCATCGATTCCAGAACGCGGAAGAATTCGCGGTTATCCATAAGAACATTCTCTCCCGGACGACCGAAACGCGGCCTGACATGTTCCGTTTTACCAGGTTCGATTCCGGACTCCACCGCTTTCTCAAGGGCCTCGCGCTGAGTACGGGCGCGGCAGCGCTTGATATCTTGGTCAGTAGAGGAGAAAAGGATCCACTCTACTGTCTGTCCCTCAGGTTCGCGCCACGTCTTGATCCATAGTTCAGACATATGAAGGTGGGCCGACACAGCAACTTATCCATTATTACAGCATCTCAACTGCAGGTATGTAAAGTTACCAAAGGTAACCTTGAAAAGTGTAGAATTTCAATTCCCGATCATGAAAGACGAGGCCACGATCAAGGTCTGGTGCACCGATGAGGAATGGTGCCCCGTGACTGCAACCGCAAAAATACTCGGGAAGAAATGGCACCCAGTAATCATCCACCGGCTCCTGAGCAACGGCGGAATGGGTTTCAACGATATGAAGAACGATCTCCCGGGGATATCGAACAAGGTGCTTTCAGAGAGCCTTGAAGACCTGCAGGATAAACATATAGTCGAGAAAAAACTGGTGAGCGAGGAGCCAAAGCGGGTCAAGTACTCGCTTACAGGTATCGGCGAATCCCTGGAGCCTACAATCCAGAGTATGGCGGAATGGGGGAAGCAGCGGCTTGAAGCCGGTAGGGAAGACGAAGATTTCACAGTTTCCACAAAGTAACTCCGGGTTTTTATATGAGCAAAAGCCATCATTTAGCATGACACTATACGAGTTCTACGGCGATGGGTGCCCCCACTGCGAGAAAATGGAGCCGAAGGTAGAAAAGCTTCAAGAAGAGGAAGGAGTAGAAGTTGAACAGCTGGAGGTCTGGAACAACAAGGAGAACGCGGAGAAACAGCAGGAGCTTGATGACGGCAAGTGCGGCGGAGTACCTTTCTTCTACAACACTGAAACCGACGAGTTCATCTGCGGCGAGACCGACCTCGAAACCCTGAAATCCTGGGCCCTCGGAGAATCTGTATAGGAGGTGTTTAAATGGGAGACGACGATGAAGACAAGGTCTGCAAGGCCTGCGGCACAAGCTTTGAAACCGACGAAGATCTTGAAGAACACGCCGAAGAAGAACACGAGTAACCAGGAAACTTCTGCTGGTCCGCAATGGTAAGACAGATATCGCTTGGAAATGGGTCAATGCTCGCCAATCTTGACAGTTCTCTCAGGGTCAGGGATCTCTACTTTCCATACGCGGGCCAGGAAAACCACGTCCTCGGGAAGAAACACAGGATAGGGGTAATGGGGAAAGGTTTCTCCTGGATGAGCGACTGGGAAACTCGCCCGCGTTACCAGGACGAGACAATCGTCACTCAATCCACCGCGAAAAACTCGATGGAGGATCTGGAGATGGAGTTCGAGAGCTGTGTCCACTGCACCGAGAACACCTTCCTGCGGAAGATAACCGTAAAGAATAACGAGAAAACTGAGAGGTCGGTCGAAGTATTCTTCCTCCAGGACTTCCAGCTCTACGGCAACGGTATAGGCGACACCGCTTTCTTCCTTCCACGGCAGAACGGGCTGGTCCACTACAAGAAGAAACGCTACCTTATGGCAAACGTCAAGAAAGAAGGCGGATCATGCAGCGACCTCCAGCAGTACGGCGTCTACGGGGACAACCCGGAAAAATCCATCAGCACGGGCAAACTCAACGGCAATCCGATCGCACAGGGGGATGTGAAATCGGCGATCAGCATAGAACTCGAGATTGGGCCGGAAAGCGAGAAAACATTCTACTACTGGATAACCGCAGAGAAAAGTCTCGACCGCATAATTGAACTCAACAACCAGGTCAAACCGAACATAGAGGACTACTTCAGGGAGACCGCGATGTGCTGGCGCGGCCACCTCGGCAAACTTGACTGTGACACCAGCATGCTCGATGAACACGTCGAGAACCAGCTGAAGCGGTCGATACTTGTTATAACCGGGCAGTCAAACGAGAACGGGGCAATAACCGCGGCAAATGATTCGGAGAACCTGAACTTCAACCAGGACAAGTACGGCTACCTCTGGCCCCGGGACGGCGCATTCGTCGCCGAAACCATGGCGGAGGCCGGCTACGAGGAGTTCGCGGAGAACTTCTTCGACTTCATGGAAGATGTGATCCAGCCCGAAGGCTACCTGCTCCACAAGTACAACCCGGATAAATCGCTGGGAAGCAGCTGGCATCCCTGGGTAGACGAGAATGGGGACGAGATGCTTCCTATCCAGGAGGATGAGACCGCGCTGGTTCTCTGGTCGCTGAAGAGATACCACGAGATTACGGGCGATGAAGAATTGCTCGAAGAGAAATACGCGACCGTTATCGAGCCCGCGGCAGAGTTCCTCCACAGTTATTTTGACGAGGAACTGAAACTGCCGGAGCCGAGCCACGACCTCTGGGAGGAGCGCCATTATGTCTCAACTTTCACGGTCGCAACGGTTTATGCAGGACTTACAGCCGCGGCAGAAATATCGGAGGTAATCGATGAGGACGGCAAAAAATACAGGGAACGGGCTGGAGAAATCAAAGAGGAAGGACTAAAACATCTCAGGTCGGAGCAGAAGAAGCGGTACGGCCGTGGCCTTGTCAACGGTGAGCTCGACGACTCTGTTTCCGCACCGTTAATATTCCTCAAGAAGTTCGGGCTTGTCAATGAAAACGATGAATACTACAGGAATACCATGAACGCGATAGAACACGACCTTTCGCCCGACACAGATGTAGGAGGTATCGCCCGTTACAGCGGCGACACATACCACAATGTAACAGATGAATTTGACCGTGTTCCCGGCAACCCGTGGATCATATGCACGCTATGGCTGGCGCAGCAGAGGATAATGGACGCAGACAGCAGAGAGGAGCTGGAGACCGCAAAGGAACTGATGCACTGGACCTGTGAGAACTCGCTTGAAACCGGATTGCTTCCCGAGCAGGTAGATCCTTTCACCGGCGAGGGAAAATCGGTCGCGCCGCTGACCTGGTCCCACTCAACATTTATCGAAACCGTCTTCAGGTATATTGAGAAGAAAGAGGAACTGGAAAATGATCGATAAAAAGTACAGGAGATATGCCGCGGCAGGTATAGTGGCCGCGCTGATCCTGGCTTTCGGAGCCCTGAGCCTTTCTGGCGAACGTGAAGGCCGCACAGGAAACTTTACTGACTGGAAAGAAGTACCGCTCACGGATGTCTCAAGCGGAGAGAAGTACACCGTGGAAGAGCTCGAAAAACCTGTACTCGTAGAAACGTTCGCGGTGTGGTGTCCCACATGTACAAGACAGCAACGGGAAGTAGGGAAACTCCATCAGGACATCGATGTGACCTCGGTTTCGCTGGATGTGGATCCCAATGAGGATGAGGAGAAGATACGTCAGCATTTGGAGAGACACGGCTTTAGCTGGCGGTACTCTGTCTCACCTCCCGAGGCTACAAACCTGTTGAGGAAGGAATACGGAAATGTCATCATCACTCCTCCGAGAGCTCCGATGGTTCTCGTGTGTGAAGAGGGAGAGAGGCTGCTTTCAACAGGCGTCAAACCCTCCTCCAGGCTCCAGCAGGAGATAGAAAGGGGCTGCTGAATGGCGCTGGCAGAACTCCTGAGTTCTTTCACTCTCGGTCTCCTGACCCCACTGACCGCCGCCTGCGTGCTTCCGCTTTATCCTGGCTTCATCGCCTACCTCTCGAAACAGTTCAGCGGGGAGGAAAGCAGGAAAACTTATGCCCTGTTTGGCCTTCTTGTCGTCCTAGGGGTGATGAGCTTCATGCTGCTTCTCGGCATAGTATTCTCGACACTGCTCCAGCGATCACTCACCGGCGTCATTGAAATAGTCTCACCGGTTGCATTTCTCTTGCTCGGTTTGATAAGCATAGGCCTGATACTTGATATCGAGTTCTGGAACCGATTACCGAGCTACCAGGGGCCTCGCTCGGATAACCCCCTTCTGAATGCGTTCGGGTTCGGCTTCTTCTTCGGAGCTATAATCATCCCCTGCAACCCTGCCTTCATCGCCGCCTTCTTTGCACGCGCATTTCTCTTCCAGTCACCAGTGTTCAGCGTCTTCAACTTCGTGCTTTTCGGCCTGGGTATTGGATTCCCCCTTCTCGTATTTTCCCTGATATCATCAAGCTGGAGTAAGAAGATAGTCCAGACGCTGACAATGCACCAGACCAGAATAAATAGAGTCACAGGACTGATAATGTTTGCAGTTGCATTCTACTATCTTTTCGGAGTCTTTGACATCTTCGGGCTCCACCTGGTCCCTACTGAAACACTCGAATTCCTGCCAGGGACAGGTATAGAATGAAACCGGGGAAAATAATACTAGTCACAGGAGCGGTAATCTTCTCCCTGCTCAATATACTTGCGCTCGCAGCACTCACAGTGAACGTGTTTGAGTCGCCGTCAATAATATCCTTAATAGGCGTATTGACCGGTTTCGCAATGTTTCTGCCGATGAAATTCATCTACAGGAATCTCGGATCCCTGGAAGAGGAACTCAACAAATTCTTCCTTGAAAAACGCCGCAAGTTCTACGCAGTAACGCCCGTATTCCTGCTCACCGCGGCGAGCTTCATATACGGCATCCAATTCCCGCTTTCGGGTCTGCTCAACCTGTCTTTCAGTGCGTCTTCCCAGATATTCTTCCCCGTAAAGATAATCTACGATCAGGTAAGTACTGGAATCGCTGATCTTGTCTTCCAGTATGGTCGCTGGTATCTCCACTTTCTCTGGATCTACCTCATAACCAGTCTCTCAGCCGACACCTATCGGAAAACCCAGGCCTCTCTGCCGCCTTCCCGGCACTCTATCAAAGCATCCATTCTGCCTTTCGAGGGAAAAACAGATAGCGACATAACCGCCGAGGTATACGTTGTAACAGGAATGCATGGCATAATAAGGATTCCTGAAAGTTTCTGCAAGGAATGTCATCTCTTCATAAGAGCAGTACAACAGGCCTCGGAGGAAATCGACGGAGAAGTCGACATCCAGGTCAAATCCTACTGGACAAGATTCCTCAGACCCCTAATCAGGGGAGGATTTCATCCACCGGTACTTTTAGTCAACGGAAAGCTTTTCTCCCAGGGTTATGATGTGCCCGAAAAAGAAAAACTGGTCAAGAGGTTCCAGGAGCTGAACTGATCATTCCAGCGGGCTTTTGCCCCACACACGCTCTACAAAACCCTTCCTGCCTGAAGCTCTCTCGTACACTTTGTAGTGGGCGGTTCTCTTGCGTGAGTAGTTCTGGTGCTTTTTCTCTGCCCTGAAGAAAGTTGTGAAGTTCTCGATCTCAGTCACTATCGGCTCCTCGAACCTTCCGCTTTCACTCAGGTTCTCTTTAGACTCTTCAGCGATCCGGCGCTGCTCCTTATTATGTACATAGATCGCGGTAGTGTACTGTGGCCCACGGTCCGAAAACTGTCCGCCCGCATCAGTAGGGTCGATGCTCCTCCAGTACATTTCAAGCAGTTCGCTGTAAGATATTATTGACGGGTAATACTTCACCTGCACCGCCTCCCTGTGATCGGTTTCTCCAGTCAGTACCTGTCCATATGTCGCTGTCTCTTTACTGCCGCCAGCATATCCTGATACTGCGGAATCTACACCTTTGACTCCCTCGTAGACTGCCTCGATGCACCAGAAGCAGCCGCCGGCAAAAGTGGCCTTCTGAGGATCCTCATCAACGATTTCTGAACGCCATTCCGGCCCCGAAGATTTCTTGTCTTCACTCATTCCATCAACTGCCAAAGTCACGACCAGGCCGATAAGCCCGATAAGCAACAGGGAAATCACGGCCACAGTCCTTCCTTCCATAGAGAACAGTTGAATTCAAACGGTAAAAACCTTCCCTGAATAGAGAACGCAACTTACCGTGAGGTAACTTGGCTCTTGAAAAGCAAAGGCAACACAACTTAGGCATGGAGAGAAAACACTATCTGGCGGCCGCAGTAGTTTCTCTCGCAATCCTCACAACTCTCTACTTGGCGGCCGAATCTAGCTTTAATGGAGAACAACAGGTGGTTCCTGAAAGAAACCTTTCAGGCCAGGATTACATGACAACCGAGGACGGTAAAAAATATACTGTCCATCCTTCCGAGCTAGTACTGGGATGCCCTGGAAAGGACTGTATTCCTTCAATTGACGATCCAAGTTTCGAAACTGTAGAAGAATCTGACTGGATGAGACCTGATGATCCGGTGATAGGCATAGAGGAAGAAAACGTTTCAAAGGCATACCCGTTGAGAATACTGGACAGACACGAGATAGTCAACGATGAAATAGCGGGAGAGCGGATAGTCGTCACCTACTGCCCTCTCTGCCGTTCTGGAGTGACGTATTCCAGAAATATCAATGGAGAAAACCTTGAATTCGGAGTATCCGGAAAGCTGTTGAATGCTAACCTCGTAATGTACGACCGTTCTACCGAAAGTTATTGGAGCCAGATCAGAGGAAATGCGATCATAGGTCCTCGGACAGGTCAGAGCCTTGAACTTGTGCATTCTTCAGTCTCCAACTGGTCTAGTTGGAAATCAGGACATCCAAACACAAGTATTTTATCTCGTGACACAGGTATATACCCCGCCTCAACGTATCAAGGAAGTGCTTACTCTAGCTACAAGAAGAGTCAAAGAGTCGGATTTGGAGTAGGAAACGTAGATGATAGACTTGAATCCAAGACAGTTGTATACGGCATAAACTTGAATGGTTCCTCAAAGGCTTACCCTGAGCAGGATATCAGAGAGGATAGGTTAATACAGGATGAAGTCGGCGGAACACCTGTGGCGGTTCTCGAAAATCCGAAAGATGGAACAATTGTTGCCTTCATCAGAAAGAACGAGGGAGAGAAGCTCGATCTTTCTCTTGAGAACGGACGACTAGTTGACTCTTCAGGCACAGCCTGGGATGTGGAGGATGACAGACTTGAGAGAATCTCTACGAAGGGATTCTACTGGTTTGCTTGGAGCAAGTTCAACCAAGACACAAGTGTTTACAATCAAAGCTGAGACAATAAATAGTATGACTAAGACAATTCTGGTGACCGGGGCTTCAGGAACTGTTGGAAGGGCAGCAGGAAGCTATCTCTGCGATCAAGGTTTTGATGTGATAGGTGTCAGCCGTAGCGTCAGGGAAGACGAAAACTGTTACACCCGTACTGAGAGAATAGATCTTCTTGATGAAACCGATCTCAGTAGACTAGAAGATATTATGAAGGAGGAAGAAGTAGACGCAGTTTTCCACCTTGCTTGGAACATACCGGTAGAAAATTTTGATACGCATAAGGCTTGGAAAGGAAACATGTATATGTATCATAATATTCTTGAAGCCTCTAAAAATGCAGGTGTACCTATTTTCATAAACGGAAGCTCTATTCACGCAGGAACAGGGGATATAGCTGCTTATACTGTGGAAGCCAGTCTAGAAAATACTCCTGAGCCATATAGAAGCAGTATAGACTCTGATTCAAGTTTTGACATGAGAAAGGATGAACCTGGAAAGCTTTTAGATCCTAGAGAGGAGAACCCTGACAGTCCTTATGGATGGCATAAAGTAATGACTGAAAGAGTACTTCGAAAGGAAGTCGAAGAAGGTAACTTCAGCATAGGAGTCAGCATTAGAATCGGAGGAGTTAATCCAGAGGACAAAGAGTCTCTGAAGGGAGAGCCTTATTACCATACACTTCGTTGGAGTCATAAGGATCTGGGAAGAACGCTAACATCCATCATTAAGGCTGATCCCGAGAAAAAGTCCGGTTATCACCAGTTCTACGGGGTTTCAGATAACAGGGGAAGAATTTTCAATATCGAAAACGGATTCGAAGGTGATAATTAATGGAGCAGAACCTTGATGAAAAAGAGAGGAAGAGGAGGCTTTTCACCGTATAGGCTTCGAAATCGCAGCTCTACTAATCTTCCTTAGCCAGGGCTTAACGAATCTAGTTATATTCTTCAGTATAGCAGGATTAGGATTTATAGCGAACTACTTCACCTGTTTCTGCGGCACTAAGAAAGCGATCTCAGAAATCAAGGAGAGGCTCAAGAAAAATTGAGAAATTCGCTAAAAACCGTTAATCTATTCAAAAGGTATTCTTTACAAAAAATTAATTAAAATCTTCGAGGTGCAGTAAATGGAAGAGAAAAACATGCCAGAGTGGTGTGAAACCCAAGAATGGTGTCCTATTACCGTGACCGCTGAAATTCTTGGAAGAAAGTGGCACCCTGTTATCGTCCACAGGCTACTGAAAAGACCTATGGGTTTCAACGAGTTACAGCGTGAAGTTCACCATGTCTCTGATAAAGTTCTCTCAGACAGCCTAAGAGATCTAATAGAGAAAGGATTAGTAGAAAAGAAAGTTATAGAAAGAAAACCTAAGAAAGTAGAGTATTCACTTACAGAAAACGGCAAATCTCTAGAAAAAGTAATCAAGCTAATGTTTGACTGGGGAGAAAAACACGGGTCGAACTTATAGATTTCATCAAGGTAAGCGCCTGTTTAATAACCTGCCGAACCGGTTTAACGTGTATGACACTTTATGAGTTCTACGGCGATGGCTGTCCGCATTGCGAAAAAATGATGCCTAAAGTGGATAAGCTAGAAGACGTAGAGAACGTAAAAGTAGAACAGCTTGAGGTATGGAACGACAAAGAAAACGCTGAAAAACAAAAAGAATTAGACGATGGAAAATGCGGCGGAGTACCTTTCTTCTACAACACTGAGACAGATGAATGGATATGCGGCGAAGCTGACATGGATACACTTAAAACCTGGGCAAACGGCGGAGAAGTAAAATAGAACACTAGGAGGTGATCAAATTATAGGAGACGACGATGACAAGGTATGCAAAGCATGTGGTGGAAGCTTCGAAACGGAAGAAGAACTAGAAGAGCATGCCGAAGAAGAACACTAATAGAAACTTCTCTCCTGATTTTCATTTTCTTGCCACCACTATCAGTCTATCTGCTTCATCATCGTAGTCAACCCCTTCGACATTTCCGTAAAAGTTAACTGTCGAGAAGCCTACCTGCTTACGCATCCGCCCTCGTAGGTGATTTCCTCTCCTCCGTACTTATCTCCCTAAATGAAGGTGTAAGAGGTTCACTGGGAAGCTGGAAAGAAAAAGAATACCTTAAACTTCTGCTTCCGGGAAGAATATTCTTCTACCTCGGCTTTTTGGTATTCACTTTAGCTCTCGAAACAGGTAAAGTAGCACTAATAACAGCATCTCTCAACATCAGACCTATATTCGTAATAGCCACAGTAATAGCCTTCAGAAAAGCAGGAAGAGACTACTTCCCAGATGAAGATATGAGTTGGAAAGCTAACATTCTGAGATTAATATCGGTGATAATGTTCGTAGTAGGTGTCTACATACTGACCGGATAATATAGCCAAAAACTACATAGAAGTTAACGGAGAGAAAATTATCTATGAACAAGAAAGATGCCATTCAGACTCTGAAGAAAAACTATCAGTTCCTAAAGTCACTCTATATCAAGAATACAAAGGAAGAAGACTTTGGTTTCTACGCTTGGACTGAAGCCGATTATGAGGATACGAATGTCTTCTGGAATCACGCAGTAATCTTCAGTCAAGATGATGTAACAGAGAGCCTGATAGCGGATGTAGAAGACTTCTTTGAGGAAAAAGGTAGAGAACCAGCTATCTACATCCCGGTACTCCAAGAAGAAGTAGGTGCTCCTGCTGAT
>CAYQYU010000017.1:14451-14878 GCA_964421955.1 uncultured archaeon | reverse complement strand
AAAGCATACCAACACTGGGACGATGTCAAATACAACAGCCCTGAAGACCAAGGAAAGTTTCTGAAAGTCCACATCACGGCAGGAACAAACACCAACATCATAACAGCAGTAAATATCACTTCAGGAACAAGCCACGACAGCCCAGAGTTCGAAGAACTGATCGAAGAAAACGCCAAGCATTTTACTTTCAGAGAAGTCTCAGCAGACAAAGCCTACAGCAGCAGGAAAAACCTGGAATTAGCGAAAAAACACGGATTAGTTCCGTTCATACCGTTCAAAGAAAATACGACAGGAAAGGCAGAAGGCTCAAAAATCTGGGCAGAGATGTATAAATACTTCAACCATCACCGAGACGAATTTGAGCAACACTACCACCAGAGAAGTAATGTAGAATCAGCTTTTGCGATGCTGAAACGCAAGTTCGGTA
>CAYQYU010000017.1:0-14441 GCA_964421955.1 uncultured archaeon | reverse complement strand
TCAATAACAAGAAACCTATTAGTCAGAGAAACGAGATGCTTGCCAAATGTGTCACCCACAACATCCTCGTTCTCATCAAAGCAGCTCACACAGTCGGAGTTCAGCCAGACTTCCAAAATTGTGCAGACCAAGTTCTTGCACAAGAATAGATAACTTTATTGTGCAAAGCCGCCCAAACCGAAAACTTTATACATGTCACTCACAAGTAACAATACATGTCCTCGGACGATTCTGTTGCTGAATATTCTTTTGATACCGCCGGTCATGGAGACGTTGACACGCGTTTCATCTATGCCTGCCCGGCTGATGACTCGTATGAAGAGCACAGCTTCCGGGGTGCCCTGGAGGCCGATGTCGACGTTGTCCTGGATCTTGAGAGCGAGACCGGATGGTACCGACCAGGGCTTGAAGATGGCGATCTAGCCGCCGCCATCAGACAGGCTCACGAGTACGCTGAAGAACAGGGCTTCGACACCTATAATTTCAGTTTTAGAGAGCAGTATGATCCGGACTGGAGAAGCACAATCAAGTCAGTCTGGGCCTGCCTGTACATGGAAGACGATAATGATGAAGAGGCGGGGGAAGAGCTTGAGCCCACGCCAGAGGCAGTTGCTGACGGCCGCGGAACAGGCGATGAGCCAGTCCAGGGTCACGCGTATCCCGGCCAGGGACGTACAAGTCCGATCGGTGTTGACAACGGAGAGGACGATCTGAAGCGGAGAAGTAGTTTCGACGCCAGCACTGGATGGGACTGGGACTAGATAACGTATATGTAGCGTGTAAGGTTCTTGTGGACGTATATCTCGTGCTCGGGCTCCATTCCATCGATTTCCTCCCTGTCGCTCATGAAGACAACTTTGCCCGAAGTCAGTTCCGGTGCGACCTCCATGAAGTCCTCTGCAGGCGAGCCCTCGGTCTTTGAGGCCTTTCCGTACGGCAGATCCGTGACAATGGCGTCGAAATCCCTGTCGAATATTTCAGGAGCGTCCTTTACGCCGCCTTTCCTGATATCGTGGACGATTATACCGTACTCTTCCAGGTTCTTCTCCGCACCCTCAACCATATCTTCCTGTATGTCGAGGCCGTGTACCCCCGCTCCACAGAGGCCCGCCTCTATGAGGATTCCGCCGGTGCCACAGAACGGGTCGAGCACATGCGAACGTGGTTTAACGGCCGAGAGGTTGACCAGCACGCGGGCGAGGACTGGGTCGAGCGATACAGGCGAAGAGAACGGCCTTTCCTGGTTCTGCCTCTTCTCGTAGAGGTCGCGGTCGATGTCAAGTACAAGGCGGGCGAGAACGTATTCCCCCTCAAGCAGGTAGAGTCGCAGCCGCTCTTCCGGGCTCTCCAGATCAACCTCGTTGTCATCCGTGCTGAGAGTCTCGCCCAGCTGCTCCTGTAGGCTGGCAGTGTCGTACTCTTTATCTACCGCGTCGATAGCCCTCACCGCGAAACTTGAGTCCGGTCGGTATTCAGGCTCGATTTCCTTGACGTCGCCACGTTCTAGCACTTCAGCGACCTCGTGCGTCAGCGCAAGCCTCTTCAGCTGGCCCTTCATCGGTTCTCCAGCTACCGCGAGTCGGCCCTGTATCTCAACTTCTTTAGAAACTTCCTGGGACTCAAGAAACCCTTTAAGTTCGGCCTCAGCAAGTTCGAGGTCTTCGCCCGCAAATAAGTAGGCGTAGCTCATGAGCCCCCGTTCTCCAGTGTGTTGATTGCTATGTAGCCCACTATGAGACCGGGCCAGTAGGTGGTGAGCCGGAAGATTATGGCCGCGGCCACCGCTGAGGCAAAGCTCATGGATATGAAGAAGTTCAGAAGTCCTGCCATGGCCGCCTCAACCGCGCCCGATCCTCCCGGTGTCGGGGCGAATATCGCCAGTAAGGACAGAGATAGCACGAAGTACAGCGGTGCAATATCAGGTTCCACTCCAAGCGATAGGAGTATGAAGTAGAGACATCCTATCTGGAAGATGAAGATCAGGTGAGATATTGCTGTGACTTTAACCAGGTGCCAGGGGCTTTCTCCAACTCTCCTGAAAGATTCCTGCACGTTCCTGAGCTTCTCCTCTATGGTGTCGGCTATTTTCGCTCCTCTGCCGGTTTTGTCGGATATGAATCTTGAGAACCTGATAAGGGCCTCCTCTACTCTTCCTGATTTGAACCAGAGGAGGTAGACCAGTACTCCTCCAACGGCTATAACCAGCAGCGACATGTATACCGCCTGAAGAACTAGCTGGTTGATGGATCCGAATAGCATGAGATAGAATGCTCCTCCGAGCACAAAGGTGAATGATGGTACCGCGTTCACTATGTCTGCGGATATCACGGTTGAAAATGCTTTCTCGTAGCTCGCATCCGTATTTCTTGAAATTATGTAGGCCATGAAGGGTTCTCCCCCGAACTGTCCTGCCGGTGTTATCGAGTTCATGAAGTGGCCGGCCATGAAGAGCCAGAAAGATTTCAGGTAGCTGATGCGTAGCTCCATTGTCTTGAAGAAGCTGTACCATACGTAGGACCAGATGCCGAAGCTTGAGAGGCCGAGGGCGAACGCGGGCACAAGATACCAGGTGTTGGCCCTCCTGACAGCTCCGAGAAATTCCCCGAAGTCTGCAAAATAGACCGCGGCTGCGATAATAGCGGTCGAGACGCCGAACCAGAGCAGGTTTTTCAGTCTAGAATCCATAGCGGTTCACGTTTCCACAGCTGTCGCACCTGTAATCAAGAGCGGAGTTTTGCGAACTCACAACTACCTGGCAGTTGAGTCCGGGTTTTAAGTAGCTGTGGCATTCCTGACAGAACCTCTTCCGGTAGCGGGATGGTATGGAGACGTTGTAGGACATGCCTATATCCCGAGCGATCTCCACGTACCGGTCCGCCAGTTGCTTTCCCTCCTCCGGCCTCTGTAGTCGTTTCTCCGCCAGCTCGAACAGCCTCTCTATTCTTTCCTCCGCGATTTTCTTTTCCATAGCCTGAAAAACATTGTAATAGTTTTTAGGTTTAAGCTACAAGGTGTGGGAACTGCTGGTCGCTGAAGGTGAGATATATCTCAGTGTGTATAAAAAGCTGGTATAGAAAAACTGGTCCAGAGGCTCTGTAAATGAGGATCGGGTTCTTTACTGACGACTACTTTCCGAGAAAGGACGGCGTCGGCTACACCATAAAGACCTGGAAGCAGAAGCTTGAGAGCAGGGGTCACGAGGTAAAAGTTGTATATCCCGGTTCGAGTTACGAGCCTGGAGAGGGAGAGATACCCGTCAGATCACTGTCGAATCCCTTCTATCACGGCCATCATATAGGGCTTCCCCTGGCCACCTCAAAGTTCCCGGAGGTCGACGTAGTCCACTGCCATTCACCTGGTCCAGTGGGGATCATGGCCAGCTACTATGCCTGGCGAAAAAATATTCCCTCCGTCTACACATACCACACGCCGATAGAGGATTATATACCACATTTCCTGGGATCAGAAGCTCTTTCACAGCCACTGAAGAAGATGTACGTCGGACTCGACAACCGTTTCATGAACAGTTTTGACGTGGTGACCTCAAACACGGAGGACATAGAGAGGGACGTGGATCCCGAGATACTTCCTGTCGGGGTCGACACTGACTTCTTCCATCCCCGGGACCCCGACTTTCTCGACGACATGGATATCGAAAGACCAGTCGTAGGCTACAGCGGCCGGATAAGTGAGGAGAAGAATATTGAAGATGTGCTTGAGATGGCCCATAAATTCAGTGGCAGCGTCTTCATTGTCGGGGAGGGCCGCCACCGCGAAGACCTCGAAGAGATGGCGCCTGGAAACGTCTATTTCATGGACTTCCTTCCTCGGGAGGAGTTACCCCGCTTCCTGTCATCGCTCGACGTCTTCGTCACTGCCTCTCAATCGGATACTCTATGCCTTTCAGCGCTCGAGGCCAATGCCTGCGGCACACCGATAGTCGCGCCGGATCTGCCTCCTTTCACCCGGACAGTTGACGAGAGAAACGGCCTGAGATATAAGGCAGGTGATCCGGAAGATTTCTGCGCCAGGGTTGAAGAATGCCTTGAATCCAGCCTTGACCCTTGTTCAAAGGCGGAAGAGTTTTCCGTGGAAAAAACTGTTGAGAAGATCGAAGAAATCTACAGGAGCCGGATCTGATGGGAGCGGACAACGTTGACATCTTCAAGAGAATAGTATTCCGTATACCAGAAGCAGGTGATCTGGCCGTTGGCATAACAGTTCTTGGCCTTATCTACAGCCTGGTGTTCAGTGTTTTTCTTGACCTGTTTACGAGCCACCTGATCGAGTTCACACTCGGACCGGTGATAGTGCTCTCCCTCTCGCTCATGCTTTTCATCGCGCCTTCACTGCTCTCCGGGGAACTCCTCCACATCTTCCTCCCAAAATATCCTCGGAAATGGGGCTACTTCCTTGCGATGTCCAACCAGTTTATATTCCTGATATACACGGTCATACTTACCGGGGCTGACAATTTCGCGAACGCCTGGAGCATCCTCTGGCTCGGCGTCATTTCGGTCTTCCTGAGCAACCTTTTCGTGCTCCTGACTACCATGGGCCAGAAACACCTTTATCGAATATCTGTGCTCAGCCTGGTGCATCCGGTGGCGATACTCGCGGGCTTCCACTTCCTCCTAGGTAAAAGTCTCCAGATACCTCTCAGGGTCTACGTCGCAAATCTCGCCCTGCTCCCCCTAGCGGGCATGTTGTTACTCATAATCATCCTGACGACCGACTACATACTGAAGTCAAATGTCTCAAATGTATCAGCCCCTAGCCTAACCTCTGCACTTTTACAGAAGAAGCAGGAACCTCTCAACCTCGGGTATCCCACCCAGGTTGAGGTGCAGTCGCTTGAAATTGGGGACAATACCCGGATAGCCATCCCGTGGATCCATCCAGGCCCTCTCGAAGGATTCGGCGGTGGACAGGTAACAACGGATATAATCGAGGAGTTAAACAGGAACGGGAAAGGATTCTTCCTCCACTTCCCCTCAACTCACAAGTCCGATCTCGCAAACCCCAGCGACTCAGAGACCCTCATAGACGCGCTCGCACGCCCGGAAAAACAGGGCAAGGCCTCGCGGCTCCTGAAAAGAGATTACGACGGCCTTAGATTCTACGGCAGGAAACTGGAGAACGGCCAGATTGTCTTCATGGAGACCCGGGACTTCGGAGACTATGATGACTTCGAGATGTCTATCTTCAGGGAGGTTATAGACCCCCGGGAAACTGTCCTGGTTGACCTTCACAACGCGCATGAAGAGGGAAGCAGGAGAGAGGTCTGGTACAACACCGATACCGCAGAGTTCATGAGAGAAAAACTCGCGGAGTTTCTTGAAGAACTGGGGCAGCAAAAACTCCAGGACTACCGGGCAGGTTCTTCGAGCAGGATAGACGATACACCTGTATTCGCTCTCGTAGAGGAAGTTGATGGCCAGAAGACGCTGCTATTCGGGATCGAGGGTAATAACGTGTCGGAGAAACTGCTGGAACTGGAAGAACATTTCTCGGAAGATTTCGACGAGGTGATGCTTTTCACCACCGACACGCACCGGAGCATCCACGAACTAAGTTCAGACCAGCAGGCCGACCCAGAACACATAATTGAAACTATAGAAACAGCATCTTCAAACGTTAAAAGCTCCAGCATAGGCTTCGAATCCCGGTTATCCGACCCGGTAAAGCTTCTCCAGGAGGATTACCACAGTCTCATCTTCTCAATCAACATTCTGGTCCGCCTTATACCTCTTTCCCTGGCCATTTTCTATCTCGCGCTGATAATCTGGATCTTCTTCTGACACTGTTAACTCTTTTACCTCTCCCTGTCGAACTGGTTATACAGGTGTTATTTAACCATGTTAAAGGAACTCGTCGGGAAGGCCTCTGCAGGCTATCCTTTCGGTGTTGACGATCTGGTGCAGCAGATCATAGGCAGTGCAATCCTTACCGCCCCGTTTCTCTTCACCGAGGAAGTCTGGCGGCTTGCGGATAATGCCTCGACGCTACAGGCGTCTCTACTGGTGCTGTCGGCACTGGGACTTGGACACGGTGTCCTTTACGTTGCCTACCAGGAACGCGACTGGGACAACGAGAGGAAGATATTCGGCGTTACCTGGCGTTACATCTCTCTCATGCTGGTCGCGTTCGGGACTGTAGGGCTAATGCTTTCCATGACCAGCGCCGCGGAGACCTTCAACGCATCTCTCCTCCAGACTTTCAAGGTCATCTCCCTTATATCCGTCTTCGCGGTGGCAGGAGCGGCGACAGCAGACAGCCTGATCTAGCTACTGGCTTCTCCTGGCTCGATCAAGCTGCCTGGCAGACAGCCTGATTTAATAAGTTTCACAGGCAAGGCAACCCTATGCCAACTGAGGAAGAGATCCGTGGACAGCTAAAGGAAGTTATCGATCCGGAGCTGAACATTAACATAGTTGACCTCGGGCTGATATACGAGATAGAAGTTGACGGGAGCAGGGTCGATATCCTGATGACCCTGACTACGCCAGGATGCCCTCTACACGGCGTATTCGATGAGCTCGTCCGGAAAGAAGTCGAGAAACTTGACGACGTGGAAGAAATCGATGTAGAACTCACATTCGAGCCGCGATGGTCTCCCGACGAAATGTCAGAAGAGGCCCGGGACGAACTCGGAAACGTACCCGGCATGCAGCTTTTCTAGGTCTCGATCCTTAGCCGGTAACCGCCTTCGACATCTTCCTGGTGCTCTTCTATCTTCTGCCTGACCCTCGATGAAAGTTCTGATATGCGGACGATTCCTTTTTCCGTCACGACAGGAGGATCGACGAACCTGGGCTTTGTAACTGCGCTGAAGTCGTATTTATCCCTGTCCCGCATTACTTCAAAGTCGGCCTCAAGCTTCTCCAGCCTGTCGAGTATCTCCTCGTCTCCAGAATTCTTCAGCCGCTGCATCACTTCTTCGTCGGTGCTGAAAAGGTCCTCCTCTTCTATAATCCCGGTTTCCAGCGCCCTCCTGAGTGCGCTTGCAAAGACCTCGTGGGTCGCGACCTCGACATGGTTCGCCCATATCTCTTCATCGGCCTCAACGTACTTCAGAGCGTATTTCTCTGCCGCTTCAGGACTGTTCAGCACGAACTTTCCATCCCGTATCTCAAGCGAAGCCATGAACTGCTCTATATCAGTTTTAGATATAACGCCTGCCTTCAACGCGTCCCGGAGAAAGTAGTCGATCCTGTCCGCGCATATGTCAGGGATTTCCTGCTCCAGGAGAGGAAAGTTTGACTCTTCAAGTATGTAGTCTATCTCAAGCCCATGGTCCGCCAGTATCCCCGGTATATCCGAGTCCATGACTATCTCCTCCATGAAGTCCTCGTGGTAGTCGTGGTCTTCTCTGCGAAATACAAAGTCCGCGACATGGGAGAAGGCGGTGTGCGGAACGTCGTGTAAGAGACCTGCGACCTGTTCCTCTATCGGGGCATCAAACCTCTTGAGAAGCATCATCACTCCGATCGAGTGCTCGTATCTCGTGGTGGCGGCCCTGTCAAAGAAGAACGGTGAGGGGCCTGCCTGGCGGACATTTTTCAGGCGCTGCACAGGATCAGAATCGATAAGCTCGAGGAGAACCTCATCTTCAACCGTTCCCGAACCGTAAACAGGGTCCTCAATCTCCATAACTCAACCTGCAGCAAGAAGTCTTAAACGGTTAATCCTCTACCCTGTTCTCGGCTATCTTACGGGCCTTGCTAACCGCCTCCTGTCTCTCATCATAGTTCTCTATCAGTCTCTCGTTCAGGAAGGCGTCCCACGTGCCGTCCTCGAACCTGGATACCTTTATGCGGTTTTCAGAACCCTGGTGTTCCCAAACCCTGTGAACATCGTCATCCTCCGGATCTATCATCGACCATTTATCTCCAAGATTCAATTTCTAGACACCTGTTCAACGATTCTTATAAGCCATATAAAAATCTTGGATTCTAAAAACGGCTTTCTCAACTTTAGGTCCCTGATAAGGCCGGTTCAGTATATATAAATTTAAATTTACCCTTCTCTAAAAACTGGGTTTGAGCTACTAAAGCTTCAAGGAAAAACCAGATTTATGCCACCGGAAACATTCGAGCAACTCGAGAAAGGTGACCGGATACTTTTCAATAACCGGAAAGTTCCTCTCGAGGTAGAAAACGTCGACGAAAACCGTTTACACGTGAAGGGGCCGCAGGGAGGAGAGTACATCATGTTCCCTGCCGAGGAGAAGCCCGACCTGATACTCATCGCGAGCAAGGGCTCCAGAGAATATGCCTCGAAAGTGGAAGACCTGAGAGAGGTCGGCCAGTGGGAGAAGACAGCAGAAAAACGGTGGCAGCACTCAAAATCGGGCAAGACCATAGAGCTCGCGAAGAACGACACGGGCTTCTGGACAATCAAAACGGAACTGGAAGCAGACGTTCCAAAGTACGGTTACTCTTCCCGAGAACACGCCGAGGAAGAGATCGAAAACCTGATTGAGAAAAACCCCGAGGGCTAAAGATGAGAACAGGAAAAGAACTGGAAAACGAAGGTACCGGGGACCTCCCTCTCGACAGGGAGCAACCCGGAGAACTCAAGACAGCAACGTTTTCGATGGGATGCTTCTGGGGTCCGGAAGCATTTTTTGGCGCGCAGGACGGAGTTGTCAGAACCTGGGCAGGCTACACCGGCGGCGAGAAAAGGAGTCCCGAATACCGCTCGCTCGGCGATCACACAGAGACTGTCCAGATCGACTACGATCCAGATAAAATCTCCTACGAGGAACTGCTTGAACTCTTCTGGAACAACCATGATCCTTCAAGGAAACGGAAGACGCAGTACGCATCCAGGATCTTCTACCACACCGAGCTCCAGAAAAAACTGGCGGAGGAGACAAAAGAGAGGTACGAGGACGAGCACGGAGAAATTTACACCAAAATCCTGCCCGCAGAGACTTTCTGGGTTGCGGAGGACTACCACCAGAAATACAGGCTGAGACAGCGAAAAGACCTGATGGAAAACTTCTCGAACTACAGCCCGGAAGAATTCATCAACTCGACCGCCGCGGCAAGAATGAACGGGTTTGTCATGGGCCATCTCCCGGAAAAACCGGGCGAGATCGAAAACCTCCTCTAGATCATCACAAGTTTTCTCGTAAATCTCGGCATCTACCAGAGCCTTAAATTGCGCTGTCGTAACGTAACCAATGCGGCGTCGGGGATTTGAACCCCGGTTACGACCAATCTGCGCCGACGAAGATCAGAGATCTTCTTTTTCCACCGACCTCGGGGAGGTCATCAGTTGGCAAGGTCGTGTCTTAGCCACTCTAAGACGCATCCAGCGTCTTATGCGAGGCATAAAACCTCGGGTTTTAGCCACTGGACCAACGCCGCATCTCGCTAAAAAATATGGGTGTACCTTAAGTTTATCAAATAAACCGTGGCCAGGAGCATCCCCGAGCTGTAGAGGGAAAGCGAAAGCTTCCGGGCAAGTTCTTCATCCGGCCTTACAGCGAGTATCAATGCGGTGATTAGAAAGACCGTTAGGAAAACATTTGCCAGCAGCGAGTTGATCGGGGAGAATACCAGGATCAAGACGATTGTTGAAGCCACGAAGATCGCTGTATTTCTTTTACCGAATCTTGTTGCAAAAGTCTTGAATCCTGCCCCCGCATCCGGCCGGTAGTCAACAATTGTGGATACTGAATGAACGGCCACTCCCACGATAGACATCCAGAGAAGTTCTGCCGGTAACTCCCATACACTGGCTCCGAAGGAGTAACCCATCGCCGCTGGAATTATTATGTAGCCAATACCGTTCGAAACCGAATCAAGAGGCGGCCTCTCCTTCAACCGGAAAGGAGGTACAGAGTAGAGAACCGCGCCGGCCAGGAGCAGCACTGCGCCAGCAAAGTTGACCGGGTTAAAAGTCAGGGCGGATACAGCAAGGAGAAGTACTGAACAAATTACTGCGGCGTGCAGAACCGTCCGCCTGTCCCGGGGCGGTAGAACTTCTCCCTCAAATCCTCCCTTCCTGTCGTTCCGGACATCTGACTCAAAGTCGTAGATATCGTTGAGGCCGTAGATCACGAGGCTGTAAGGTAATGTCAGAACAGCTATCTGTAGCAAGAGCAGAGGAGTGGTCCCCGCGCCTGACACGATGAGGCCTCCGGAAAACATGATGGCGAAAACTGGCCACGCCAGGGGTCTGCTGACCTTCAAGATCATAGCTGTTTTCCGCTTCAGATCATCCACCGTAACCAGAATACGGCCCGTATTTTTATCAAAAAGTCACCAGTAACCGGAGATTCACTTATGGTTTTTTGAATATCGGGATTAGGGATTTTGATATGGACAAAAACTTCCGGGACCTGATAGTGGTCGGCGGTGCAAGCGCCGCGATGACCGCCGCAATATACGCTGTCAGGAGCGGTATGGATGTTCTCGTGGTCGCGGACGAGTACGGCGGCCAGATCAACAATACAGACGTGGTGGAGAACTATCTCGGGTTCAAGTCAATCTCCGGTCCGGACCTCGCAGAAAAATATCTCGAACACATGAGAGACTACGACGTCGATGAAGAAGTCGGCTCACTGGTCACCGATATCCGGAGGAAAGGGGAAAAATTTGAGGTCGAAACAGAAGACGGCAATGTTTTTGATTCCCACGCAGTCATAATCGCGACCGGCGGATCAAGAAGAAGACTTGATGTCCCTGGCGAGGAAGAGTTCCTGAACAAGGGAGTAGCGTACTGCGCGGTGTGTGACGGCCCACTATATCAGGATGAAACAGTAGCCGTCATCGGCGGAGGCTACGCGGGTACTGAGGCCGCGGTCTACCTCTCGGATATCGCCGAGAAGGTTTACGTCGTCAACCGTTCGTCGGAACTCTCTGGAGAGAAAATAACGATTGAACAGGTCCAAGATGCGGAAAACGTGGAGGTTGTCAGCAATGCAACTACCAAGAAAATCTACGGCGACAACCTCGTTGAAGGCATGGAATACGAGAAAGAAGGCGAAACGCACGAACTTGAAGTCACAGGCGTCTTCGTAGAGATCGGGACCGTCCCTAACTCGGATATAACTGATCTCGTCGAGACCAACGACAGCGGCTACATCCAGGTCAACAGGAAAATGGAGACCGGGACGGAGGGGCTCTACGCCGCAGGAGATGTCGTTGAACGCGGCGCACAGCAGCTCGCAGTAAGTTCGGGCCACGGCTGCATCGCTGCCTTAAATGCAAGCGACTACGTGAAAGAGAAGAAGGCCGAGAATTAACTTATAATTTTTCACTTGATTTGATAGATATGCCCGGAGAAACAAAGATGTCGAAATGCGTCTTCTGCGGAGAAAACGCGACGAAGACTAACAAAAGCGGGCAGCCAGTGTGCAAGGAGCACAAGGATCGTGAGCCGAAAGAGGTCGCGTGCCCGGAGTGCGGCATGCCGATGAAGATCCGTGAAGGCCGCTACGGTTACTTCTGGGGATGTGAAGGCTATCCACAGTGCGACAAGACCTACCCTGTCGAGGCGCTGGCGGACGAGGAAGAAGACTAGACATGATTCTCAAGTGATAGAGGGTTCATAGTTCCTGCCCAGGCGTCCGGATTGTCCCTGAGATATATGTAGAACTCGCTTTCTAACTCCTCATCTCCATCAACCTCAAGACTTCCAGTACCGTCCTCGCTATATGACTCCAAGCGCCGTGAAAGCTGCTCCAGACTATCGAAATAGAACTCTTCTTTAGAATTAGCATCTACAACAGCTATCCCATCCTCATATCTCTATAAAGTACCTGTTCTCATCCGGAACTTTCTCGGTCAGTTCCTCATATCCCTGCCTCTCCAGAACGTCCTCTACCCATTCAAGCCAAGGCCTCGAACTGCTCATAGATGAATCTCGTTCTAGCAGATTTAAAATATTTCATGCCCTGGACTGCTAAACTCTAAAAAAAACCGTCAGGCGATCTACCAGTGGATCGCTTTCATTCTGGTCGGCTCCTTGTCCTCTTCCGAGTCCTCAATTTTCACATCAACTGTCTTAAGCTCCCCTTCCTGCTCGGTCTCGGACTCAAGTTCCAGCTCTTCGATGTCCATACACATCTTTCTCACCCCCAGTTCCAGAATAACCGGGCCAGTTAAATAGCAAAACTATCATCCGGCGCAACCTTCAGGCCTCGACCGATATTAAAGATTGACAGACCCAAAACTCCTCTAGGCACCTGCTGGAGCCTTATAAGCCTGATCAAACTTGGTAAAGTTTGTGGGCCTGTAGCTCAGCTGGACAGAGCACTCGGTTCCTAACACCGCTTTCTCGAATATCCGTGAGAGATGGCGGTTCAAGAAGCGAACAATTAGTGAGCTTCGGTACGCACCTTCTCCTGATGGAGAAGCGTGCTTGAACAGCTTTCCATTCAGAAAGTTGTGAGGAAATACCGAGAGGTCGCGAGTTCGAATCTCGCCAGGCTCGATTCGATACCGCCAAGAAAACCTATAGGTTTTCGGCGGGTTCAAATCCCTCCAGATCCCGTCAAGTTCGAATCCTCAAGTTCTCCGCAGGAGAACGAGGACCAAGAAAATCGTGTTTTTCGATTTTCGGCTCGCCAGGCTCGTTCTACCTGGTCACTAATTTGTATCCCATAGCCGTGAGTATCACTATTGAGCCAGCGATAAGTATAGGGGTGCCGGGTGTGAAAAGCGCCGCCGAAACTCCGGAGAGAATCGACGGTATCGCATTTCCTAGCGCCCGCAGACTCTGGTTAGTCCCTAGCGCTAGTCCCTGTTCTTTCTCCGAAGCACCGTTGGATACCAGAGTGTTGAGCGAGACCTGAGTCAACGCATTACTGAAGCCGAAGAAAGGTATGATCGCGAGATATATCCAGAGATTGGACGGGAAGAACTGTAGCAGGATGAAAAGACCGGTCAGGAACAGGGTGTAAGGCATGACCCTCGACTCCTTGAAACGTGAGAAGACCCTGGGAACGAGCACAGTCTGGCCGATTATCACCAGAACGCCAACGTAGAGGAAAAAGTTGCCGATATCGAACTGTGTGAAGCTAAATCTCTTGATCAGGAAAACTGAAATGAACGAGGTGAAGAAGGCAAAACCCGAGAAGTAGAAGAAGTTAGCCGCGAAGAGTTTTCTCAATCCCGGGATTTCCAAGCCGCGGGAGATCTGGTTTAACGGTTTTTTCCAGTCGATTCGCCTGTTCTCCATCGGACTGGTTTCCTCCAGCTTCAGGGAGACATAGATCAAACTCACAGCGGAGAGGGCGGCGGCAAACCAGAAAGGAGTCGTTAGCGTGAACGCAGGAATTATCCCGGAGGAGAGGAGGCCGCCGAGGAATGGCCCAAGTATGAATCCGGTTCCAAAAGCAGCGCCCAGGATGCCGAAGTTTCTCGACTTATCGTCTCTTTCAGAGACATCGGCGATCGTGGCCTGGGCAACCGAGATCAGGCCGCCGGTTAACCCATTCGAAACCCTTGACAGGAAAAGCAGAGGAATGTTCGCGGTCATGAGACCGAACGCAAAGATCAATGTTGAAACAATAGTTCCCACGATAGAGACCTGGATGACCTTCCTGCGGCCGTATATATCGCTCAGTTCTCCGAGTATAGGTGTCGCGAAGAACTGGCTTAACGGGTATAGACCTATCAAAAGGCCGAGGAGGATGTATCCCGTGTCAAGAGAGTACTTCCCTGGAAGAATAAAGTACTGGGAACTGGGCTCGGTGAATAGAAGAGGTACAATAGGTATGAGTATGCCGAAACCGATTATCTCCGCCAGAACAGTTAGGAACAGGGTCCTTATAGTATGGTTTGATTTCACAGCTTAATCCGGAACATCCGCATTTAAGAAGCTCCGGCAGCCCAATTCAATAGAGGGGAAATCTGTGACAAGAATGTGGGGTGTTGATCCGGAACTTATGTGTGACCAACATCTGCTTGGGGAACACCGGGAGATGCACCAGGAAGCAGGAACCTTAGAGAACCATCCACACGGACTCAAGATTGTGAAAGGTCACGCCGAGAAACAACAGGTAGACACCTCCCTGATAAAAAAGCGGCACGACGAGCTCGTGGAAGAGATGGAGAGACGTGGTTTTAACCATGACAGTCTTCTGGAGTACGTCGATGAACTGGATCTCGGCAGCATAGACACGGAACAGAATATCAAAGATCTGTCGAACAGGTGCGATAAATGCCTGAAGAGAATCCAGAACAAAAGGTAATCTCCAACTTTATTTAAGAATTCCAGTGACAACCCTTTTCATGGGCCCGTAGCTCAGCCCGGACAGAGCGAGCGGCTTCGGAACCTCTAGTTCTCACCAGAGAACGAGGACCAAGACCTCAAGTTCTCCGCAGGAGAACGAGGACCAAGAAAATCTCCGATTTTCGACAGAAGACACCGCTAGGTCCAGGGTTCAATCCCTGCGGGCTCGAACTGCTGTCAGTTCAATC
>CAYQYU010000016.1:825-18930 GCA_964421955.1 uncultured archaeon | reverse complement strand
CTCCTTGTACACACCGCCTGTCAAGTCACCCGAGTCAGGTTCAGACGAGGACCTGGATTTCCAGGCCCAAGTCTGAGCTTGGCAAGGGGGGCTAAGTCATAACAAGGTAGCCGTGGGGGAACCCGCGGCTGGATCACCTCCAGAAAAACTAGCTACCCGATATCAAAAACGGGTAGCTAACTACATTTTCCACCAAACTGTTTGCCAGTTTGCGTGGTCAAGAAGGTCTCTGATCTTCGCCCGTCTCTCCTATTTTCACATTCCTTTTTCCAAGAAATATTTCTCGGGGAAAGAGAGTTGACTTCCATCCTTGACCGATAAAGAAATAATACTCTCTATCCAATCATAGCACGATGGAGTTAGAAACCGAGCTACCCGAATCGAAGAGAGAGGAGCTCAAAACCAGAGCGATAGGGAAATTCAAAGACCTCTACGGATCGGACCAGGAACTGGTTGAGGATCCTGATTTCGGGAGCTCATTCTCGAAATCGCTTATAACCACAATGCTTTCTCATGACCGGGAAGAGGTGGAGAAAGCCTATACGGTGGCAGGCCTGAACAGGGCGATGACCTATCTCCACATCCCTGTTGAAAAAAGAGTTGAAGCAGGCTTTTGCTACGCTGATGCCCTGTTCGCAAAAGATACTGTAGAGGAAAGGTTCAGAGACAGCGGAGGAGACTTAAAAACAGGGAAAATGTTTAGAGACGACGGATATGACCGTGAGAAGATCTACCTGAATACCGGTAAAAAGGAGGCGGATTTCAGGAAAAAAGACCTGGGGGACTGGGAAAGAGTATACGACTGTTTCAGGAGAGAGACCGGTATAACAGTCCAGAGCTTCTTTAGCGAGAATTCCGGAGAACTGGCTGACGCGGCAGCCCTTTTCGAGACAGTTGCCTGGAGGAAACACAAGGTGGGCGGCGAGATAGCCGAGAAACTTTCAGACAATAGATCCAGGGGAAACCCGGGGTACCTGGAAGAGTTTGGTGCAGCAATCCAGCTCAAGATGAGAGCCGCATTACAGGAGGAGAACTACCCCGAGAAGGACTCTCACGGCTCAACGGGTCCCGGACCTTTACCCACAAAATATCTAACCCTGGTCGAACACCACGACCAGAGAAATGTGGAGGAGGCAGAGAAAGATGTTATGCTCTTCGCGGAAAGGCTCAACCAGGACAGGAGAAGCAGGATGGGAGAGATAGAGATGAAATACAGCTCCAGAAGTTAGCCTGACTTACAAAATTTCTTAATGTCTTGTATGAATGAATCAATATGGGTTTCAGAAGACTCAGAAACATCAGGAGATTCCTGCACATAAAACTGATACTCCTCAAGACAGGTATACGGTTCTGGCTGGCAGAAGAACCTGAAGAAGAGGGATCGCAGGAAAAGAAAACACGTCCGGAAGTTGTCCGGGAAGGCCTTGAAGAGCTGGGACCCACCTTCATCAAGTTCGGACAGCTGATGTCAGAAAGACCCGACATTGTCACACGGACCTATGCCGACGAATTCTCCAGGCTGCAGGACGATGTACCACCCTTCCCTGATGAAAAAGCGTACAGCATAATAGACGAGGAGATCGGGCTTGAAAAATTCAGGGAGATTGAGGACTCTCCAATGGCGTCAGCGTCAATCGCCCAGGTATACAGGGGAAAACTGGAAAACGGCGAGGACATAGTACTGAAGGTCAGGAGACCAGGTATAAGGAAGAAAATGGAGACAGATCTCAGGATACTGAAGTACCTGTCCAGAAAAGTGGAGAGAAAAAGTCAGAGGCTTACAAACCTGAGAGCCTCTGACTTCGTCGACGAGTTCGCCAGGTGGACTCTGAACGAGATTGACATGGAGAAAGAAGCCGAGAACGTCATGCTTTTCAGGGAAAACCTGAAGGACCGGCCCAACGAGACTGTTCCAAGGACTTTCCCGGAACTGAACACGAACAAAGTGCTGGTCCTTGAGTACGTTGAAGGAGTGGAATCCAACAACCACGAAAAACTGGAGGAATGGGGTGTAGACATACAGCAGGTCGCGGAAAACGCTATTGAAGCAGGTATCAAACAGGCCCTCTGGGACGGATTCTTCCACGCAGATCTGCACAAGTCGAACTTCCTGATAACACGCGAGGGAAAGATAGCCTACCTCGACTTCGGCATGATGGGTGAGATAGACCACAAGTCCTCGGAGAAGCTTGGATTGATGCTCCTCTACTTCATAAGGGAAGATGTCGAGGGAGTGCTGAAACTCCTAGAAGATGTTGGTAACCTGACCGAATCATACGACCGGGGCGCTGCAAAGGAGATCACGACCAGGAAGGTCATGCGTTTCAAGACCAGCAGAAGCGAGAAACAGAGCGTCACAAGGCAGATGCTGGAGCTGTTCATTGAGATCTCGGATCACGGTATCTACATGCCGGCAATCCACACACTCCTGATGAAGAACTTCATAACAGTTGAAGGACTCGGTCACACACTGCATTCAGACTTCCAGATCTCGGACAAGTACGAAGAAATTATAGAGGAAATAATATACGAAAACAACTCTCCAAAAGAAATAATGAAAGAATTCGGCCTGGACCTGATAGGCAACAAGGACCTGATCACGAAGCTGCCGTCAAAGATCAACTCCGAAATCGGGCAAGAAAAAGAAGAGAGGCAAAGAGAAAAAGAGAGCCGGGAAGCTACAGACCTCGTCACCCCCTCGTTGATCCTGGCCTCCACAGGTCTACTGGTTGCGAGTCAACCATCCGCAGATATCCTGTTCAAGATAGGCGGTGTTGCAGGGATTCTGGCTGTTTACCTTCTCTTCACCAGATAACAGGTTTTTATTCCCGAAAAGCCAAATTATCTCCGAATGTCCCGTAAGAGGTTCAAGACGGTAAACCTGGAGGCAGGGTATCCAAGTTTCCAGATCAAGAACGTCAATGTCACACTTGAATCAGGCGACCTGATGGCGCTTCTTGGGAAAAGCGGTTCCGGAAAGTCCACAATCATCAAGACCTTTCTGGGGCTCCTGAAGCCGAGGAAGGGAAGCGTCTGGTTCGAGATAGACGGTGAACAGGTAGACCTCCGGGAGGTCGTCGGGTACTCTCCGCAGGAAAACGCCATCTACGACTTCCTGAGCATCAGGGAGAACCTCCAGGTATTTGGTGAACTCCGGGGGCTCAGCAGGTCAACCGTCAGACAGCGTCAGGGAGAAATCCTAGAACAGCTCGACATTCTCGACTCCATAGATAAGCGGGTCGACCAGCTCTCGGGAGGAATGAAGAAGAGAGCAGACATCGCAACAGTCCTGATACACGAGCCGGAGCTTATCGTGCTTGACGAACCCTTTGCCGGAATTGACCCTCCTCAGAGAGAAATTATCTGGAGCAGGATACAGAAACTGTCTGAAGAAGGCAGGATCATAATTATCTCCAGCCACAACATACAGTCCGTTATAGAGAACTGCAATCGATACGGGCTGATTATGGACGGGAAATTCCACAACACGAGGACAGTGGCATCGATGACGAAGCAGGCAGGTTACAGCAAAATCTCCGAGTTCGTAAAGGATTCCTTCCGGATGTGAAGCGACTTGAAGCTGCTTGCGCTCATCAAGGTCAACCTGAAAGGGTTTATGGACGACTGGAAATCAGTTGTCGTGCTTATCGGACTCCCCATGTTCATCGTTGCAATGATCTTCGCAAGCTTCGGCTATGATTCCACCACGCTCAAGGTCGGGACACTGGAAAATGCAGAGAGCTTTAACTACACCGAATTCAGAGACAAAGCGGACTCCTTCGCAGAACTCCAGAAGTACAGTTCACGCAAAGATTGCGTCTCCGACGTCAAGAGCTTCAAGATAGCCGGCTGCATCGTAATCGAGGAAGAGGGTAACCAGAGCTTCAGGATCAGCCTTCACTACGACAACACCCGCCAGATAGTCGGGAAGCGGGTCAGGAGAGGCGTGACCCAGATATCGGATTCAATGAGACTGAACTACACAGAGAGAAAGGCCTCGGAAACACTTGATAAGATATCCCAGCAGGAAGAGAGAATTGAAATAGCCCAGCAGCAGCTAACCGAGTCCAACAGGAATCTAGGACAGCAGATCACATTCCTAGATTCAAAGATAGGAGAACTGGAAGAGGCAAGAACCTCTCTAAGACAGGATTTCGGCGATATGGAAACCCGGTTCGAAGAAGTCAGGCAGAGCCTGACCCAGGTGGAGAACGCAGCAGCAGAAATGAGGGCCGAGACCGGTAGAAACCTGGAACTGGCACAGGCCAACCTGTCCGAAATGGAAAACCTCAACCAGGAAAACCAGCAGAAGCGGCTCGCCGCCCAGGAACAGTTACTATCTCTGAACCAGAGCCTGGCCGGTTTCAACAACAATATCTCCGACATCGAGAAACCCCGGGGCCAGGTTGACACAGGAAATCAATACCTGGAAAAAATAAACAGCTCGATCACAGAACTCCGGAACAGCCGCGAGGCCCTTGAGGACCAGAAACAGAGCATAGAGGAACTGAATCATAGCCTTGAAAACCTCAGGGAGTTCAACTCAAATCTTGCGGGAAAGAATATCTCCCGGCTGACCTCGCCTGTATCATCCGAGGCCTCCGGCCTCTACACCGCCACCGACTCGGAGGGAGTTGAAAAAACGGATGATAAAAACCTGCTACAGCGTCAGACAATTTTCTCGACCGTCCTGGTTTTCATCGCCATATTCGTATCGCTACTTGTGTCCCAGTTCATAAGCCTGAAGCACATAAACTCGTCGACCGTCAAGAGGCTCAGAATGATTAAAGGAATCTCATTCAGGGAATACCTCGCGCTCTTCATAGCCTCGGGCCTCATAATCTCCGTCCCGATGGCATCAGTCCTGATCTTCGGGCACTACATATTCCAGCTTCCGATAGCCGAGAACGGCCTTGCAGTCGGCATCATAGTGTCTCTGCTCTGTGGTTGGCTTATCAACGTAGGCATAGCCATGGCATACCTGGTGAAAGAAAAATCAATCACGCTACTCATAGGAAACCTGACTCTGGTGTTCCTGTCCTTCTTCTCCGGATTTGTGCTGCCGCTGGAAATGATGTCGCCGATCCTGGGAGGGTTCGGATCATCTCAGCCAGGAAACATAGCGCTAAAGGCTTTCGACTCCGTCGTTCTCTACGGGCAGGGGCTGGAAACTATCAGGCCAGAACTCCTCGGAATCACGGCGTGGATGGTCTCAACGGGGGCAGTCGCACTCCTGATAAAGAGGTACAGGAATCTCTAGAACCCACATATTCAGAAATCTTCTTCGTGGGGATCCTCATGATCACTCCTGGAACTGTCCTCTTCCATGTCTGCCTCCATCCTCAGTACGCCGTCTTCAAAACTCACGTCAAGAGTGGAACTGTCAACATCTCCAGGTATCTCGAAGAGATCTTTCAGGGTATCTTCCAGCCCGTCCCTGTCAAAATCCCGTCCCTCAACTTCCCGGGATCTCTCGATTGACACCGAAAGACCTCCGTCTCCAGAATCAATACTGATCTCGTCACCGGAAAGGAAAGGTAGCTCAGCTTCAACCATTTTTCTCCCGTCTCTCTCCTCGACTTTGACGGGGATTCCTGAACCGGTTACAGACTCCGTGGCCTCCATACCTGCACTCAATACATCGACAGCAAAATCTGCCATCTCTTCCAAAACATTATCCGAGTTATCGGAGTCAAAGAGAGACGAAATCGGACTCATATGTAGTCCTTCTGCATAGACTGTTATAAATTTTCCTTGTCCAGACACAGGATCAAAGCCTATTTAGCCTTCCGGCCCACACTCAAAACTTATGTCCGGGCTATCTCCCGAAGTCCAGAAAAAGGTCCAGGAATGCTTCTCAAGACAGTTATTCGACTCCAAACTGGAAGAGCACCTTGAAAGGGACAGGAACACTCGAGAACTGCTCAGGCATGTTGAAGAGTACGATGAATCGCTGATAACAAGCCGCGGGAAGAGAGTCAGGGCATTCCTGCCGCTGATCATGGCTCAGGGATCAGATATCGATCTAACAAGAGAACAGCTACACCATCTCTTCGTGCCTGTAGAAGCCGTTCACGGGGTGTCCCTTATAATGGACGATGTGATAGATAGGGACGAAGTGAGAAGAGGAATGAAAACATCACATGTCAAGTTTCTTGAACACAACCTCACCCGAAGACAGGCAAATTCCATCGCCTCGCTTGACGCCTTCCACCTTCAGTCAGTGGCCGAGAGAATTCCTTTCCAGATGAAATTTCTCGACCCGGAGACAAGAATCGAAGTATCCAGTATAATTGGCGAGTCAATCAAGAGGCTTTCAAGGGGTCAGATTCTTGACGTCGCAGGGGAGCAGCTACCCGGTAAAAGAAAGATGCTCTCGAATGGGAGTTCAGATTTGGACTTCTTAAAATTCTACAGGGAAGTCACGAGGAACAAGACCGCGCCACTCTTCGAGTCAGGACCCATGATACTGGAGAAGGTATCGGGCCAGGAATATCGAAACCTCAAGAAGTACTCGATTCAACTGGCTCTGGTCTACCAGATTAGAGACGACTTGATCGACATAATCGGTGTCGAAAAGGCCGAGGAACAGAAAGATCAATACTCAGACCTAGAAGACGGTACTGTTACATTACCCATCTTCTACGCTCTCAAGGAACTTGAGAAAGAGTCCTCCACCCTCAAGAAAGAGGAGATACCCTGCCAACGTGATTTAACCGACGATGGAAAATACCTGCTTGATATCCTCAAAAAAGACGAAATCGGAAAGGAGGAAAAGGAGAGGGCAGGCTCTATAATCAGGGAAACAGGCGCCCTTGAAAAATCCAACTTGAAGGCAAAAGAAAATGCCAGGAAAGCTTCAGAGCACCTCTCAAACTCCAATCTCAAAGAAGCCCAGATCTCAGTTCTGGATGAGATCGTTAACTTCGCACTTGAGAGGACCAATTAGACCAAGTTCAATATCGATTTTGGTTTAAATCTTTGCTCCCAATTCCCACCTGATGAAATACCAACCGGAAGATACGGAAAGAGACCGTTGTGAAATCACGGGAGGCCCTCTAGTGCCGAAAGATGAGAGAAAGCAGCTCAGTGAGAAGAACCAGATCCTCAGAACTTTTGCAAAGATTACCGGGCCTACCGCAGGGTTTGCTGCAGCGGGATACGGATTGACAGAGCTCACACAGGGCTACTCGGTCGAAGATTTCATTGAGTTAATTCCCGCGTCACCAGGCTACATCGGAAGTGACGATCTAGGGGACCTTGCTTCTGAGTACGGGATGGATCTCATGTCCTACGGTATGGATCACGCTGGAGAGGCGGCCCAGTACACCCAGGAAGTTCTGAACAGCCTCGGTTAGTAGCCGAATTGCAGTCGAGTATAACTTTGTTAATAAATCCGCCAGAGTACAGTCGATTATGGCCTCGGATCGATCAACCACAACAGACAGAGGACATAAGAAAACAGACAAAATACCCCTGGATCGATCTCAGCCAAGTGATAATCTCGCTATAGAGATTCTAGGAGATACCCTGGATGAGGCAGGGCTGGACACTGAGACTGCCGAGGCAGAAATAGGTTACAGCGATGGTTTCGTAATGGTCTCTGTAAGTCCCTCCGAATACTTCTCCAGCTATCTTGAAGCAGTGGAAGAAGACGATTTTCTGGAAGGACCCCTGCTTGAAAATACAGATAAGTCCAGCACAGATCCTGCCGAATACACCGCCCAGAAACGTTACGCGATCGAAAACATAGACGACCTCGACGGCGAAATGGATGCGAGACAGAGATACATGGCGGTTGTCGACGCCTTCCGAACTGAGCTCTGGGACCCTGATGAAAGACTTGAATACGAAGAATGGGACACCTAGAAACAGAATATGTAGAATATGTGGAGGTTAACAGTCGTCCAACTGTAAGCAATGGTTTATAGACAGGTCGTAAATCTGGACTTATGACAACGACTGCAAGAGAACTCCCCGATAGCGGGGAGTTTGGCCACCTCAAAGAAATAGGCCAGAAAATATCGGAAGAAGACCCCGTCGGGCATGATCTGGTAGAGGATATACGGGATATTCTTGAAGCTAGAGAACTGAGAGATACTGAAATAACAGTAGAGCTGAGCTACGATTCGAGAGGTAAGCGTCCAAAACTGTACTATGAGGTCCGGAAGAAGCACAGCACGGAGATAGAGTTCCAGATAGCAGAAGGATACGAATTTACCGGTACGGATAAGGATATCTTTGAAGAGTATATCTGGCCCGAAATAGAAAGATATTTTAAACAGGACGCATTCTCGGATGCAGCCGTTTCAACAGTGGAAGTCTTCGGCGAGAGCAGCAACCTGAACTAGTCGCAACTCAAGTCCGATATCTCGTTCCTCCCTCTTCACCGAAAGCCGTTATAAGAAGCGAGATAACTATTTCATACAGAAGGCGAAATCTGTGGCGATCATAGAACTTGAAGATGTCGAGAAAGAATACCAGATGGGTGAAGCGATAGTAAGAGCCCTGAGAGGCTCGGACGCAAGTATAGAGGAGGGCGAGTTCGTCGCCATAATGGGGCCTTCCGGCTCCGGAAAGTCAACCCTGATGAACATGATTGGAGCGCTGGACACTCCGACAAGGGGAACCGTGACTATAGCAGACGAAGACATCGGCAAGATGACAGAGAACCAGCTCGCGCTGCTCCGCTCAGAAAGAGTGGGATTCGTGTTCCAGGAGTTTAACCTCATCAACTCTATGAACACCTGGCAGAACGTCGCCCTGCCGATGGTCTTCCAGGGAAAGCCAAGGGCGGCGAGGAAGAAAAGGGCAGTAGAACTCCTGGAAAGCGTCGGGCTCGGAGATCGTGTCGATTTCCTGCCCTCGGAACTATCTGGAGGGCAGCGACAGCGGGTTTCTATTGCCCGGGCACTCGCCAACGATCCTGACATTATACTCGCAGACGAGCCCACCGGAAACCTTGACACAGAGACAGGAGAAGCCATAATGGATTTGCTCACCGACCTGAACGACCGTGGGAAGACCATAATTATGGTTACGCATGATCCCAACGACGCAGAATACGCGGACAGGATCCTGGAGATAGTTGACGGAGTCACAAGCCAAAAAATCAAAGAAGACCGTCAGGATGAACTTAAAGAAGACAGGGACTAAAGATAATATACATGAAGAAAGCATTATCTCTCGTACTTGGAATTCTAGTACTTACAACCTTCACGGCAGCCCAGGACAGTTCAAATATAGAACTCGACCTGAAGAAAACAGAGCCTCTACCGCTCCAGAGCTCGGAGTACGGAACAGTCTGGGTTGAAGCCACAAACACTGGCAACGCGAAGGCCAGCAATGTGAAGGTGAGCTTTAACGAGAACTATCCCTTCGAGGTTGTCAGGGGCAACACCAACAACTGGAGTCTAGGAACGCTGGCCCCCGGAGAGGAATACCAGATAAGACTGGATGTCCGGGTTGACGAAAACGCGGTCCAGGGAAACAACACCATGAAGTTCACGATAAAGAACTCTGACCTCACCTACACCCAGGGCCTTCCCGTGGAGGTCCGGGCTGACAACAATATTCTCTCGGTAAAAGATGTCAACTTCACGGACTACATGGCGCCAGGGGAAACACGTGAAATGAAGATCACTCTGGAAAACATGGCCGATGCACAGCTGAAGAATATCCAGGCCAAGTTCGACATAGCCGATGACACCCCTGTCATCGTCTCCGGCTCTTCTAACAGGAATATAAGGGAAATAGATCCCGGGAACACCGTGGAGATAACCTACAGGCTCAGCGCCGATGAAGCCGCGGACAACGGAGTCTACAGGCTTCCTTTCGAACTCAGCTATGAGAACGAGGCCGGCACAGAGTTTGAAAGGGAGACCACGATAGGAACTGTAATAGGAGGTCTTCCACAGCTTGAAACAGACCTGAACAGTGAAAATAGGCTTTCACAGGGAATCACGGATACTGTGACTGTCAGAATAGTCAACCGGGGAGAGGGCCGCGCCCGGTTCACGCAGATTGTCGTAAAAGATGGCGACGGCTACAATCTCCTTTCACCCGAAACAACCTACATCGGGAACATGGACCCCGATGACTTCCAGACCGCGGAGTACCAGATTAACGTTGAGGGGGACGCGGAAACAATCTCTATGCCGGTAGACATCCAGTACAAGACCGAGGACGGCCTGAGAACTGAGACGCAGACTATCGAGGCAGATGTCTACTCCCAGCAGGAGCTCAGGCAGCTCGGACTCAGGAGCGGAAACCGTCTCCTGCCTGTTGGCATCGCGGCAGTCATTATCCTCGCGGGAATCTGGTACTGGAGAAGGAGACGGAAAAGGAGTTAATTGATGTATGGAGAATTTCTCAGACTTGCGGTCAGGAACATCAGGCACCGCGGCAAACGCTCCTGGCTCACCATAATTGGAACTCTGATAGGAATAATGGCCGTTGTCGCGCTCATATCCATCGGGCAGGGTCTTGAGGGCTCTATCCAGAACAAGTTCGAGGAACTAGGGGGTGACAAGGTCTTTGTGATGCCTGGCAGTTCTGGCATCAACCAGCGTTTCTCAGGCACCACCGTCAAGATAACGGACGACGACCTCGCAGTGATCAGGAGAACAAGAGGTGTCGACCGTGTCGCGGGCCGGGTCACAGGAAGCGTCCAGGCCAGCTACAGGGATGACCGCGGTTACATAACACTGCTCGGCATCACCACTGACTCGGATCTTGTCAGGGAGTCGCTGAATATTGAGGTTGCGGAGGGCCGCTACCTCCGGGATACAGACACCTCCGGGATCTTAGTAGGTTCGAGCGCAGCGGAAAACTTCTTCGAGGACGAGATCGGGCTCAGGACCAAGCTGAAGCTGGACGGTAAGGAGTATCGCGTCATCGGAATAGCCGAGAGCGCAGGGAATCCCGCAGTTGACAACGGCATACTCATGCAGATCGATGAGGCTCGTGAAGTCCTAGAGAAGCCGGATAGCTACGATGCGATAGTTGCAGAGGTACGCCCAGGTTTCACACCGAAAGAGGTTGAAGAGAACATAGACCAGAACCTGAGAGATGCCAGGAACGTGGAGGAGGATGAGGAAGATTTCACCACCCAGACAGCCGACGACATAATAAAATCTTTCCAGAACCAGTTCGCAATCGTCCAGAGCATCCTTATCGGTATAGGAGCAATTTCGCTTCTCGTGGGAGGCGTAGGAATAATGAATACCATGTTCACGTCGGTGACCGAGAGAACCCGGGAAATAGGAGTGATGAAAGCCGTGGGGGCAACGAACAGGCAGATAATGGCGCTGTTCCTCATAGAGTCAGGGCTGATAGGAGTGGTCGGAGGCATAATGGGTATATTACTCGGCATCGGGATGAGCACGGCCGCCGCGACAGTGATCACCCAGCAGCTTGGAGTTCCTATCTCCCCCTACATCTCGCCCGAGCTCGTCATCGGAGCGCTAATCTTCGCCTTCGTGGTGGGTGCGCTCTCCGGTGGCTATCCGGCGTACGAGGCATCAAAACTCAAACCTGCCGAGGCACTGAGGTACAAGAAATGATACAGGACCTTTTCAGGCTCGCAATACGGAACATTCGGCACAGGAGGAGGAGATCCTGGCTCACGGTCATCGGCATATTCATAGGGATAACCGCTGTAGTTGCGCTGATCTCGCTGGGCCAGGGTCTCGAGGAATCTGTCGAAAAAGAGTTCGAGGCAATCGGCAGCGACAAGATATTCATCAACCCTGGAGGAGACCAGACACAGGGCCAGGTGACGTCAAAGAGGCTTTCAGAGGACGACCTGAACGCCGTCTCCAACGCCAAATCGATCGACGAGGTCGCAGGAGCCATTTTCTCTAACGCGCCTGCTTACTTCAAGGACGACCAAGCCTTCGTGACCATACTCGGGATACCGGCGGGCGAAAAACAGGAGCTAGTCGAGACAAGCTGGGCGATAACAATTGAGGAGGGCCGCCAGATACGCGGCACAGATACCTCGGGCATCGTCATAGGAAGCCAGGTGGCGGACGGAACCTTTGAGGAAGAAGCCAACATCAGGAGCCGGATAGAGATAGACGGCAAAACGTTCAGGGTCGTTGGTGTAATGGAACCTACAGGCGACCCCTCGATCGACAGCGCGGTAGTGATGCCGATATCGGAATCTCAGGAACTGCTCGGCATAGAAGAAGGGAATTACGACTGGATCTTCGCACGGACACAGCCGGGAATCGATCCCAAGGAGGCAAAGGAAGATGTCGAGGCAGAACTACGGGACATCAGGAACGTGGATGAAGGAGAGGAAGACTTCACGGTTTCGACACAGGAGGACCTGCTCGAGTCCTTCCAGGATATCCTGAACGTGGTTAGAGGAGTGGTGATAGGCATTGCATCGATATCACTGCTTGTAGGCGGGGTGGGAATCATGAACACGATGTACACCTCGGTGACCCAGAGGACACGAGAGATAGGGGTCATGAAGGCGATCGGAGCCACGAACAGGCAGATAATGACCCTGTTCCTCATAGAATCCGGGATAATAGGGTTGATAGGTGGCATCATAGGACTGCTCGCAGGAGGTCTGATGGCTATCGGCGCATCCTACGCTGCGACTCAGGCAACAAACATCCAGATAAACGCCTACCTGGGCCCTGAACTACTTCTAGGGGCATTACTCTTCTCCTTCACTATAGGAACTGTCTCGGGCGTTCTACCCGCCAGAAAGGCCGCCCGGCTACAGCCCGCGGACGCACTGAGGTATGAGTGAATCAGTCTCTTAATGCAACGAAATGTTTAAGCTACGATAGCAAAAGATTATTATGGAATTCAAGAAAGCAGACTATGGCTCGCTTATACTCCTGGCAGTTCTGGCAGCGATAACGGCCTACGGCTTCACACAGCTGCCAGGAGAGATCGCGATCCATTTCGACGCCTCCGGGCAGCCGGACGGCTACATGCCGCTGGTGCCGGGGCTCCTGTTACTACCCGGGCTCGCCGCAGGAATACTCTTGCTTTTCCATTACCTTCCAGGGATCGACCCGCTCGGCGAGAACTACGAGAGCTTCGAGGATCTCTACCAGCTACTGAAGCTCTTGGTAACCGGAATTTTTGTCTATCTCCAGGGAATGATCATTCTCTGGAATCTCGGCTACCAGTACAACACCACGTCTATGGTGGTTCCTGTCGTCTTCTCAGCCTACTATCTAGCGGCCAAGATAATGGAGCGCGCAGAAAGAAACTGGTTCGTAGGAATCAGGACTCCTTGGACACTGAGCAGCGACGAGGTCTGGAAGGATACTCACGAAAAGACCGCACCACTCATGAAACTCGCCGCAGCCATATCCCTCGCAGTACTCGCTTTTCCTGACTACGGCATATGGCTGCTCGTTCTCCCTGCCGTCGCGGTCGCGGTGTTCTCAACGATCTACTCCTACTGGAGCTACAGGAAAAACGAATGGGAATAGAAACTACTGTTCCAGCAACTCTTCTTCAAGCTCTTCGACTCTGCTGTCGATCAACTCCCGGAACCATTCAGGGTCTTCTCTAACCTCTTCACCAGTCTGTCTCCCCATAGGATCAATCGGCAGGTGATCGAGCTCCATGACCTGCCACCCCTGGATTTCCTCGGCCTCTTCCCTTCTATTCCAGAGGTTCCAGGTCGACCTGTAGGTCCAGCCCTTCCAGATCGGATACCGGCCATTATTTTCGACATCTCTGAGGCCGAGTATGGAATTGGCATTTGTTTCCTTCAACGCCCCTACGAGGTTATCGTCGAGAGAGAGCAGCACGGTTTCCTTCGTCGGGTCTTCCCCCAGGAAGGTGTCCAAGTGTCGCGGCTCCAGTTTTTCGCAGCCTTTCGCACCTTTTATTCCGCGGGTCCTCGGGACCACGCCGTCAATACTGATCGCGTTCTCCCTGACACGGTCGGGCACGTACTCTGCTATATCCCCGGGAAGGTCGCTGAACGGGGTGCTGGCTGCAGCCCTCGCCATGCAGCTATCGCCGGTAATTTTCGAGTATATCTCCTGCTCTAGGAGGTCTGTTTCTACTGGCGCAAGATCCTGTATGACCGGCAGGTACTGGGATAGGACAGGCCGATGGCCGAAGTAGAGCTCATCACCTATGGCCCTGATAACTTCCTCTCTCGCCCCTGGCTCCATTTCTCCTTCCCAAGTAGGCTTGCTTCTCAGGAAGTATTCGGTCTTCTTGTCGTCACCTGAGCACACCATGTGAAACCCGACATCAAACGTCTCGAACTCTGAATCAAAGTATGTCGCGATCACCGGCAGGTGCTCCAGAATATCATAGGATTCATCGCCATCGCCGGCACAGATATCTGAAATGTAATCATTAACATCGCCTGAGTATCGCTCTATAGCTCCGATCACCTCCGGGCTACGCTGCAGAAGCCTGTTGACTTCTCCTTCATTGAGGCCTCCGAGACGGTAAGAACGCCAGATATCCTTCAAATCTCCGTCAGAAAAACTGTAAGTGACCGGATGATCAAGTTTAGCCTGATCTACCTGCGACGCCATTTTTTACCGATTAATATATGCACATGAGAAAACGGATATAAGTCTGTACATTCGCAGCAGATTCTCCAGGAACTGAATAAGATGGGCCTTCAGGGACAGGTTACCGATGATTCTTCATAGTATATTCTAGACTGGAATAGTGATTATCTTTACAGCCAGACAGTATCTGTATAGGTGAGCTGAGATGAACAAAAAACTAGTCTTCGGTCTTGCAACTGTCTTGGGTCTTGGATTTATCTCTATGGTTGTGGCCCAGCCTCAGCAGGGACCTATGATGCAGAACCAGACAAACCAGTCCATGCAGGAATGGATGATGGAACACAGGCAAATGCACCGGCATCAACAGCAACAGATGCAGCAAATGATGGCTCAAATGAACCAGATGCAACGAATGATGCAGCAGATGATGGGTCAGCAGGGAATGATGAACCAGTCAGGAATGGGCCAAGGAATGCAGGGCGGCAGGGGGGGGAATGCAGAGATAGCCGCCGTAAAACCACTTACTTCCCTCTATTTTTAGATATAACCTGCAATCCTGAGTATAATCAGGCCGATGCGAACTATCTTCAAGCCATGACTGAGCACCATAGAGGCGCGATTGAAATGGCTGAGATGGTGCCGAACCGCACAGATCGGCCCGAGTTAATGAACATTTCAGAGCAAATTAGCGAGGTTCAGGAGGCAGAGATAGAGCAAATACATCCGGATAAAACTGGCCTGACATAGCTGCCTCTAACCTCAATTCACTTCCTGCTTCATCTTTCTTTTGAGAAAGCACAGTGTTCACAGCAGTAGGTTTTACCGTCTTCTTCATAGCCTCCCCTGTAGATCTCGCACCCACAGTTTTCGCATTCCTCTATCTCTCCTTCTATTGCGGCATGAAGTATTTCTCCAAAGGCATCGATCTGTTCCCGGACCAGTTCCTCCCCCTCCTCGGTCATTCGGTACACTTTCTTTCCCCGGTCTCCTTTTTCTTCTACCTGGACAACCTCTTTCTCCGCCAGCTTTTCCAGAAAGGGATAGATATGAGATGTCGTGGGCTTCTTACCCGTAATTCGCTCTATATCCTTGATTATCTGGTATCCGTGCCTCTCCCCGGATTCCAGCAGAAGAACAGTATATAGCCGATTAACGTTAGATAGGTCGATCCCGGTCATCCTACCAACTATATATCATATAATGATATAAAGGCTCCTGTTTAAAGGCTATAACATGGAAATAAAACTCAAAACAAGACTCGGAATAATTATCGCATCCCTGGTTACAACCCTTTCTACTGTAGTAGCACATTCTGAACAGGACCAGGGCTACTATGGTCCAGGAATGATGTGGAGTGATGGCGGCTGGATGCATAACGGGGCACACATTATGGGCTACAATATGTGGGGGATGGGGTGGTACGGCGTCATATTCGGACTCGCATTCTGGGCGCTCGCAATTCTGGGACTAATCTATCTCTACCAGAAAATCACGGAAGAATAAGTTGACAGGGCATAACTTTTGATGGAACACGAAGACCACGAAGAAAACGGAAATAGTTCAGGTCACGGCCATAAACATCATGAAGAAATGTTCAAACGGAAATTCTTTATTTCGACTCTTCTCTCTATACCAGTCCTCTATTTCAGCCAGTTCGTTTCTGAAATGCTTGGTTACACGCCAATTCAGCTCGCAGGCAGCCAGTTCATCGTCCCGATCTTCTCGATCATAATCTTTGGCTACGGCGGACTTCCTTTCCTGAAAATGGCGAAGTCCGAGTTCGAGGATCGACAGCCTGGTATGATGATGCTGATCTCTCTCGCCATTACAGTGGCCTTCGTCTACAGTCTAGCAGCACTGGTTTTACCGGCTGAATCCTCCTTTTTCTGGGAACTCGTAACCTTGATCGATATCATGCTACTAGGTCACTGGATTGAAATGCGGAGCATTAGACAGGCATCGGGAGCATTAGATGAACTCGCCCAGTTAATGCCGGATACAGCAGAAATAATACTTGAGGATGGGTCAACCGAGGAAATAAAGGTTTCGGAACTTGAAGAAGGCGACCGCGTGCTTGTAAGACCCGGGGCCTCAGTTCCAGCTGATGGGGAAGTAGTTGAAGGAGAGTCCTCGGTTGACGAGTCGATGATAACCGGTGAATCCAGACCTGTGGACAAGCAGGAAGGTGATGAGGTCATCGGTGGAACGGTGAATAATGAAGGAAGTCTCCGTGTGGAGATAAAGGCGACAGGAGATGAAACTGCGTTATCAGGCATAATGAAGCTGGTCGAGGAAGCGCAGGGGAGCAAATCAAAGACGCAGCTCCTCGCCGATAAAGCCGCAGGCTGGTTGTTCTACATTGCACTGGGTTCAGGAGCTATCACCGCGGCAGCCTGGATGGTAGCAGCAGGGTTTAATGTTACAGTAATTGAAAGAGCTGTCACTGTTCTCGTTATCGCATGCCCCCACGCACTGGGTCTGGCCATACCTCTAGTAGTGGCCATCAACACTTCAATGGCTGCTAAGAACGGAATTCTTGTAAGAGACCGTATAGCGATGGAGGAAGCCAGGAAACTAGACACAGTCATGTTTGACAAGACTGGCACCCTGACAAAAGGAGAAATGGGAGTAGTGGAAATAGAGACAGACGGCATCGAAGAAGACAAAGCGCTCATGCTTCTTGCCTCAGTAGAGTCAGATTCGGAACACACTATCGCGGAAGCAATCAGGAACTCGGCAGAGGAAAGGAATCTCGAAGTTCATGATGCAGAGAACTTCCAGGCGATCAAAGGTAAAGGAGTAAAAGCAGACGTGAAAGGAGAAACTCTCTATGCTGGAGGACCAAACCTCGCAAAGTCGGAAGGCTTCCAGATCTCAGACAAACTAAACCAGTTCGCTGAGGATGCAGCCGGAAATGCAGAAACAGCAATTTACCTTTTTAGAGACGGAGAAGCAGTAGCAGTAGGCCTGGCGGATGTAATAAGAGAGGAGAGCCGTGAGGCAATCGAAGAACTCCACTCACGAGGAATCGAAGTCGCGATGCTGACAGGAGACTCGGAAGACGTGGCAGAAGCGGTGGCTGAAGAGCTTGATATCGACACATACTTTGCAGAAGTCCTGCCTGAAGACAAAGACAAGAAAGTACAGGAACTACAGAGCCAGAATAAGGAAGTAGCGATGGTCGGCGACGGTGTCAACGATGCGCCTGCACTGACGAGAGCAGATGTTGGAATAGCAATTGGGAGCGGAACAGATGTAGCAGTAGAATCAGCGGACATCATACTCGTCCAGAATAATCCTCTCGATGTGGTTAAACTACTGAACCTCAGCAATCTCAGCTACAGAAAAATGCTGCAGAACCTGTTCTGGGCCACCGGCTACAACGCCATCGCGATACCGCTCGCCGCCGGAGTACTGGCACCAATCGGAATCCTGCTTTCACCAGCAATCGGAGCAATAGTAATGTCTCTCTCAACAGTAATAGTCGCAATCAACGCCCAGCTAATGAAAAGAAACAAAATATAGGACGGAAAGTTAGTTGGACCCTCAGCATAGACACCCCAAATGACCGAATACCTTTCTCACGGAC
>CAYQYU010000016.1:0-815 GCA_964421955.1 uncultured archaeon | reverse complement strand
AGGTAATAGTGGACCCTCAGGGATTTGAACCCTGGGCCTTCCCCTATTCCGCGGTCGCAGATCAAGGATCTGCTCGAACTGTCATCGCCTCGCTGCGCTCGGGAGGACAGTGTTGCAAAGGGGACGTTCTGCCAGGCTGAACTAAGGGCCCGAAACTGTATTCTTGTCTTCGTTGGTAGTTTTTTAAATGGAAAAGTTTCCAGGTGCCTGTGCCGCAGTGGAATACCTTATTTAAAGGTTAAGCCTGATTCTTAGGATGCGGGCCAATGAAATGAGAACTTGAACCTCAGCTGTTCGTGTTTTTCCCTGTCTAGTTGAGGCCCGTGTTTGTCTTCCGTGCTTGAAACGCAGGGGAGGCTGTCGACGTATAAGGGGCGTCCCGGTGTGGATGTCCTCAGCACGAAACACCGCCTGACGAACTCGCAGCCTTTCGCTGCTGCGACCGGCAACTCTCAGAGTTGCTGTAGGATGAAAGGCGGTAGTAGTGTCACGCATGAGCAGATTTTGTTGCGTGAAGTAGGTTCGACCACAGTATATCCACCGGGCACTATCTCTCAGCTCTGCTGAGAGTGGAGCATATCAAGCTGGTGCCTGACGTTGGATTGCTGGTACAAGCCGGTTAGTGAATGGCTCGGTTCGAGAAGCCGACGAAGGACGTGGCAAGCTGCGATAAGCTTGGGCGAGGCGCATGCAGCCCTCGAGCCCAAGATTTCCGAATGCGACTTCGCAGGCTGTTTCGGCAGCCTATCGTTAACGCGAAGGGAACGCGGTGAACTGAAACATCTTAGTAGCCGCAGGAAAAGAAATCAACCGAG
>CAYQYU010000015.1:0-20118 GCA_964421955.1 uncultured archaeon | reverse complement strand
GGGGGGCTAAAACATCCTTTTTTGGATACAGAGAACCACAGTCTTCAATAAAAATGCTCGCCACGCTTGAAATGGTGTGGTTAAAAATGCCAGAGGCCCAGGTAGGACATTTCTCCCCCGATGCACCTCCTGTCGATGTTCTAGTGGACGGAGACGCAGTATTCGAAAGTGTGGATTTCAGGGACGTGACAGATCTTGAAGAACTCGACGAGGGAGAGCACGCAATCGAAGTACGGCCACACGGAGAAGACTACAACGTTCTGGAGTCTGATATAGAGTTAGAAGAGAATACTCATTACATTATCTTGGCCTCCGGACTTGTAGGAGAAAATGATCTACAGCTAAGCGTTATATCACACGAGGAATGACAGGAAAGTCGTGTATTATCGGGCCTAGAATCATAAAGATTTCTCTACGCTGTATAAACATGGCAAAAGAAGTACGTGCATCCCACATACTGGTTGACAACGAGGAACATGCGAAGCAGATCAAGCTGGAGCTTGAGAGAAGCGACAAGACTTTCACAGAGCTCGCAAAGGAAAAGTCGGAAGGCCCTTCAGGAGACAACGGCGGTGATCTAGGCTTCTTCGGCAGAGGAGACATGGTGAAGCCGTTCGAGAGAAAGGCCTTCGAGCTTGAGGTCGGAGAGGTTTCTGACCCCATAGAGACCCAGTTCGGGTGGCACCTGATTAAGAAGACGGATGAGCGATAGCTCAACCCGTCTTCTGGTCACCGAGAAAATCTCTGATTTTCGACTGATTAAGAAGACGGATGAGCGATAGACGCTGTCCACCCTTTATAAAATTTGCAGGGAACTTGTGAGTTACGACCATGTCTGAAGTAAAAGAGATTGTAAGAATCGCTCGAACCGACATCGACGGCACACAGCCTGTAGGCAAGGCTATAACTTCACTGCAGGGAGTCGGCGATATGTACGGTCACGCGATCTCAAAGGTTATCGATGTTGACGAAGAGACACGTATAGGTGAACTTGAGGAAGAGCAGATCAACGAGATAGAAGAGATAATAAGGAATCCGGAAGAAGCCGATGTCCCAGAATGGCTGAGAAATAGAAGGAAGGATCGTGAAACCGGTGAGGACGATCACCTAATCGGCTCGGATCTCGAGCTGAAGGAAGAGTTCGATATTAGACGCCTGAAGGAAACCGGTACTTACCGGGGATGGAGACACCAGATCGGCCTGCCTGTGAGAGGTCAGAAGACAAAATCATCTTTCAGGTCAGGTTCAAAGGTTGGAGTTTCAAGAGCCCGGCTGAGAGAAGAGGCTGCAGAAAGCAGCGAGGAAGACGAGGAGGAATAAGAATGATTGCTAAAATCAAAGAAAGAAAGGACGCTGGAGCGATAGCGTAACGCGTTCCCGCGTTCGAAGACTCTTTGAGTCTTCTGCAACCGCAGAAAACTCTCGAGTTTTCGAGTGACCGATACTTCACGTGAAAGTTCAATGGTAAAGAAGCTCAAAAAGCAGTACGAGACGCCCAACGAGGGCTGGAACCAGGAGAGGATCAACAGGGAGGACAAATTGATCGAGGACTACGGCCTGAAGAACAAGAGAGAAGTTTACAAGGCACAGAGCCAGCTCCGCGATCTCAGGCGCGAGGCGAGAAAGCTGGTCGCTTCCGAAAACGAGCAGGAGCAGCGAGAACTTATCGACAAGGCGAACCGGCTCGGGCTGGTAAGAGATGACGCGGAACTCGAAGAAATACTATCACTAAACGTTACAGACTTCCTTGACAGGAGGCTCCAGACCGCTGTCAACAGGCGCGGCTACACCGATACTGTCACAGAGGCGCGCCAGACCGTTGTTCACGGCCACGTCTACGTTGACGGCCAGCGCGTCACGGTTCCCGGGTACATGCTGACACAGGAAGAGGAGAAAGAGATCGAAGTAATAATTCCAGAGCCTGAACCAGAAGAGGATAAAGAGGAGAAACCAGAAACCGAAACAGACGAAGCTGAAGATCGAAAGGAGGATGAAGGAGTAGAAGAGCCGGAAGAGACTGAAGAAGAGCTAGAGAACGAAGAGGAAGAAGCGGAACCAGAAGAGAATGAAGACGAAAATAACGAAGAAGATGCCGAGGAGGAAGAAGAATAATGGCAAAGGGAATTGTTAACATCTACTCGAGTTTCAACAATACTATCATCCACATAACAGACGCTACGGGAGCCGAGACCATTTCACGGATTTCTTCAGGAATGGTGACTGACAAGGGACGGCTCCAGGGAGAACCTTTCCCTGCAATGAAGGCCGCAAAACAGGCGACCGAGGAAGCGATGGAGAAAGGAATTGACGAGGTTGACATCCAGGTGAGAGCTCCCGGGGGACAGAAGCAGAAGATGCCCGGTAAAGGAGCGCAGCCCGCAATTCGTGCAATCTCCAGGTCAGGACTCGATGTAGGAAATATTGAGGACGTTACCCCTGAGCCACATGATGGCGTCAGGTCGAAGGGCGGAAAAAGAGGTCGAAGAGTATGAATGTAGAGATAGAGGAAGAAGGAGACGACGTGCTAAAACTGAGGCTGACAGATGCGAACGCTGCGGTGGCCAACACTTTAAGGCGGGCAATAATGACTAAGGTTCCAACGCTCGCGGTGCAGCACCTTGATATAACGAAGAACCAGTCAGGTCTTTTCGATGAAGTTCTCGCCAACCGCGTAGGTCAGATACCCTTCACCGTCCCAGAGAATGTTGACGGGGAAGATACTGTCCATATCGCATTAAAGCAGGAGGGTCCGGGCACAGTCCTTGCCGAGGACCTGAAGGCTGACAACGACGAAGCGGAACCGGTCAACCCGGAAACAGTCATAGTTGACCTGAAGGAAGACCAAGGCCTCGAGTTTGAAGCAGAAGCCAGGCTCGGACACGGTTCAGAACACGCAAAGCATCAGGGCGGAACAGTTGGATATGAGAAAGTTGACGAAGGAGAGTACCTATTCCGGATCGAATCCATCTCCGGGTATACCAACGAAGAACTTGTCGAGGCCGGAATCCAGGAAGTTAAGGCGGAACTTGACGAGTTCGAGGAAGCTGTAGAGTCACTGTAGCTACTACAGGAAGATTAAAAAACATTGCGCTCCAGTATATACTTCTATGGCTCAAGATATAAGACAGGGCGAAGTTGAAACCCTGAAAGAAGACGCAGAGCACGCAATCGACACATTCTTGACAAAAGTCCAGGAACACAGAAGTAATGGAGAGGTAACAGATAGGGAGCTCTATGAGACATTCATAATGCTTGTAAGACACGAAGAAGAACTTGAAGACCATATGGGTCTAGGCCAGGTACCGAGTTCGCTGGACGCCCACGACCGGGCAGCACTGGGAACTGATGTTGCAGCTGATCTTGAGGCAGCATACTACGAACTCCAGGATGCGAAACTAACTGGCTTAGACTATTTCCAGGACGAGATAATAGACTGTCCCTACGGCGTAAACGATGAACTCGATCTGGAAGAGCTCGGAAGAATAGCGGAGGACGCCACCGGACCTGGCTACCATTTGTAAACCGAATCATTCTACCTCTATTTTTAACTTGGGGACAAAATACGAAAATAGTCGTAGCTATGTACAAAGAGCCGGGGTAGCCAAGTGGCCAAACTCCAGCGAGTTTGGAGTTTGTTATCGGACAATCTCCTGGCGGAGAAAGATCCGATTGCCAAGCCCATGGAGGGCCAGAGGCGCAGGACTTAAGATCCTCAAGTTCTCCACAGGAGAACGAGGACCGAGAAAATCGTGTGAGCGGTTTTCGAGCTGGAAATCCTGTCCCGCAGGGGTTCCGGAGTTCAAATCTCCGCCCCGGCAAAGTTCGTTTTATAAATCTTAACTTCGTTTGGATGACTACAGCCGCAAAGTGGCCGCAGATCAATAGATCTGCTTAAGTGGAAAGCCTCCGGGCATACCACAGCCGCGAGGTGCTATCAAATGGATAAGAAAGCAGACCCAACCAATCCCGTACTTGTCGAGACGCTGGAGCTCCTGGAAAAGCAGGACGCACCAGTCTGGAGTGTTGTTAGAGAAAATCTTGGAAAAGTTAATAGAAAACGGCCGGAAGTCAATCTCTCCGATATCGAACGTGTAGCGGAGGACGGGGAGACCGTAGTTGTTCCGGGAAAAGTTCTTGGATCAGGCCGTCTGACGAAGAAGGTCGATGTTGCCGCGTTCAAGGCATCGAGGAGCGCCAGAAAGGCAATTGAAGAGGACGGTAGCTTCCAGTTTATCGAAGAGCTTGTTGAGGAAAATCCAGAAGGTTCAGAGGTGAGAATTGTAAAATGACAGAAAATCAGAGATTTTCTGGACATGCAGAAACTCAGGTGAGTTTTGAATGAAAGTAATAAATGCTGAAAACAGGGTTCTCGGAAGACTCGCTTCAGAAATCGCTAGAAATGCCAGAGACGGTGAAGAGGTAAGAGTGGTTAATTCTGAAGATGCTGTTATCTCCGGGGATGAAGAGGAAGTCAAGGCCGAGTACCGGCAGAGAAAGGAGAGAGGTTCAAGACACGACGGACCGTACTTCCCGAAGTCTCCAGAGAGAATCCTGAAGAGAACCGTGAGAGGAATGCTCCCGTACAAGACCTCTGAAGGCGGAGACGCATTTGACCGCGTGAAAACATATATCGGTATTCCCGACGAGTTCGAAGACTTCGAGGAAGTAGAAGTAAAAGAAGGCGACGATCTTAAGAACAGGAACTATGTAAAGCTTGGCGAAGTCTCAAGGTATATAGGCTGGACTCCAAGAGGTGATCGAAACTGATGGCAGTACACTCCACAGGAAAGAGAAAGACCGCGAAGGCACGAGCATCAGTTAAGGAAGGAGAAGGGACGCTGAGGATTAACTCCCGGCCTCTCCACACGCTACCAGAGATGTCACGGCAGCGCATCAAGGAGCCCCTCACAATTGCTGGAGCAGAAATAGTAGATGACCTTGAGATCAAGGTCAACGTCGAGGGCGGCGGGGTCCAGGGACAGGCAGAAGCCATAAGAATGGCTATCGCCCGAGGACTCGTCGAATACACGGATGACGATGAACTCGAGCGAGAGTTCCGTGAGTACGACAGGAACATGCTTGTCGAAGATCCGAGACGTACAGAAACGAGAAAACCATCCCAGTCGTCCAAAGGGGCGAGACACAAACAGCAGAAGTCCTACCGTTAAAGGTGCAATCAAAACATGCAGATACCAGTTAGATGTCTTTCATGCGGCAAAGTCATCGGAGACAAATGGGAAGAGTTCCAGGAACGTGTAGAAGAAGATGAGGAAGATCCGGGAGAAGTTCTCGACGATCTTGGGCTAGAGAAGTACTGCTGCAGGACAATCTTCCTGACACACGTCGACACGATTGACGAAATCGGCGAGCACAAGATTACCTGAGCACCCTTCTAAGCGCCGGCAGAATCATCTCAAGGTTCGGCGCCAGCTCCAGCTCATCGAGTCTGGAGCCCTCAAACCATTCCATCTTCTCAAACTTTCCTTCCTGGAGTTCGGGCTCTCCATCAACTATCTCGGAGATATAGCCGTGCCAGAGGAATATTTCTCCCGAGTGCTGGAATTCACCCGAGAAGAACGGTTTCTCCAGCTTGACCTCTACACCGATCTCTTCCTTGGCCTCTCTAACAGCGGCCTCGGTGGGCGACTCTGTATCCTCTACTTTTCCACCAGGCACCTCCCAGTACTCTTCATCCTCACGGTAGAGCAACAGTACCTTCCCGTCTTCAAATATCAGATTTCCCGCTAACTCCTGCATTGACATCAAAGGAATATTAGTAACGGAGCCATTATTAACAGCCCGCCCAGGACTCCGGCCGCAAACGTTCGCCACCAGTCGTCAAGGTTTTCGCCCTGTTCTCTGGCCTCGTCAACGAACTCTGTCAGCACCAGGTAAATCATTGCCCCCGCCGCAAAGCCGAAGCCCGCGGCCATGAACTGGCGTGCCTGCCTCACAAACACAAATGCTATAACGGCTCCTATAGGCTGCGGCAAACTGGAGAAAATTGTTGCTCCAAGCATCCTCCACTTGCTCATGCCCATGGACCTGAAAGGTATCGAGATGGCGACGCCCTCTGGAATGTTGTGGACCGAGATTGCTATGGTCATTATTATGGCTAGAGGTGGAACCGCAAAGCCGAGTAGAGGTATACCGTTCCCCAGCCCCATCTCGGCGAACGAGACACCGATCGAGACACCCTCGGGAAAACTGTGGACTGTCAAAACGCCGAGGATCAATATCATCCTCTTGAAGGTGGCCTTCTCGAAAGTCCCGGGATCAATCTCACGCTCCTCAAGGAAACGGCTTCCAGCCTCGACCAGTAGCACTCCGGTCACGAGACCCAGCCCGACAGCCAGGTACTTTGAGCCCAGGAAGGTGTAGGCCGCGCCAGCGTTAAGCCCTTCCGGTATCAATCCAAAGATCGAGGCGAAGAACATTATACCGGAGGCGAGCCCCCATAGTCCGACAAGCCAGCGGTCGCTGAACTCTGTCTTGAAGAAGAACGGCAGGGCACCGATTCCGGTCGCCAGGTCTGTTATCAGACCAGCAATAAACACGAAAAAGAGGTTTTCGAGGAAAGCCATGGAACCCTTTTATCGCTCCGGTATTAAGTTATCTCCGCCGAAATCTGTCCCGCTATCTTTTCTCCACCTTCCAGCTCGGAACGGTCGTAGTCGATATTGATCTCGTCTCCGGTGTACCGGGGAGTTACGTGGAAGTGCATGTGGAGGACCTCCTGCCCTGCTTTCTCGCCGTTGTTCTGGTTGATGTTCAGGCCCTCCGGTTCAAACGCATCCCTGATGGCGTTGGCAACTTTGACGAGACCTTCCCACATGTAGTCCATCTCCCCTGCCTCATGCACGGTCTCAACATGTTTCTTCGGAACTACCAGCGTATGGCCTTTCGAGACCGGGTTGGCGTCTAGGAATGCCACGACATCATCATTCTCGTATACAGTATGCGAGGGTATATCTCCCTTTATTATGCTGCAGAAAACACAGTCATCAACCATACAATAGGGACTGTCTCAAAGGCTCTAATCTTTTTCGGTCAGACATTCGTCAAGCTTTTATTGAAGCTCTCTACAATCATCTGTATGAGTGACGATTTCCTGGAAGAAGACTCTCACGAGGGAGCTTCTGACGAAGTAGACCTGGAGAACGAGCTAAAGGATCTGCAGGAAGAGGAAACATCCAAGATAAAGAACCGTGTTAACAGCGCCATAGAAGATTCTCTGGAGGAAATGAAGAGTGAATGGGAGAGAGCCTTCCGGAACTACGTCGAACAGGATCATGAAAGATTCATGGAGGCTGTGAACCGCATCAGGGAAAAGATAGTGGACGAGGTCGGCGACGAGCTCGAAGAAGTTACCCGACACGAGCACAACAAGATTGACCAGCTGATTGAACAGAGAACCTCCGAGCTCAGGGAGAACATGGAGAGCATGATAGACCAGCATATCTCGGAACTCCAGGACAACCACAGTAACCTTGAATCCCGTCTAGAGAACACGGAAGAGGTGGTCGACAACCATGACGAACTCGGCGCAAAAATGGAGGATATCAGCGGCGAGATACAGTCCCTTAACTCCCGGATAGAGGACGAAAAGAAGTCGCTCAAGCAGAACATAATCAGCCTTGAGAACGATCTGGAGGACCTGAGAAAGGACCTTGAAAAGAAGGCCAGCAAGGAGAGGCTGTCAGACATCGACCTGCAGGAACTCGAGCAGAAGATAGAGGAGCTTGAGCAGAAGATAGAGAGCACCCGATCACACAGACCCTCCCAGGGACTCAAAAAGAGCTCTATAGCGCCTTCAGACGTTTCGTGGGGCATGGAGGGCCAGAAAGCCAGGGTAAGCGGCGAACTCAAGTTCCAGAGGAATATCAAGGGCAGCTACCTCTACACGCTCTCGGACAGCAAGGACAACATAATAGTCAAGAGCAGCCACCCTCTTGACGAGGGAGAAGAAACTCTTTCGGGCACCATAAGAACCATGGAAGACATTCTCTATCTAGAGCCCGGACATGCTTAAAAGTGTTAATTATCCTCCTTTCTCTGTAGTTTCTCTAGCGCGGCTGTAGTGTAGCCTGGCCAATCATCTCGGCCTTTCGAGCCGAAGACCCGGGTTCAAATCCCGGCAGCCGCATCCGTTTCACGTATGCTAGGAACCGGGATTTGCTTGCAACTAAGCAACTCTCTGAGTTGTGAGGAGCAGAAACTCGCTAGAGTTTCGGATCCCGGTAGCCGCAAACTTCTGAAAGTTTGATCATCATAAGGCATTCAGAGAATGCCTTCCAGAAAGGGGATCGATCGAAAACTCTTCGAGTTTTCTTGATCGCAGAAGAAAGTTCTTCGAGTCTGCCATTCGTTCGGATCCCGGTAGCCGCAAACTTCTGAAACTAGATGGGCAGGACTCAATCGCACCATATTCCAAGTCCAAGGCGGCCACTGTCCCTTACCACCTTGATATTTCCTCCCTGCCGGTCAGAGTAGTCTGAAAAGGCCTGGCGGCTTGACAGGGTCCCTTCCATTATCTGCGCCGGAACATCGTACTGTATATATGAGCAGCCCTCCGCACTTATTTTGACACGGTAGCTGACCACCTGATTCCTGTGGCTGGGCTGGTTGGGCGGAGAAAAATCCTGAAATCCTTCATAGGTCTTTGCAAACATATCATAGGCGGTTTTATTGAGAAGGCTGAAAAACTCCTCAGTCAGTTCTTCAGTCGACAGCCATCCATCCAGGTCATCCGAGTTGTCGGCAAGAGAGACTTCAGAACTGATCCTGTATGTTCTAGCGCCTTCAACCCCGGTATTACCCACCTTATCCAGGTCTACATCAACGCTATCAACGATATAGTTCAGCCTGTATGAGCCCCACGGAAGCTGGGTTTCGAGAGCATTCTGTGTTGAACGGGACTGATTCTGGATCTCTGTGGCTCCGCCACTGAAAATGCAGCCAGCAGTCGACGCAGTTGTTCCTGCTGCCCCGAGAACCTTAAGATATTTTCTCCTTGAGACGTCTCCCCCAGCCTCAAGAGATTCTCTACATTCTTCCCATTGTATTTCAGGCATCTAAACCACCTCTCAGGCAACCATTAGATTTCTAAGCTCTATCTGGCCTGGTAGATAAACTAAAATAGCTTCTTTACCTATAAGGATATTCTTACATCTCTATATATCATATAAGCTGCAATAAAGCCGTTTATATGGTTCTAGGCAATTCAGAAGAAAAAGAAAAGAAAATGGAAAGGTTTAATCGAATCTTCGGACCCCGACGGCCGCTGCAATCGCCACGAGTATGACGATGATTATCAGGACGGCGTTAGCGGAAACGGAGCTGATAAACTGTCCGAGAGGCCCCTGAGCATCAGGCGTCCCCCCGTTGTTAACTCCATCATTTCCACCGTTGGCTCCACCAGGATTGCCTGTTCCAGGGCTATAGGCATTCACTGTAGCCGATCTCTGGTCGGACTTTCCGTTGGCCGTGGCCTCGATCCGGAGCTGGTGGTCGCCAGGCTGCATCGAGGTCTGGAAACAGTTGACTCCCTGCTGGTTCATGGTCTGTACCGACTGACCATCGACGTAGAGTGTCACCTGCGGTGTGCTTGACGAGACAACATCAGCACACACCTGGAAAGTTGAACCTGCCTCTACGGATTCAGGCCAGGTCACGGAGGTGATCTCGACATCGGATATCACCTCGAGAGTGAAGCTTCTGGTGATTCCTCCCGAAGTAACCGTGACCGTGTGGGTTCCGGTTTCCTGTGGCCGGAAGGATGCGCTGAAATCTCCGTTACTGTCAGGAGTTGCGGTCGCTACCTGCTCCGAGTTCAGCTCCACGATAACGTCGTCTTCAATTCCGCCGACAGTTCCTGTGACTTCCACCTTATCGCCAGGTGCGACTGTCTGTGGTGACATGGTCACACCCATACTCGTGGAACCTGAGCCCTCGTGGCTGGTCGGTCCCTGGTCGTCAGTGTCGTCACCGAAACCGTTCCGGATGCCCCCGGAATCGTCGGTATCGTCGCCGGCTCCGTCACGGCCGCTTCCTGCATCGTCAGCGTCTCCACCGTAGCCGTCGCTCGCGCTTCCCGAATCGTCTGTGTCGCTTCCGAAATCTCCGCTGGAGACATTTGAACCAGTCGAATCAGAGTCGGACGGATTCCCGAATCCGGCGTCATCGGTGTCTTCGCCGAATCCATCGCGGGAACTGCCGACATCATCGTTGTCAGATCCGGTGGCGGTTGACCTGGTGCTGGTGTCGCTGGTGGTGCCGTCACTCGAGTCGTCAGCATCCGATCCGAAATCCGAGCTGGTGATCTCCGAATCGGAGTTCTGCGAGTCGGAGTCGGATCCGAAGCCGTCTTGGGCACTGACCCCGGCAGCCAGTGTTCCGACTGCCAGTGTTAAGATTAAAAATAAAACAAGGGGATCTTTCAGGCGTTTGAGTTTCATCTCTGATCACCCCGGGTCAGTTGCATACATGGTAGCCTTCGAAGACTTCCTCGAAATCAAGATTGGAGACCTGTGCCGCACCCTTGCGAGTCACGTACATACCTCCGTCTTCTTCACCTACTAGCTGGACGAAGAGGTCATAGTCTCCGTTGTTACCCTGCTTTCGGTCGACATCCACGGCATACATGTTCTGGTGCGCGGTGATGTCGCTGAGTTCCATCTCGACTTCTTCGAAGCTGAGAGCTCCTGTAGGATCGTCTCCGTTGAAAGAGCCCTCGTCGAACATCTCCTGGACCTCACTTGCATCGACGGCGCCGATGTAGACATCCGCCTCTCCAGGGTAGCAGAACCCTGTTTCATCGATGAGTTCCTGTTCGGTTTCGAAAGCATACTGCTCAGGATTGGAGATGTCTACTGCAGCTGCTGCCGGAGTTTCTCCATCCGTTCCGTTTTGTGCTCCTTCATCTTCTGGTGCTCCACCTCCGATAGGTGGCTGTTCCTCGAACTCTCCGGGCTCCAAGTCGATAGCCCAGCCGTCTCTATCGGTTGCTTCGGAAAGAGCAAATGCACCGGCTGCAAGACCTCCTATTCCGGTGAGTACTCCTCTACGGCTAGTGTTTCCAAAGACTGGCTGGTCTCCCCAATTTTCTGAATCGGGGTCAGCGGTGAAGTACTTCTCTCTGACGTTTCCTATCCTTCTCTTGGTTCGGGCGTAGAGCCCATCGGACTCTTCACGTCCTTCTATCTCCTCCAGTTCTTCTTCGTGAATTTCCTCGTACTCTTCTCCCGTGGTTTCTAAATGGGTTTCTTCCTCTACGTGAGTTTCTTCTTCTTCTACATGAGTCTCTTCTACCTGTTCCTCATCTGTGGGTTCATCTGGTCTATCTGGACCTTCAGGATCTTCTGACATAGTGATCACCTCGTGAAATCTATATGCGGTTTTTAGGTAGTTCAGCACTATAGATGAACGCTTAAACCTTTATTTAGGTTATTTCCTACTTAAAGAAGTTTATAGACCAAAAAAAGCACTTTGATACACCCTTACACATTTGAAAGTCTATTTTAACATGTATAAGTCAACGGACCTATTTTTATAACCAGTGCGGCTCAAAGCCGCTCAAAGCGGTTTCAGATGCCATAAAAAAGTCTCTTTTTCCCTTTTGGTACTCCAAAAGCTGTTCTGCAGCTTTATTCCTGTGTAAGGATTATTTTAACCAGATACAGAGAATTTTCTCACGGTAGGGCGTTATGTCAGATGATTCAAAGACAGGGACATACAGGCCTGGAAATACAACCAGTTTTCTTGAGAACGGTAAGCATTCGGCCACAAAAGGGCTGGTGGTGCTTATACCAATATTTGTGACCCTCATTATGGTGAACTGGATGCTGAACATGGCCGCCACAATACCAGGGACCCAGATACTGGAGATCACGCCTTACTTCCATATCAATCAGGCTATCAAAATCGCCGTTCTGTCCGTGATAGGGGTTTTCTTCGTGACAGGTCTCGGCAACTTCCTGGAAACCCGGAGAGGTCTCAAAATCGAGAAAATGATCGACAGAGTCTTCCAGAGCATCCCTCTGTTGCGTTCAGTCTACAAGACCTCGAAGATAACAGCAGATACCGTGCTCGGGGATACAGAAGACTTTGGCAAGCCGGTAAAGATCAAGATGGGGAAGATGGAAATTACCGGTTTCAAGACCGGCAACATAAATGAGGATGGCAAGAACCTGGTTTTTGTGCCCACCTCACCCAACATAACTTCGGGTTTCGTGGTCGAGATCGAGGACCAGTGGATACACCAGACAGATGAATCAGTTGCAGACGCCCTCACAAAGGTTTTAAGCGCAGGGTTCGGCGCCAAGGCAGGCCCAGCCCAGATCGCCAGTAAACAGCAGCAGCTCTAGAAGCTTTTTCTGCAACCCAGCTATCCTAAAGATTAAATTCCTGCCTACCAAATTGTTTTCATGGCGCAGGAGTTTGACTGGGTCTCGCTCGAAGAAGGCGAAAGCATAGAATGGTCAGGAAAGCCCCGGATTGTCAGCATCATCCCTGCCATCGTGATAGGTGTGATGCTTCTACCTTTCGCGGGGGTCGGAATTCTGATAATGGTCGCAGCATATCTCCAGATCAAGAACACCGATTTCGTGGTCACCAACCAGGGAATCTACAGGAAAACAGGAGTCCTGTCCCGGGAGGTCCAGAAGATAGGTTTCGAGAAGATCCAGAACATCTCTTTCAGCCAGGGCGTGCTCGGCAACTACTTCGGCTACGGCGACGTTGACATCTCGACCGCGGGAGGCTCAGGGATCGAGATGAGCTTCAACAGCATCGAGAATCCCCGGGAAGTCCAGGAGCTGATCAACCGGCGCATCCATTCGGATAAAGACGAAACAAGATCGAAGAGGGAACTGATGGTAGAGATTCTTGACGAGGTCAAAAAGATCAGGAAATCTCTTGAATAAAATTATTCTCCCGTGTATTCACCGTTATCGCGGCGGAAATCTTCCCTTTCCATCTCTTCACGGACGTGTGCCACTAGACCTGGTGCCCTGGCGACTATGAATACACCCTTCCCGAGCCTGTAATCCCATCCGAGATCACTCATGACCGCGGCGGTAGCTCCGTCGACGTTGATCACTAGATCAACCTTTCTCTCCGCGAACTCCTCGGCCACCGACTTCATCTTCTCCACCGCGTCTCCTGCAAGGCCGAGCTCTCCTGCCTTCGAGAAAATCTTCCCGGCACGCGGATCCTCTTCATCATATACCTTGTGACCGAGACCAGGAATTTTCTCACCACTTTCAAGATATTCTTCAACTATCGTTTCCGCATCTTTTTCCGACTGAAGTATCTCCATCGCGTCTTCAATCGCGCCTCCGTGTTTGTCACCTAGCGCAAGGATTCCTGCCGCAACGCTGGAATTCATCGAGTTTCCGCCGCTCTGGACAGTTCTTGCCGCGACCGTTGAGGGGTTGCCCACGCCGTGGTCGATTGAAATCGAAAGTATCGTGTTGAACATCTCCGACTCCTTCTCCGAGGGTTCTTCGCCCTTCAGTAAGAGCCAGATCGCTTCCGCGAACTCCATCTCCATGACTTCTTCAAGAGGTCGGCCTCTAACTACTGCGTCCTCTCCGCTTGAAGAGATCGATGTCTCCCAGTCAGTCATGGAGTCCACCCTTTATCTCCCTGTGATACCTGACAGTCCTGTCTTCAAGCGTGTCAACGATATTCTCCCATATCATGTCTCCATCATTATGATCCTCAATCTTTGGATTGTAACGAACTTCAACGTAAGAATACTTACTGTCGAAATCATTGTCTTGATCATCCATGACTTCAATCTTTATACTGAAACTCCAGCTTTCCTGGGTTGGATCGTCATCCAGGTAGTCTGGACCGTAGAAGATTCTTATACCTCCATTTTCTGTGACCTCATACTCCAGATCCTCTCCTCTCTCCTCTCTTCGAGAGGCATGTTCATACGCGACAAACGGGTCCAGGCCGGGAACTGTCTCCCCGTTTACTTCTTTAGAATCTATAAAGGCGCGGCTCACTATCGGGTCCTCCTCCGACTCGCTCACCATTCTCCTCGATGAAGCCGTCGCCACTAGAGAACCTCCTCCAGCTTCTCGCCTATCTCGTGATGCACGTCTACCACATGAGCTCCTGCGTCCTGGAGAGCTTTAACTTTTCCTGAAGGAGTACCTCTGTTCCCGCGGATGATTGCTCCGGCGTGACCGTACTTCTTCTCCGGAAGTTCTTCTGTGAACTTTCCTGCGATGAAAGCTACGAGAGGTTTCGTGAAATCTCCGCGCTCAAGAGCCTCGGCGGCTCTCTCTTCGTAGGTACCTCCGAGTTCTCCGAACATCACGACCACCTCCGTCTGATCGTCCTCCTCGAAAAGTTCCAGTGCATCTTCAAATGTTGTGCCAGCGATTACGTCGCCTCCAAGACCCGTGGCTGTGGAAACTCCGTAACCCGCCTGCCTAACAACCCACGCGGTCTCGGTTGTCATTCCGCCGCTTTTCGAAACTATACCGACTTTGCCCGGCTCGTAGACTTTTCCGGGCTCGTTCCCTCCTATTGGCCCGAGCTTTGATTTCCCGGGAGATATTATCCCAACTGAGGTCGGGCCCACGACCCGGGCATCCTTCTCATCCGCCTTTTCCTTTATCTTCCATGCGTCCTTCACAGGTATTCTCTCCGTTACGATATTGATCAGCGGTATATCGTTTTCCAGTGCCTCAAATGCGGCGTCTTTCGCGGCAAAGTTCGGAACGTAGACTACCGATGCATTAATCTCAGGGTGTTCTTCAATAGCCTCTTCAACGGTGTCGTAGACCGGGACGCCCGAGACCTCCTGCCCGCCTTTCCCGGGTGTTACTCCCGCTACTATCTCTGTCCCGTACTCCATCATCTCAGGAACTTTCTCCGAGGCCTCTCGACCTGTTATTCCCTGCACAAGGACGCGAGTGTCCTCATCTATGAGTATGCTCATGCTTCTCCTCCATCACCTGTTCCTTCACGTTTTCAAAGCTGAGTTCCTCGATCTTTTTGCCGTCCCAGCTGGAGCCGAATGTGTTGAACTGCTTCACCCATACAAACTCCATGCCGACCTTTTCGCAGCCCTGGTCAACCCGGGCGTTGTTTCCAAAGTAGGCGAAGTTTTCTCCCCTCTCGTCCCTTATATCGAGGAAGGCACGGAATATTTCCTGAGAAGGTTTCTCGTGCCCGACCGTCTCCGAGACCACGTAGCCCTCATAGTCGATGTAGTGCTGTCTCAAGACCTCTTCTATGAACTCTTTTTCCTCGACCGAGTTGTCGCTGATGAAGCCGATGGTCCCTATCTCCGAGTTACACCGGATGAGAACCTCTGGAATATCGCTTGCCGCGAAGAATTCCCGGGCATTTTTCTTGTAAGCCTCCACAATCTCTGCAGGGTTCGCTTTAAGGTTGTTCGACATCAGGAAGTCCTGCACCTCCTGCAGTTTAAATATATTGTAGCTGTAGATCGGGAACTTCGGAACATCCTCCTGTGAATACCCCTGTTCCATCAGGACCTGCTCGACGGCCTCGTTCATCAGCCGGTCATCCGGCAGCAAAGTGTCGCCTATGTCAAAAACCGGTGTTCTGGCCTCAATCATCCTCAATCATCCTCGTTAGCACTCTGGCAGTTTGAGTCATCGGGGTATCATTCCGGAAAAGTTTCATGTCGAGGCCGAGCTTCTCCCTGGTCTCCCTCAGGAGCTCGAATGCTCTATCCGCGTTCGGACCATCCCTCCTGACCACGATCGGGTAATCGGGTTCAATTTCTTCAAGGGCCTGGCAGAAGCCTTTCATCGTCCTGTAGATATCCGTGTTGTTCGCGGTTCCGCCCACGTGCCAGCACCCTTCCAGGCCTGGCTTCCCGAGAACTATCTTTGACAACCTGTAAACTTTCTCTGTCGGCGGGTTCCCGCCGTACTCGGTGTAGTTCGCAGGTCTACCCCCGTAGGACATCAAAGCGTCCATGTTGGCCAGGGAGGCGCCGCCGCCTGCGAGCATCATCGCAATATCCCCGTCAAGCTCGGTGTATTTGCCCGCAATTCCCTGGTGGTCATTCTCGTCAATCTTTTCAGCCATCCTCTCTCTTTCGGTCTTTTCCCGGCCGAACTCCGACCTTTCAGGATAGCTCCAGCTGTGGCGGTAGGATGCGTCCTCCTCAAGATCGATCATCGCATCGAGCACCATGTAACCGTTCTCATTCTTCACCAGAGGGTTTATCTCCAGCATTCTGGCGTCCTCCTCAAAGAAGCACCGGGCGGCTTTCTCCAGGACTGGTCCGAGAGAGTTCAGCTCTTTACTGTCAACTCCGTTCTGCTTCAGGAACTGCCTGATTCTCCACTGCTCCAGGTTCTCCAGAACCAGCTTCTCGACCTCTCGATCTTCTATACCAGTTCCACCGTCGCCTGAGAACAGCATCACCGGGGCTCTAACGTCAGTATCGTATATCAGCGCGACGTAGTACTCTTCCGAGTAATCGATCTTTTCCTCAATTATAACCTTCTCGACATCGTGGCCGTTCACTTTTCCTGACCGCATATCTCCAGCGACTTCCTCCGCTTCCTCAAGGCTGGAGGCGAATTCTATGCCGCCATGCTGTTTCCTGTTCTTCATCAGTACCTGTGCCTTCACGACGAACTCTTCGCCGTTCACTCCCGGGATATCAAGGCCGTAGCCGCGCAGCAGCTCCTTGGCCTCGCACTCGAATAGCTTCATCTAGCTTTGATTTAATGCAATCAAGCTTTCATAAGTATCGACAGTTCGAGCAGACATCACTAATTAAAATTTCGGATACTGAACAACTGTATGGTCTATACTGGCCGAGGAGACAGGGGTGAAACCGATCTCGGATCGGGCGAAAGCGTACCCAAGGACTCGGACAGACTTGAAGCATACGGGACCGTGGACGAACTCAACTCTCTTCTCGGAGTCGTAGCCTCAAAGTCGGACAGGAAGCGGGACGCAATAGAGGAAATACAGAACGAGCTACACATTCTCCAGGCCGAGCTCGCCGACATGAACTCCGAGCATAAAATTACAGCCGAGGATGTAGAACGGCTTGAGGAACGCTGCGACGAAATCCAGAAGGAAATACCTCCACAGCGGAATTTCATAATTGCGGGCGGCGTAGAAGTAGCCTCGTTCCTACACTTAGCCCGTTCAGTGACCCGGAGGGCTGAAAGGAGAATAGCGGCGTTGAGAAACGAGAAATATATTCGGCCGGAGGTCCTGACCTACATCAACCGTTTGAGCGACCTGTTCTTCCTGATGGCGCGACACGAGAACTATCTAGAAAACGTGGAAGAGAAGAATCCTGATTACTGAACTACAGCTTCCTGTTCCAATCTTCGCTGGAAAACTTTCTCTCGGCAAGCTCCCGGGCTTCTTCAAGCTCCTCATCGGTTAGCTGGCCTTCTTCCGCTTCTCCATGTTCTTCGACAAAACTTTCTATCAGGGACTGGACCACTCCTTCACGCGAACGGTCAATATGGTCTGATATCCTGGAGACCCGTTTCTCTGCGGACTTTATAGCCTTGTCCGAGACTTTCTTTTTCCCAATCCTCAGGGCCTTGAGCATCCTGCGGGTATTTAGATCATAGCTCATCATGGTGTGGTGAAGTACTGCGTTATCCTTCCTGATCTGGGCCGCCCCGCCGATCTTTCCGTCCTCGTGTTCGATATCGTTCAGGGGCCTGTATTCCACGTCAACCCCGAGCTCTTCCAGGGCCCTGACCGCAAATCCATCTAGCTCCTGGTAGCTCTCCTCGATATCCGGGTTTACCTGGTCACGCGGGATGTAGATAGAGTACGTGATAACGTTTCCCGGCTCTGAGAACATCGCACCACCCCCGGTGATCCTCCTGACGACCTCGATATCGTTTTCCTCGATGTAGTCATGCTCGACCTCATCATGATATGCCTGGAAACGACCCATCGGAATCGAGGTGTGCGGCCGGTACCAGAACCTCAAAGTTGGAGAAATCTCTCCCTCATCCAGTTTTTCGAGAAGCACCTGGTCGATCGCGTGGTGCATCGCCTCGCTGTATTCGCCCTCATTAATTATTCTCCACTTCACTGTTTCCGCGCCTCCATGAATGCTTCTGCAACGTGCTCCGCCGAGAAACCTATAAGATCGGCATCTACATCAAGAACTGCCTCGGTTATCTTCTCCCCTGAGACGTTTTCATCGAGCTTTTCCAGTACGGCCTCAATCTCCTTGCGCGCCTCCGGAGGCTCAATAAAGAAGTCGCCAGTAACAGAAACTTCTGCGTCATCTACTTTGACACTCACCAGCTTCCCTCCTTCAACCTTTACAGAAGCCTTTCCCATGAAATATGAAGTAGTATTTCAGAATTTATATTCTATGAAGGAGGCCGAAGAATCGGTACATGAACATGAGATAGAAGAGGGTGAAGGCCCTGCAGTAATCTTCATCCACGGCTGGCTTGGCTCCAGAGAATCCTGGAACCTGGTCAGGAACTATCTAGAGCTTGAAAACCCCGGAATTTTCTACGACCAGAGCCGTCTTACATCTTCCAAATTCTCAATAGCTGACCTAGCCGATCATCTCCACGAACTGGTAGATGAACTGGGGCTTGAAGACCCCGTGATTGTGGGTCACTCTCTCGGGGGAATGACTGCCCTATCCTACGCTTCAGAGTACGATAACATAGGAGGGCTTATCCTGCTCGGGACCCCTTCATCTACTCCGGAGCCTGAGATCGAAAGCTTTGATTATTACCTCGAAAACCTGGATTCGATGAGCAGGGAGAAATGGGCTGAAAAAATCTCCAAGAACTATGCTGGACAGATAGAAGATGAAAAGCTCAAGCAGATGTCAAAAAAGGAACTTCTGGATGCCAGTGAGGATGAGCTCAGATACCCGCTGGAGGCCATGAAAGAGTTCGATGTTAGGGAAGAGTTCGGAAACTGGGAGAAACCCTCTCTTGTTGTAGCGGGTGGGAAAGATGGGGCAATAACACCGGAAAAATCCAGAGGGACTGCCGAACTCCTCAACGCAGAGCTTGTGGAGCTGGACTGCGGTCATTTAATGCTCTGGGAAGAACCGGGAAAAGTTGCGGAGCTGGTCCAGTGTTTCGTGGAGACTGAAGTTAAATAAACGAGCGGAAAGAACAGGAAATTCATGGTCGAAAAACTTCTGGAAGAAACCGACAGTATCCCTGTGCTGGAAGTTGAGGAACCGGGTCACGAGAGATTGGCCCAGGAGTACATGGCCCATCGGGAATCGGGACTTCTCATAACTGATTACCGCGCTTCCTTTGCCAGCCGGGCCTCCACAGAAAATCTCACGGGCGAGGTACCGGAAACCCAGAGAGTGACTGGCGGAAAAACAGTCTATCCTGGAGAGAACTCCTGGAGTCTGCTGAAAGCCGCGGGATGCTGGCAGGACTTCCAGGACCAGCTGTTTCCGTACGTAGAAAACGCGATGGAAGCGGAGGCGATCCATCCACGGGAAACTTTGAACCAGAAGGATATCTTCGTCGAGGGAGATCCTGACCGAAAGGGGGTGGCCATGGCATCAAGACTGACACCTCGAATCTACGGCGCCTTCGTGATAGAAAGATCTCCTGCTCCGGAAACTGAAGAATTGATGGAACAGGACGGCGTAAACATGGAAGAATACAGGGACCGGATGTACGGGTTCGAGGAAGAGACCGGCCAGGCGCTCTGGGACGAGATAGTCGATGACAGGGCCTACCAGCTTTCACCGGAAAAACTGCGGAGCCAGCTTGGAGGCGCGGATCTCTCGTTCCACGGCTACGACAACATGACAGAACCGGAGAGCTGTATCGCCACTGTGGGACCGGGAGACGGAAAACCCGCCGCCTAACAAACGGAGTTAAAAAACTAGCTTCTCACCCTTATTTTAGTCAACGCGAGGGTCGAAGACTCAGTCTTCTCGACTCAAGCACATCAAGATATGCGAGGGTAGCCAAGTGGTCAAAGGCGCAGCGTTGAGGACACCGATTCCTCGTTAGAGGTGTCGGTTTGAGAAAACCGCCAGGTTTTCGATACCAGCATCTCCGATGAGAAGCTGGAAGATCAGATGCGCTGTCCCGTAGGGGTTCCGGGGTTCAAATCCTCGCCCTCGCA
>CAYQYU010000014.1:0-24598 GCA_964421955.1 uncultured archaeon | reverse complement strand
ATGCAGACAAAGTTACAGTAGCATCAGCAGATAATGTAGAGGAATTCTACCAGAAGAACGGTTATGAACCTGTTCAGATAATGCTACAAGTTAATAAAGAGGAGCAACCTGAGAACTATAACCAAGAGGAAGAAGTCGTAGATGAGAAGGATGTAGACCAAGATACCAAGTTTCTATATGCCGAATTCGAGGAGTACACTCCGGAACTGCGAGACAGATTAAAGGAAAAGTTCAACGCTTTTGAAGTAAATACAATCTATGAGAAAGAACTCAATTTGGTTGAATTGTCCGAGAACAAAGTTAATGAACTAATTGAAGAATTAAAGACGAAGTATGGAGATTTTGAAGTAAATGAGAAAACCTGGAAAGTATCTGAAGAAGGATTAGAAACTGAAACTGAGAATTTCAAAGAAGGTGGTTACGGTGGAGCCGGAATTTGGCTCACCAATGAAGAAGGAGAAGTACTTCTGGTAAAGAATAAAGGAGACGAAGAATGGGGCGACCCGGGAGGACATCATGAAAATGGAGAAAGCTTCGAAACAGCTGCCAAAAGAGAAACAAAAGAAGAAGCAAATGTAGAAGCAGAAATCACAGGAATACAGAATGTAGACAAAGTGAAACTTCAACACCAAGAATACAAAGAAAGATACATCTACAACCTATTGGTTATCTTCAAAGGAGAATATGTCTCAGGAGAACCTAAACCACAGGAGAGTGAAGTTGAAGAAGTAAAATGGTGGGATAAGCACCCTGAAAAGCTGCTATATGAAGACCTCAAGCAGTTCACAATACCTGCGAACGAAAGATAATAGACAGTTCCGAGGACTCGTTTAGGACTGACTTCAATATTGCTGTATCCCTGTTTCTACTAAACTATTAAGGTGGTTGAAAAGTTTCTCCTGTTTTTCTGTATAAAGAAAGTGATAAAGAGAGGAGAGATATTACTCATCTATTTGACCATATTCATCAAATTCTACATCTCCTACTAGTTCATCTACGTCTACTTCTTCGCCTACTGTGAATGTTTCTTGAGTCTCATACATTGGCATAGATGTTCTTCTACCTGGTTCTTCTCCTTCTTCAGTCATTCCTCTGTAAACTCCGTTGAGCTGTGCATCTTCAACTCCTACTTGAGACATTACCTCTTGAGACGCTTCTTGACCGATAGTTTTCTCCAGGACTTCTCTCATTGTGTAGTCTTCAGCAGAATCTTCTCCTTCTACAAATCCTCCACCGTTAATTCTGTCAAGGGTCTTCGGTCCTTCTTCGGATTCAAGTTCGTATGTTCCAACTTCTCTCCCGTTTCCGAGGAATACAGTTACGGTGTCTTCCCATACGTTGTCTTGTAGAGAAAGTACAGCTCCTCTACTTCTCTGATGTGAATCATAGCTTCGCTCTCTTTCATCTGCCCTTGATGGAGCCGGCATTGAAGATTTTACAGCGTAATCTACAACCATTCTCGAATCGTCATCCATTTGAATCCACCAATGTGTTGTTATTATATAGTAGCACTTAAATGTCTTTTGGTCGAAGTATGGAATCCGGAAACTTCCAATTGCATATACACAGGTTTCGGTTCAAATCCGGGTCCTGCCAATTGCTTCTAACCATAACCGTTTTGATCTATCGCGGTCAAGAATGTAGTGTGGTGTGAAAAATGGTAATCTCTGGAAACGAGGAAAATGTGATCACTACGGATGACACGGATCACATCCGCGACTGGATTGAAGAGCACGAGGGTAAACCTGCCAAGGTAGATAAGCCGGGGACAGACGTGAGGCTGGGCATAATATTCGAGGACGAGGACAGCGACAGCAACCTTGAAGAGATAAGCTGGGAGGAGTTCTTCGAAATCCTGGATGAGAAAGACCTGAAGTTTGCGTACGCCCAGGACAGTGGAATCCATCTCAGCAGCGAGAAATTCGATTTCCGTGATAGGACCGAAGCAAATACGGAAATGGAGGAGCCCGGAGTCTTCGACAACACCCTGGAAACCGGTAGCGATGAAGAGGAAGAAGACGACACCCTCCCGTAGTTACTCATCTTCCGAAGGCCATACCAGCTCCAGAATCCACTTCAGAACCAGCAGCGCACTGGTAAACTGGACCAGAGACCACAGGACACTTCTTGATTCTTTAATCATTCTTTCCCTGCGCTCTTTTTTGCGGCGCCTCTTGCGTTCCTTCTCCATCTCTTCTCTTATTCTGTCAAACAGATGATCCCAGTCCATGGCAAATCCGGCCCGGGACACAAATAAAAGCAAATCTTCAGTCCTGAAGCTGTTTTCCTCAACAATCCAAGCATGATATTTCCTGGAACCAAGCTTTCTGTAGTTTCCTGTACTGCAGAACATCCCCAGAACCGGATGGTTTCTACAGAAGCCATGTAGAGAAGAGCTGTAAAACGGCTGTACTATGTTCACAGATGTACAGCTCTATATATATCGTTTTAATAAAATAGAAAGATTCTTTTGATATGTCCAGAAACAGAGAACTCTCGGAAGACCCCTATATTTACCGCATCGCGAACTCTATCTACTACGACGAACCAGCCCACATATTTGGTATGGACTACTACGATCCCGACTCAAAGGGAGAAGATGACTTCACACGGAAGACGGTCTGGTTCTACGTTTACGGGGACGAAGACATAGAGGAAGAGTTTAAAGATAGGCTGAAAGACCTGTTCAAGACAAGATTCGTAAACGACAGAGTGGACTGGGACCTTGCAACTCTGTACCCGACACATTCAAAGGGCGAGGTTAACCCGCACTTGCAGCGGCTCGTGGAAAATGTCTCTGAAGAACTGGCTATCGACTACGACCAGGTCATAGTCCGCAACCAGAAGATCGAAGAGAGCCACGAGCTGGATACCCCAAAACAGAAAGTTGTGAACCTCGAGGGATCGATAGACATCGATGGCGAGGTCGAGGACAAGAACATAATCGTGGTAGACAACATCTCGCTCTCCGGCACCTCATTGCTACATGCAACCAACAGATTGCTCGACGAGGGAGCCGAAAGAGTCGCCTGCGTAGTCCTGGGACTCAGCGATACGATGAAAGAGAATGACTGGACAGATATTGACCGGGAAACAGGTGCAAGCGCGATTATGGAAAAATTCTCGAAAGAGGGGGATGCGGGATGAACACGGAGGAGCGAGAGTTTTTCCTTAACGAGAAACCAGTGATGGCGCTGGTTACAATAAGGAAGAACCGGGACGATGTCTACGGCAGCCTGATATCAAAGAAGATTGATACAACCTATGCCCACACGGTTAAGATCCTCTCCCGGATGGAAGATCTGGGACTCATAAAATCCAGGAAAGAAGGAAGAAAGAAAATACTCGAACTCACTTCAAAGGGATAAAAATATGCTGATCAGTTTATAGAGCTTCTTAACTCTCCCAAGAGCCTTTAATAGATATAAACGCATTTTTCACATCTTTTGAAATAAAAGAAGATTTTATAGATCATTAGAACATATTTTGAGCTCTATACATATATCAAAACGCAATAAAGATATTATAAATAGAGATTGAATCCTATCGTTAATAGGAGGTGCCCAGGATAACACTACAACCATTATCCAATCATTTCGGATAGAATAAAGACCTTAAAAATCTTCTTCCAGATTTAAAACAGGTGATGAGACATGAACCCAAATTACCGAAATTTTGAGACGGAGATACAGGCTCTAAAGGAGTATGAAATGGAGACAGTCCGTATCTCTCCTCAATTACTGCCAAAGAAAGCTACTCCGCAGGCCTGAAAACGGTCACATCCACTCTCTTTATTCTATCTCGTGGAGATATCAAGGTTCAGAAAACGGTCACACATGGGAGTTCTCGGTTTTAAATATTCAGAGTACAAACCTAGGTTATGCGGAAAAAACTACTTCTGGGTATTGTGATTTTCATGGCAGGAGGCTCTGCAGCATTTCCTGCGAACATCCATGTAGTTGACAGGTCGGCAAGTCCGGATGATCCCGGGAGATTCGAGGTTTCCGTGGAGAACGATCAGGCAGTCGAAAGACGCTTCCGGCTTAGTGTCAATCCCCAGTCATCCTGGTTCTACATCGAGAACGCCAAGACCCTGGGTCCAGGGGAGACCAGCAATTTCTCTCTCGTGGTCACCCCTCCCGAGAACGCCATCCAGCAGAACTACCGGTTCAACACCTATATCAGGTCACAGGATGACGAAACCGCCGAACTGACCGAGTATTTCTCGGTGGAGCGCGAGAACGATCTGACACTGAGATCGGTATCCGGGAGCAAAAACCAGGTAGACCCTGGAGAATCAGTTTCATACACGGTGGAGATACTGAACACCGCAGCGAGACAGGTAGAAAACTATACCCTGGAGGCAACGATTCACAACAGGACTGTCGAAAAGAAAGGTCTTCCTCTGTCTCCCGGATCAACAGGAGCGCTCGACATCGAGGTCCCGACGACCGGTAGAACCCCTCCTGGCAAAACAGATGTAGAAATATCTATTAGGAGGAACGGCGAGGAGGAGCAGTCAGTGACCCAAGAGATCGAAGTGCTCCGGCAGAGAAATATTGAGAAAAACACCGCAACCGACAACAGGATACTTGTCTTTACAAGGACTCTATCGGTAAGAAACTCCGGAAACTTTGAAACCGAAGTAGAACTGGCAGACACCCTCCCAAGCTACATATCCCCCATAACAACCGTCACCCAAGAGCCAGACAGCACCACGGAGACAGAGGATGGAACCAGATATACGTGGAACTTCAACCTGGAGCCTGGAGATTCGGCGTCTGTCAGGTACACCATTAACTACTGGATACCTCTGTCAGTCTTAACGGTTCTGCTTGGAGGAATAGTTGTAATCAAGAGAACAAGAAAGGACGTCGAGTTCACCAAGACCGCGAAAGAGACCGACGATGGAGTCAAGATCCACCTAGAGCTCAAGAACAAATCCAGCAGGCCGCTGCAGAGAGTTGAGGTAGAAGACTTCATACCCAGCATCGCCTCACTGAAAGAGGATTTCCCCATGGCAAAGCCCGTCATCCGGAAGACATCCAACGGTACAAGGCTCAACTGGGAGATCGACGAGCTTGAAGCCGGAGACCAGAGAGTGTTTGAATACTCTATAAAGCCTCTGCTTGAAGTTGAGGGAGGGGTCACACTTCCTGAAGCAGAAATCAAAGCCGACGACCAGAAAATATCCGAGACCTCGAAAGTCGGGGCAGAGTTCCAGCCCGAGGATTCCACTTAAAAACTTGACCACCCATTCTAAAATTGTCTTTTAGCCGTTAGCTAAGCTCCCCGCCCTAGCTCAAGTCGAAACCCCGGGTTTCTGGCCTGAGCAGGCGCTAGTCTGAAAGACTCCATATCCCGCCCTAGCTCAGTCTGGCAGAGCGGTCGCCTGTAGAGCGACTTGTCCCCCGTTCAAATCGGGGGGGCGGGACATTCCTTAAACCTGCCCGACTTGATAGAATCAATTTTCTGAGAGATCGATTACTCTACACTCGAATCTGTAGTCTCCTCTCCTTATCGTTACCCAGTCCTCTCCGCCGTCATCGTCACCACCTCCATTACTGCCATCAGTATCTCGGGTAGCCTCTGTTATGCCTCTCACACCCAGACGAGGACTCTGTCTCAAAAGGCCCGATATGAAAAGTGTCGAAGTTCTGCCTCGTCTGAGTCTCAAATCCTGTTCGAGCAGCTGCCGACCAGTAGAGGCATCTTCCACTGTTAAAGTGTAGTTTGATCCTGGCCGCAGGCTGCGGTAACGGCTCACACCTCTATAGGACAGATCGTTGACATTGAACGTACTTCCGTCAGAAAGCGAAACATCCACGTTAAGAACGTCAGGCGAGAAATGGGCGATCCTGACCCTTGATCGGTCGCTGGGTGCGGAATCGCCGAAATCCCTTATCAGGGTCGTGCCCGGATTGAAGCTCCTGTCACGTATAACAAGAGTATAATCTCCCTCATCGAGGTCCAGAGTTCTCGTCAAAAGGCTGTCGCCCTCCGAGATCAGTTCGACAGTACTTGAACCCGTATCCAGAGTCCTGTAGCCTGTCGCCACACCGAATCCTATTCTCCGTGAGTATCTTTCACCGTCCAAGAAAACGCTGATGTCAGATGCGCCTGGAGACATGTGAACCGCTCTCAGCCTGGTATCGTCTTCCTGAGCCACGGACAGGGATACGGCTGCAGCCAGAAACAACGCAAGGACCGCCAACTTTCTCAAGTTTCCAGACTTCATTCCAGACCCTCCATTTACTATTATTTGGCTGTCCGGGAGCGCTTAAGTAGTTTCACAGGGGTCAAACATCTACAATCAGGTTCACGGAAACCGGTCAAAATTATAATACTTCATCTGAATCCTAAGCTATGGGCTTCCAGGAACGCCACAGCGAATTCTTCGACCAACTCGACCCAGGATACTTTGATGAAGAAAGGTTTGTTCCATCGGTCGGATCCCTGGACTCAGAGATCATGCTCGTGGGAGAGGCTCCCGGGGCCAACGAGGTCAAGGAGGGCGAACCATTCGTAGGTCGGGCCGGAAAGAAGTTGAACGAGATTCTCCACAAGATTGGGGTTAGCAGGGAGGACATCTACATCACCAACCTCGTCAAGATACGGCCACCCGACAACAGGGACCCGAAAAAAGCCGAAATCGATGCCTGGAAACCGCTCCTGGAGGAAGAGATAGAGGACGTCGATCCAGAGATAATCATTCCCATGGGAAACTTCGCGTCCCGGCAGCTGCTCGGCACCAGGAAGGGAATAACCTCTATCCACGGCCGAATCTTTTCCCGTGAAGGCAGAAAGATCATGCCCACCTTCCATCCCGCAGCGGTGCTCTACGACAACTCTAAGGAACCCGTGCTAGAGCAGGACCTCAGGAAAGCCCTCGGGAAGGAAAACAAGGGACAAACCAGACTCGACGATCTGAACTAGAGACAGAAAAAGACTTGGCTCAAAACCAACCTATGGAGCGCTACAAATCTATTATAGACGACTGGGCTGCTTTCAGGCAGGAATGCCAGGAACCTCTGATGACCGCGGTCAGGAGGAACAGGATAAAGGCTGGCGGCGACTTTGAAGAGAATATGGACCAAGAGTTCAAAGAAGTTGAACAACCCGGATGGAACAACAATATCTACCGGTTGCCTGGAGAAGACCTGCCCGGAAAATCCCTGCTCCACTGGCGTGGAGAGTACTACGTACAGGAAGAGTCAGCCGCAATACCCGTAGAAGTCCTGAACCCTAGTCCGGGAGAAAAAATTCTCGACATGTGCGCCGCGCCCGGAGGAAAGGCCACCCAGATAGCCTCGAAGATCAAAAACATAGGCACCGTGGTGGCGAACGATTCGTCGAAGAAACGGCTTCAGAGTCTCCAAGTCAACACATACCGTACAGGAGCCGCCTGCATCGCCACCACCAACTACGACGGCAGGAACCTGCCGGAGGACGAGAAATACGGCCGTATACTTGTCGACGCGCCGTGTAGTGGCGAGGGCGACAAGGCCCGCAGAGAATTTGAACCTGCCCCGAAAGACGAGATCGAGAGCCTGTCGGAGCTCCAGAAACAGCTTATGAAGAAGGCCTCAAAACTTCTGAAAGACGGAGGAGTACTGGTCTACTCCACATGTACAATAGCTCCGGAGGAGAACGAGGAGGTCGTCGACCAGATTCTTGACGAGACCGACCTCAGTCTCGAAGAAATAGCGCTTGATCTGCCCTACCAGCGGGGAATTACAGAGTTCAGGGAAAAGAGATACCGGGAAGATCTCAGGAAAACCGTCCGTGTCTATCCACACCACCTGAATTCGGGGGTGATCTACGTTGCCAGATTTAGAAAGTAGAGGATGGAACTACATTGAGGAACGTTTCGGAGTTGAAAGAGGAGAACTGAAAAACTACGAGCTGAGGAAACGTTCAGGCGACCTCTGGCTCGTATCCCGGGATCTTGAGACTTCACTCAATATAGAGGCCCACGGCATACGTTTCATCCGCGACACCAATATTGGGTTGAAACCTACAACCTATAGTCTCCAGTTCCTCGGGGATCGGATCGAGAAGAACAGGGTGGAGATGTCGAGAGAGGAGACGCTGAAGATGCTGAAAAGGGAGGAGATGATCGAAAGAAATCTCGAAAAAGAGGGTTACGTGGCGCTGGAGTTCGAGGACTGTATAGTTGGCTGTGGCTTCTACAGGAATGGTAAAGTCTCTTCGAGGATACCGAAAAGCCGTTCCCAGGAGCTTGAAGAAATCCTATCCGTATAGACTGCTGCCGCCTCCCTTGACTTTGTCAAACACCATTTCTAGGGCATAGAGAGCCGCTACCGCCAAAGTAAGCTGTACTGCAAGAGCCTCCACGCTCGACCCTATAGCAGTCAGATCTGCGCCGTAACCAATGGAGTTGTAGATCACGTAGGCGTCAAACAGCAGGACGCCTACAGTCAACAGGTCAACGACCAGAGAGGTCTCGAGCTTCGATATCAGCGACTTGCTGCCGCCTAAACCTACCATATAAAGTAGTTGGACTGGCTCAAATAAAAAGCCGTTCTGGTCCAAGCAGGGTTTAAAAGATTTTACCGCCATTAGGTCAAATACTGGCGGCCATAGCGGGGGGGCAACACCCGTACCCATTCCGAACACGGAAGTAAAGTCCCTCAGCGATCCGAGTAGTACTGCCTTACCGGCGGAAGCCTCGGGACGCTGCCAGGTATTTTTCCTTTTCCCTTGTTTCTACTGCTTCAAGAAACTCAATAGTACCTCGTTCTCAGGGCGGCGTTTCCACGCTATAAACGTCCAAACCAAAGCGCTCAAACCCATAGAGGTAGCAGTCAAGATAAAAGATATCGAGATGTAGGTGAGCGTGAAAACATAGAGCGTGATGGCTGTCGGCACACTGGTAGTAACTGGTACCTTCGCTTCCGGATCTATAGCGGTCGGAACTAATGTTGCGGCGAATACGAATCCTCCGGCCATCAGTATAGGGTCTGCGTACTGAGCCAGTATAGCAAATACCATAACGAGATGTAAGGACAACCACATTTAAAACTGGGACAGCACGTGTCCTCTATGGTAAATGCAAGAGGAGTCAGGACCAACCTGAAGGTATTCTCGCTGCTTACAGTCCTAACAGGAGCCTTTCTCGGGGCAGGATACTATATCGGCGGCACCGGCGGAATGATAGTTGCACTCCTGTTCGCAGGGCTGATGAACTTCGGATCGTACTGGTTCTCAGACCGCATAGTCCTGAAACTCTACCGTGCGGAAGAACTAACCGAAGATGAGGTACCAGAGCTGCATAAAGCCCTGGAACGGCTCTCAGAAAACGCCGAGATTCCAAAACCTAAGCTATACAGGAACTCGATGAAGGTCCCGAACGCGTTCGCGACCGGGAGGTCGCCGGAAAAAGGTGTAGTATGTGTCACCGACGGTTTAATGCGCGAGCTCAACCAGGAAGAGGTCGAGGGGGTCATCGCCCACGAGCTCGCCCACATCAAGAACCGTGACACCCTGATCAACGCGGCGGTCGCGACCCTGGCTGGGGCGATAGCAGTTCTCGCAAGACTGGCGTTCTGGGGTGCCATGTTCTCTGGCGACCGGGACAGGGGTGAGGCAGTTGCATCCCTCGCTTTCCTCATAATCGTACCGATAATAGCGATGCTGATACGGCTGATGATATCCAGGAGCATGGAGTTCCGGGCCGACTCAACGGGAGTACAGATCCACGGCCAGAAGGAAGGTCTGAGTTCTGCACTGGAAAAGATCAGCTCCGCCAATGAGGGATCGAGGTATAAGGCCTCCCAAGTGCAGGAAGCCGGTTCCAACCTTTTCATCGAGAATCCTTTCAGCGGCGACTCGATTACAAGATACTTTTCAACACATCCGTCGCTGGATAAAAGACTTCAAAACATTCAGGAGACAGAGGTATAGACCATGGGAGTAGGAGCAAAACCCTCGCGCCCGCTGAGTGTCAGTCCAGGACAGAAACGGGAGATCGCACAGAGACGTGTAGAAGAAACTGTAGATGAGCTCGGAATGGATCTGGATGGAGAGCTTGACGGCGTAGACATCGGAAATCTCGGGCCCTATACTGTCGCTGCCACGACACCCACACCCACAGGCGCCCGGGTTATACTGGACCAGCACAACTACTTCAGGCAGCCAGAGAAAGGACAGAAGCGCACGATGGCGCACGAGTTCGGCCACGTCAAGCAGTTCAACAACTCCCTCGACGACTGGATGAGGAATGAGTTCAACGTTTCTGACGAGTTCGCCGAAGAGCTCGGAAGCAACTACGGATCGGTCGCGGATATGGAGGGAGAGATCGAGGCCATCCTCGACCCACTTTTCCCGGGACAGAAAAGCAGCTACCCGTACTGGAAGTTCGCGAAAGAGCGGGAATGGGGCTCTAAAGGGCTCGATGTCGAATCAGAGCTTGTAAAGGAGATGGAAGAATTCGAGAAAGAAATCCTGTCAGAGTACCGTGAAGTCTATAGCTCCGAGAAGGCCCAGAACTTCTACACGGAGGCAGGAAATATCGACGGGACCGAGTACCTCATAACGGTTCAGGGCCCCGGCGCCGGAGATCTGGGAGAAGAAATCGCGGAAGACTACCTCGAGGGACTTGCTGGAGATGATTATGAAGAAGGTCTTGCAGGAGAGCTAGAGGAGTACATCCCCAATTTCCGGGAAAAACTCCTGGGTCGCTACACGAACTCATCGGACTACGATGTCGAGTACGGTAAAGGCGAGAACGGCTTCGACAATCCTGTTCCGGATGACGTGGGAGTTGTGACTCCCGAGGCAGATTCCCGGCCGGAATACGCAGAAACTGGTGCCTGAAGACAGCTGGTTCTACATAGTGGTATGCTTGCCGAGTATAGCCTCGTTGATATCCGCATCGTCAATTTCTGAGTGACTGTCGATAAGCGAGTTACGGATCTCGGAGTTCCGGATAGTGGTCTCAGGGAAAACGATGCTGTTTTCGATAGTGACGTTTTCAAGCTCGGATTCCTGCAGCACCAGGACGTTCTCCCCGATTTCGCAGCCAGAGGTAGTAGTTCCGTGGATAATGTTCTCCTCCATTACAGCTGCGAGCGCGTCAAGGTAGCCCTCCGGGGTGCCTATGTCGAACCAGTCGCCGTCAAAGCCGAACGCGAACATGTCGGTGCGTTCGTGCGCCCACTCAATTAGCCGGCCTGGCTCGTCAAGGTACCGGTCCGCAGGAACATCTGTCTCCCGGAAATGGTCCTCGTAGTCGTGGAAGAGAGAGATCTGGTGCTGGGGCATGAAATACACAGCAGTCGAGGCAAGTGTTGAAGGCGGTTCGTCCGGTTTCTCCTCGAAGCCAACTATTCTCTCACCCTCAGTATCCACTATTCCAAAAGAAGTGGCCCTTTCTCTATCCTCGATGTCGTAGACCACATTTACTGGGGCCTGTTTCTCCCTGCAGAAATCCAGGAGGTCGTGGAAAGAGAAGCCGAGGTAGTTGTCGCCGCCCACGATCACGAGGTCGTCGTCAATATCCTCCGAGTCGATCAGCTTGATTATCGCACCTATAGTTCCCGGCTTATCGTCTTCAGAGTCCTGGTTTTCAACAACTACGCGGGCGTCGCGCTCAAAGTCTTCTATGTATTTCTCGAAGTCTCCGGCGAATTTCTCGTTTGTAGATATTATTAGCTCGTCAACTTCATCCTCAAGCTCTTCAACAATATGATCTATTATGGGGCGGTTCCCTAGGGGTAGAAGTGGTTTAGCCCGGTTCTTGGTTATGGGCCATAGACGTGTAGCATGGCCTCCTGCAAGTACTATTGCTTTCATCTCTATCAGTTAATACAGGGTATTACCCGGATACTTTTATTGGATTCGCCCCGGCAATAGAACAGGGATAAGCAGCCCTCTATCGAGTTTCGCCTTCAAGCATCAGTTGACCATCAGCCGTGTCCACAGAAACGGTGAAGTTACCTTCAGGCAGCCTGGTCTTCAGGTGACCATGAGGGTTGGTTGCGCCGACATCCATCTTCTCCATGTCAACGTTTGCATAACCCACGCCTTTATCATCTCTCTCGACAGATATCAGGGCCTCCCAGCCATCTCCCAAATATTTCATGATCTCCAGCTGGTAGGTGGTGGTCTCCTGGCCGTTGTCAATAACGTAGTTCTTGGTCCAGACAGAGCATTCTCCGGGATATCTCTTCCTGTAACCAGGGTCTAGAACACGGGCTATGTCCTTCCTCGTCTTATCTATTATCGATGTCTCGGGGATGCTACCCGGTTCACACTCAACTATCTGGTGGCTGCTTGAACTATTTAAGACCTGAATCTTTACGGATTCGGCACCTGCAAACGGCAACCCCAGCATTACGGCCAGGCCTGCAAACAGCAGTCCCTTGGCCTTCCACCCCATCCAAAACACCTCTACCCTAAATTTGGACAGTTTATTTATAGGGATTTATCTGGAGAAGTGATTATGTCAACAACCAGGCGTTCTAGTGAAGGTAGAAGACCTCAGTCAGCACAGAGGAACGTTTCAGACCTATTCAACTTCAAATTTGTGTTGATCACTCTTATGAGCCGATCTCTTTATGTCTTTAAGCAGTTCACACTTTCTACAGACCTTGCTAGAGCATGGCTCACCGCAGCGCTCGCATTCCTCCAGCTCATCGTCCTCAAAATTGTACTCCTCTTCCACCAGTGAAGAAAGGCGGCGGCCCTGGGAAACAATAGAGTGCTTGGTTCCCGGCATCTGGGACTCCAACTTATTCAGGAAAGACTTCACCATGGGCCGGAGCGTCGTCTCCTGGACGTGCGGACAGCGGTCGATAACCCCGAGATCGTGCAACCTGGAGTAGAGCGCGATTTCTTTCTCCATGCAGTCGATCAGCGGCTTGATTCTCGGCACAAATTTCTCGTGCGAGACCTGGTCAGTCCTTGAACCGGTTCTCGCGAGCCTCTTCGTGTCGCCCTTGATGTAGTTCATCATCACCGCCTGGGCCTCATCATCCAGGTTGTGGCCGATCGCAATCTTGTCCGCGTCCACTTCCCGTGCTAAACGGTTCAGGAGGTCACGCCTCATTATACCGCAGTAGGTGCAGTTACCGCGCTCTCCGGCTCCCGCGACATCGTCCATCTTCAGGTCGTAGTAATCGTCGTAGCGCCCGACCTCCAGCTCCACGCCTAATCGGCCGCAGAGTTCTCTTGCAGCGCCGATCGATTCGTCTCTGTACTCGTCGATACCCTCGTGCACCGACACACCTATTATTTCTATATCCGGCCGCTCTCCAAAAATCTCAACGAGCTGTTCAAGAAGCACTGCGGAGTCTTTTCCACCTGAAAGCCCGACCGCGATCGTGTCCCCAGATTCGACAAGGTTCCCCTCGCGCACGGTCCTCTTGATCTTCCTGTTGATGTCTATCGAGAAGTGCTCCTTGCAGAGTGATCGGCCTTCATATTCTCGGTGTATAACCGCGTCTTCACCGCATTTTGAGCAAGTTTCGTCTCCCATATCCTCGAAGTGTTGACGAAAATTTTTAACGCTGTTAGATTATCCCCAGGATTTCTTCAAGGCTCGAAATTCTGTACTCCGGCTCGGGCTCTACATCGTCACTGTAGGTGTCGATGAAAACCGAGTCTATGCCGACTCTTTTCGCCGCCTCGATATCTACATGGCTATCCCCAACCATTACAGGGTTCCGAGCACCCAGTTTTTCAATCGCTCTCCCGAGCATCTCTGTCTCTGGTTTCATTAGACTGTGATATCGCTCGATGTCCGAAAGGGATGGAGCAGTCCAGTAGTCCACCATCGACTCAAGATCCAGAATCTGGACCAGCCTGTCAAGTTCTTCCCCGTACGCATCGCTAACTATAGCCGCTTCAACCTCCAGGGCTCTCAACACTGGTTTTGCCGCAGGGAAAAGCTCTATTTGCCCTCGCTCAACCATTTCCGTCTTACGTCTGGCAGCCATCTTTTCAATCTCAACGTATTCTTGTAGGCCAAGAGAGGTCTGGTCCAGCATCTCTTTGAGTTCCTCGAAAGAGGAAGCCCTGAACAGAAAGCCATAGTTTCCGCCAAGATCGGAATCCAGTCCTAACTCTCTTGCCTTCTGTCTCCTGATTCTGCCAGCCCAGTCGAAACCATCACTTCCAGAATCAAGCAGTACACCATCAAGGTCAAAAAGTACCGCGTCGTAGCCCCTCATCTAACTATCTCTAGTAAGGAATTTAATGTTTTGAGTTCGTAGTCAGCTCTCACATCCGACTCTTTTGAGGGGTGCAGCCATGCCGAGTCCATGTTCGCCCTGTGTGCTGCGATAACATCGGATTCTGCGTCCCCGACATAGAGATACGGATTTCTTCCGAGTTCAGCCTTTGCAACTTCCAGGTGATCAGGTGCCGGCTTCTTCAATGCTAGGTCCTCAAAATCTCTTAGACCGAGGTAGAAGTCGAACCGGCTTTCAAGCCCAAAATATTTCACCACAAATTCAACCGCTTCGTCTGGCGCATTACTGATGAGAGCCAGCCGGACATCCTGTGAATGAAACTGGTTAACCACCTCTTCAACACCATCCACCAGACCCATACCATTACTTTTTATCTCCCTGATGCGGGCTTTCGTTGTGGCCCCGCATATCTCAGTCCATACCTGTCTGCTGTCGAGCCCCAGTTCTTGGCACAGCCTTACACATCGCTCCGTGCCCTGTTCTCCAAGCAGAGCTGCCTTCTCATTCTCACCCAGTTCCCTTTCGACACCCTCCTTCCTTGCCACCTTCTCAACAGCATCATAGGTCCAGGAATGATCCTTCATAGAATCCAGGATAACACCGTCCATATCGAAAACCACTGAACCGTAGTCCATAGACCAAAATCAGGAACTCTACTAAATAAAAGCTTCACGAAAGCTTCCTGTAATATCAGTGCCGGGATGGCAGAGTCTGGCTAAATGCGGTGGATTCGAGATCCACTGGGCTGTGACGGCCCTCCTGGGTTCAAATCCCAGTCCCGGCGTTTCACGCCTAGTCGGGATTTGAGAGTAGAAGCTCCAGTTCTGCGAGCTTCGGGTTCAAATCCCAGTCCCGGCGATTGGTTACGCTCAATCGATACGCAAGGCGGGGGTTCCAGTGAACCCCGCATTATGTTGATCGAACTGACAGCAGTTCGGGGTTTTGAAATCCCAGTCCCGGCGACCTTTCCTAAATATCGATCAAAGAGATTGTTGCCTCTCTCGGAGGGCAACGGAAAACAACTTTTCAGTCCCCGGCAAAGCTTACTGCTGGAGTGCGGTCTGTATCTTTGCCTTCAGATTGGGGTAGCTCCAGTCGGATACTCTTTCACCGTTGACGAAGACTGTTGGAGTGGAGGATACTCCGTTGCTTCTGCCGATGCGCTGGTCTTCCCTGACCTGGCTCTGTGTGGCGCCGCTGGAGATGCACTGCCTCAGATCGTCGTAGTTGAGGCCTTCCGTGTTCTGCTGAGCCAGGTTTACGAGTGAGTCTGTCGTGATTTCAAGCGAGCGCTGGTTCCTGAAAAGAGCGCTATGGAAATTCCAGAACTCGTCCTGGTCCTGCTCGTAAACGCACTCCGCTGCCCGGGCGGCCTGTCTTGACTCTCCCCCGAGAATTGGGAAGTTGATCATGTAGAACTTGGCCTCACCTGTCTCGACATGGTTCTGAACCAGCTGCGGCTTGGCCTGGGCTTCAAATGATGCGCAGTGGGGACACTTGTAGTCTTCAAACGCAACAACATTTACAGGCGCATCGGCCTCACCCATGTAGGGCTGTCCCTCAAGGTTGAAATCTGCGCTACCGCTCGATCCTATACTGTTTACAAGTTGTGGTCCGACAAGTGCAAGGAATCCCAGTCCGAGAACTGCTGCAAGACCCCAGCCCGCCATCTTCTTCCTCTGTCTCATCTTCTCACCTTTCTGCTCTTCCTGCTTCCTTCGGGCCTTCTTGACCTTTTCCTTCTCGTGAGAGTTTATGTCGTCCTCGTGCTCATCTCCCCAGTGGACATGGAGCTCCTCTTCAGAATCGAACTCCTCGCCACAGTAATCACATTCAGCCATAGACTAGTTTTGATCGTCAGCTTTAGATAAGCTTTTGGTTTGAAACCTTCTCTATGAAAGCAGTCTACCTGGTTTTCCTGAGGCTGGAAGAGGAGCGGACCATCAAGATCGGTGCGCTCGGAAACGTTAGTTTCAGTCCTGGCGTTTACGTCTATGCTGGTTCGGCGATGAATTCTGTGGAGAAGCGGATAGGGCGACACTTCTCTGAGGTCGAGAATAGGCACTGGCATATCGATTATTTCTCGGCAGAGGCCAATTCGGTTGACTACCTGGTCGTTCCGGAGGATTCGAGCTTTGAATGTGTTCTGGCAGGGATTCTCGGAGAGATGGGAGAACCTGTTGACGATTTTGGGTGCGGCGACTGCTCCTGCAGGTCTCACATGTTCCGCTTTCAGTAACCTCTCACCGGAACGGTTTTGAATACTGGTCATAATTGGAATACATGAGCCTAGTGGTTACAGGACTCAGCTACGGAACTGTCCTGGTCCAGCTATCCCTGGCCCTGGGACTTGTTGTTTTCGCGGCCAGGAGACTTGGGTTCGGTCTGGAACATAATTTTCTGGATAGAATTGAAGAGCTGATAGGTGAACGTTACCGGGAACTGGGTCTCCTACTGGCGCTTATCGCGACTTCGGGAAGTCTCTACATGTCGAACGTTCTGGGATGGACTCCATGCCGGCTCTGCTGGTTCCAGCGCATCCTGATCTATCCAATAGTTGTTCTGCTCGGGGCCGCGCTTTTGCTCGAAAAAGATGATGTAGCCGACTATGTTATACCGCTGGCGATGATCGGAATACCGATCTCCGGCTACCATTACCTCGTACAGCGTGTCGAACAGTTCCACTCAGCAGGATGTTCTGTATTCTCAGTTTCATGCTCTACCGAGTACACGTTCTACCTCGGCTACATAACGATCCCTATGATGGCTTTAACAGCGCTCGCTGCGATACTTGTACTGATGTGGCGGTTCAGTTCCAGTAATAACTAACTACATCCCCGACAGACAGAAATTTAACAATTCTGTCCTTGACACCTTTCCATGACAGATTCTTCCCCAGAGAACCAAGCTGAACAGCTTGAAAGCTATTCAAGTAAAATACTGGAAATATACGGTAAAGAATTAGACAAGGACGAACGGATACATCACGCGCTAGAGGAGTCGGCAAAACATCCGCCCAAGATAGCGAAGCTGTATGAAAGAGAGGAACTAGGTCATCTGAAAGAAGAAATAGTGGATCTATTGCTTCTTGCATTTACGCTTAAACTGGAATTAGAGGTTGACAAAGAAGATATAGATGATGCAGCCGAACATTTCATAGATAAGATAGACACAATATACACCAAGTAGAGACTCCTTTACTCAAGCACCCTAAAAACGGCCATTAGTTCCACGGAGAATTAACAACGTTGGTGTGTCTCTCAATGTTCTCTATAGTCGTATTTTCAATCCTTTCCAGTGCTTCCCATGAGTTGAAAGCGTTATGAGGCGTTATCAGGACGTCTTCTCGATTCATCAGGATATGGTCTTCAAGTATGACCCGAGGATCACATTTCTCCTTCAGATCCCCGAGATATTCGATGTCGTCCTCGATATAGCACTCCTCTTCAAGCACATCAAGTCCCGCGGCCTCGACATTATCATTTTCAAGCGCCTCTATCAGAGCCTCTTGGTCGACAAGTTCTCCCCTTGCAGTATTGATCAGGAGCGTGCCGTCCATCTTCTCGAACTCCTCATCTGAGATCATGTGCTTGCTGGATTCAGTGAGCGGGCAATGGAGCGTGACAATATCTGCCTGTTCAAGAAGATCGTCAAGGGAAACGTACATGAACCCCATCTCGTGCTCAGCGTACCTGTCCTCCGAGGGATCATGAGCGATAACATGCATGTCGAAGCCGTTAGCGATTCTTATAACGTTCTTTCCGATCGAACCTGTGCCTACAACTCCGAGCTTCTTGCCTTTCAGGTCGAAGCCCCTTAAACCTTCGTGACTGTAGTCTCCGTCCTCAACACGTTCTATCGCACTGTAGATTCTCCTTGAAAGCGCAAGTATCAGCCCGAAAGTGTGCTCCGCAACGGTTGTACCCCCATAATCCGGAACATTACAGACCTGTATACCATGATCGGCGGCCTTTTCTTCGGCGACGTGGTCGTACCCTGTTGACCTGCACGCTATCGTGTTGCAGTCAAGCTGTTCTACAACTTTGCCGTTGACATTGGAGGATACAAATACTGATACGGTCTCGTAGCCCTGGGCTTCTTCCACATTTGCAGGTGTGAGCGGCTCCTCGAAGAAATCTATCTCGAATTCTATCTCTCTTTCACTGAGAAATTCCTTCTCCCATTTCTCGGCATCGAACCACGCTACTTTCACCTGGCCGTCCAGCCCCCGTCAACAACAAGGTTCTCGCCCATGATAAAATCACTTTCGGACGATGCAAGGAAAGCGACCGCATTCGCTATATCCTCGGGCTCTCCAAGCCTTGGTGCAACGGTGTTCTGGTCCATGAACTGCCTCGTTTCCTCGTCCTCTAACATATCTCCTGTCATCGCGGTCTTTATGACTCCAGGATCGACCGCGTTGATGTTGATGCCTTCAGAACCATAGTCCAGCGCCATTTCCCGTGTAAGCTCAACTACTCCGCCCTTTGAGGCGCAGTAGGCCGCGCTCTGGCCATATCCTACTAGACCGGCTATGCTGCCGATGTTCACTACATCACCCTCGATCTCTTCTTCCAGCATGTGTGAGATGACGTGCTTCGAGCAGAGGAAGGTTCCGCGGAGGTTAACGTCCAGTATGGAGTGCCAGCCCTCCATGGTCTCATCGGTCACGGATGCAGAGTGATGGACTCCTGCGTTGTTCACAAGTATTTCAACTTTCTCGAATTCTCTTACCGCGGATTCCACCATTTCACTTACAGAGTCCTCGTCGCTTACATCCACCTCTACGAAAACGGACTCTGCGTCATCTACCTCGGAGTTTATCTTTTCGTGTGTTGGAACGCCGTCCTCCAGAGGTTCCTCCCGGATATCTGCCACGACGACGTTTGCGCCTTCTTCAGCGAGTTTGAGGCTTATACCTCTTCCGATACCTGAGGATCCGCCGGTAACAATTGCGGTCCTGCCGTTGAGATCTACCATAATATATTGTATCAGGTATAGCCTGAATAAAAAATCTTCTAGTAAAGTCTTCCAAATTTTCTACAGGAGTCCGAGTTCTTCCAGTTTCTGGACGTGATGGGTGACAGTAGATGGGTCGAGTTCCAGCCTCTCCGCGATGTCCTTGTTACGGGTTCCCTTCAGTTTCAGCTCCAGTATTTCACGGTTTCTGGGCTTTCTCAGGGCTTTGAGGAGGCATTTATTCTGGCATAAGTTCTGGAAGGCACAGTCCCTGCAGAATCCCTTCTTGAGGATTGCACCCTTCTTCCGGGTCGTTTGTTTGGACTCGCAGAGGTGGTACTGGAGCACCCCGTTTGCCAGTCCGGTCTTCCGTTTCAGCTCGGAGAAACCTATGCCCGGGTTTTCTGATACTGTCTGCTCTATCAGCGGTCGGTTCTCCATACTACTAACTTGGTCTTGCTAGTTTACAAAACTACGTAGAAAGAAAAAGTGCCGCGATCAGAACGGCGGAATATCATCTTCTGGCCCGAATCCTTCATCCATTGGCTCATCCATCATAGGGTCATCCATGGCCTCTTCTTCTACATCCTCCATAAGCTCTCTTATCTCGTCGATCAGCTTGTTCAGGGACTGCTCGGAGTCAGGGTCCTGAAGCTCCTGCTCCAGCTCGGCAATCTTCGTCTCCAGCTCCCGCGACTTCTCACCTGTCCCGGGGTATGTTTCGAGGATCATTTCCGCCGAATCAAGCACTGCTTCGGCCTCTTCACGCTTCTCCTGTATAGACATAAGGTTTCACGGAACTTGCAGAGTATATAATCTTTTCGGTGCTAGAGAGTAACCTTTTTACGGCTGCGATAGGCTGTTTCGACAAGTTTCTCAAGGTCAACCACATCCGAGAGATTTTCAAGCTGGTGTGGCTTCATTTCGGTAGAAGGGCTATCCGGAGCAAGAGTGCTGCACGCGGAATCTATTGTCGCCTCCCCGAAAGTTCCTATCTGCTTTGCTCTCTCAATTATCTGGTTCTTGTTGAGACCTATCAGCGGCCGGTAGATCGGCTTCTCTATTCCGAGAGAGGTCATCTCAAGATTTGCAGCAGTCTGGGAGGATTTCTGGCCGAGCGACTCGCCGGTGACGATTCCTTTCAGTCCATCATCCTCCGCAATCTTCTCTACCACACGGAACATGATTATACGATGGAGAATCATCCTTCCCTTCTCTACCTCCATCAGCTCCCGGTTCACATCTTCCATATCGATGCGGTAATAGTACCAGTCCTTTGACGGATGGAAACGCTCCAGTTTCTTGACTGCGGACTGGAATCTAAGAAGGTGGTCCTCTGCCGCAACCGGTTTATTGTAGAAGTAAACCGGAACTAAATCCGCCCCTTTCACCATCATCCTGTACGCGGCTACAGGAGAATCAATACCGCCGCTCACAAGCACCGCGAGAGATCCCTGGCTACCAACAGGAAGACCTCCTGGCCCTTTCAACCGCTGGTTGAATGCGAAAGCATCGCCCTCCCTGATATCGAACTCCAGCAGCGTCCCGGGTTCATCAAGGTCAACACTTGCACCTGAGAACTCCTCGATGTAAGATCCTACTTCTCTCTTTATGTCCTGACTCGAGAATTCATGATCTCCGTTCCTGTTGACATCGACGCCAAAAGTGTCACCGTAATCGAACTCTTCCGCGGCCTCTTTCATCTCTTCTATTGAGGCTCCTGTCTTGATCGCGGGTGAGACTGACGCGACGCCTGGAATTTCCGCTATTCTCTCACAGATTTTTTCCGGTTCAGGAGCCTCTACCAAAACTCTCCCGGGCATGTAGCTGACTTTCCTGTATTCCAGACTCTCGTACTCCAGCCTGTCCTCAACTCTCTGCCTCAGGATCTTCCTCAGTTTTGACTTCACCGGCCGGGACTTGGTACCGATACTGCTGTATCTAACCAGCACATGTTCCATGACGGCTCATATCCTCCTACCCCTTGTTTCACGGGGCTTGTATGCTTTCGGGAGCTGTTTCTTCATGTAATTATCTATGAGGGTATCAACTTCCTCTCCCATCACTACTGCGAAATTGTCTCCCTGCTTGATCTCGGTCTCCAGATCAGGATTCTCCTCCCCGTTGAGCACTGCTGTACCGTTACCGCAACGGGTGCTGTTGTAGATATCAACGCATACACGGGAAGAGTTGTCCTTTATCGAGATATTGACGGTCTCAAAGAAGTCCTTCCATGTAACTCCCTCAGAGTGCTTGTGGACGATGTCTGAGCGGCCGTTCTCGAGGTGGACGTGCCGCGCGTTCATCTGGAACCTTTCCCCCGAAAAGTCGAGCTCGGAGCCGTTGACTGAGATGTGGAAGAGGGCGTGATCATGCGCCGAGCCGAGTACGAAGGAGCCGTTTTGAGAACGGTTGTCCTCCATATCTTTCCTGTCACCGGTGAAGTAGGCCTGTCTGATATCCTGTATGCCCATCCCCGAGCCTAGATACAGTCCTGCGAGCACAGATATAGCTATTATGGTTAATGCAAAATCCTGGTAATCCATAAGAGGGAAAATTAAATAGAAAAGATAAAAAGTTCGAAGCCAAGAGGCTTCGGGATAAAGCTTACTCGGCGATCTCGGCGAAGGCAAACTTTCTTCCGACAGAAGTGACTTCTACGTCGTAGGATTCGCCAACTTCTCCGCCCGGCACGAAGACCACAAAGCCTTCTACCCGTGCGATTCCGTCGCCCTTGCTTCCGAGGTCCTCGATCTCTACTTCCACTGTCTCTCCTTCCGAGACAGGCTTGTCGTAGTCGTTGTCATCGCCGGATTCTTCCTGGAGATCTCCTTCTTCGTCAACCTCCACTTCTTCCTGCTCGTTCCCGGAGTCTTCCTCCTCGAGGTCGTCGTCGAAATCTTCTTCATCGTTTTCAAAATCTTCGTCCAGATCGTCGTCAAACTGTGAGTCAAAATCGTCTTCCATAGGTAAATGCACCTGTTGATGAGTGTAAGACACAAATCAAGGCCCAGCTTTAAAAAGGCGACCCGGAGACAGCAGAATTTAAACCCGGTCAAATACAAGCTTTCTGTATGCCACCAAAGGACCAGTGCCCGTTCTGCCAGTTGATCGCCAACCCAGACCAGCTCCTGCTTGTCGGAGAGACAGATAACTTCTATGCGTGGCTCGAGATCAACCCCCGGGCGAGAGGTCACACAATGATTGTTCCCAGGGAGCACAAGGAATCGGTTCTCGATTTCTCGCCCGAGGAGTACCAGGAGGCGATGAAGTTGACGCGTATGGTGATCGAGAAGGCAGAAAAAGGCCTTGGAGCGGACGGCGCCTCGGTAACGGTAAATATCGGAGAGGCCGGCGGCCAGATGGTGCCTCACGCCTACATACAGGTTTTCCCACGGTTTGAAGACGACGAGAACGCGGGCACACCTACAGGCGCGATCTTTCCGCAACAAGAGGAACTCCAGCAGGATCTAGAGGGTACGCATGAATCGATGGCCTCTGTATCCGTCAACTTTGAGACCGAAACCAGGGAACCTCATCCCGAAAGCAAGAAACACAAGAGCTCAAGAGCATCGAGACTCGTCGACAGGAACGAGATGGAGCGACAAACGGATGATACAGGGGACGAAGAAAAAGAAGAGGCGCCAGAACCTGATCCTGAAGAGCTACTTGAGGACGGCATAGACCAGGGCGATGACGGATCCGCCGGAAAGGAAGGAGATGAAGAAGCCGAGAACGAACCCCGAGGAGAAGGCCACTGGGACGGCAAGAGCTTCGAGTGGCGGTAGTAACTTAATAGCCTAGACAAACGTGCGTATGGAACACCTACTTGAACCTGAAGATCAAAAAGATTCTAGCTTTCAAGAACTAATGGAAGATGAGAGAGGCCAAGGTTTCGGAGTAGTACTTGCTCTGGGAGCCCTAGCAAGCGCTGCTGCTCTAGCATCATAAAGGACAAAGGCCATGTCTATAATGCCTACTCCAAGGCCAAAGAGAACACTGAGGACTACTTCTAGTCTAGCCTAGACAATCCTTTTAACTTTCAACTGCCCGCTCTAGAAGTATGTCTGAATACGAACCTGAAAAAGTAGAAACAGAGGTTTCCAGCTACTGGGATGAAAACAACATAAAAAAGAAAGTCCGCGAGTCAACGGAGGGTAACGAGCCCTTCTTCATGATCGACGGCCCGCCCTACCTGAACGGTGCGCCGCACGTCGGTCACATGCAGGGCAAGGTTCTGAAGGATGTCATGCTCCGGTTCAAGCAGATGCAGGGATACGATGTCTGGGACCAGGCCGGCTTCGACACACACGGACTCCCCAACGAGCTCGCGACAGAGGAAGAACTCGGGATAGAGGATAAAAACGAGATCGGGACCGAGATTTCTGCGGCCGAGTTCATAAGAGAATGCAGGGAGAGGGCGACCTCCGCCAAGGATCTATGGAAAACTGTCATGGACGACCTTGCCGTGTGGCAGGACTTTGAAAATCCCTACATGACCTTTGAAAACGACTATATAGAAAGTGCGTGGTGGCTGCTGAAGAAAACCCACGAACAGGATCTTCTCTACAAGGCCGGCAAACCGATACACTGGTGCCCGAGATGCCAGACCTCTCTGTCGGGTTACGAAGTGACGGACGAGTACAGGGAGATAACCGACCACTCGATATTCGTCAAATTCCCGCTGGAAGATAGAGAAGAAAATGTCGTGATCTGGACCACGACGCCGTGGACAGTCCCCTCGAACATGGCGGTCTTTGTACACCCGGAGTTCGACTACGCCAGAGTAGAAGTCAACGGGGAGACCCTGGTAATCGCGCAGCAGCTCGTCGCGACCGTGATGGAGAAGACGGGTTACGAGGAAGAAGACTACGAAATAGTCGAGACTTTCCCGGGAACGGAACTGGAAGGACTGAAATACAGGACGCCGTTCATCGATGACATACCGAGACAGCAAGAGCTCGATGAAGAGGAAGATGTCCACGTGATTCACACCTCGGAAGAGCTTGTAACTCTGGAAGAGGGAACTGGAGTGGTCCATGCCGCGACAGGTCATGGACCCGAGGACTACGAGGAGACCCGCCGCTTTGATCTACCTGTCTTCTCTCCGCTTGATGCAGAAGGATACTACACCGAGGAGGCAGGAGTTCTCGAGGGCAAAAATGTTCTCGAGGTCGATCCAGAAGTAATAGAGATGCTGGAGGAGAAAGATCTTCTGCTCCATAGCGAGAGCTACCGGCACGAGTACCCTCACTGCTGGCGCTGCAAGACAAAGCTGATCTACCGGGCCGCGGAACAGTACTTCATAAAGAACGAGGAAGTCAAGCAGAGGATGCTGGAGGAAAACAAGGAAGTCCAGTGGGTGCCTGAAAACGCCCAGAAACGGTTCCACAACTTTGTCTCGGATTCCCCTGACTGGTGTA
>CAYQYU010000013.1:0-28164 GCA_964421955.1 uncultured archaeon | reverse complement strand
TCTTCTTCCTCCCCTTCTTCTCTGTCTCGATCAACCCCTCCTTCTCAAGCTTCGACAGCGTATTCACCATGTGTGAGTAGGTGGTATCTATCTCGCGGGAAAGTTCGGTTGCATAGGTCTGGCGCTTCTGCCTTATCTTGACCAGGGCCTTGACAGGTTTCAAATTCAGGAAAATATCCTTCATTCTTTTCCCTCCCCACAATCAAGTACGAATCCTATCTTTTAAAGAGAACTTATTACATGGTAATAAGACTCCTGGCCTCCCCAGTTCATAAGAACACCGCCAAGAACCCCTCGGCAACTATGGAAAGAATTATGGACCACCCGGATTCTAAACCATCAGTTTAGTGGACGGGAATCCAACGAACCATTAGTGAGTTGGACCGCCCAGGGTTCTATTCGAATCCCGGGATTTTCAGCGCTGAAAGCGATGGACCACCCGGGGTTCGAACCCGGGACCGCCGCCTCGCTCATGGAGGCACTCACACAGGCCTTTATCAGGCAGGTATTTTTCTGTGTAAGGTCCTTATAAGGACGGTGCTCTAACCCCTGAGCTAGTGGTCCAGCCGGTATCAGGAAGTCCTGATTCCTGAGGGTTTGCCTGTAGAAAGGGTTGATGGTGTAATCTAAAAAAGGCTTTCTGGTGAACTGGTTAAAGGCTACTGGCTGCTCTGACACTATCACGGAACTGTTCTTGGCCCGGGCCTCTTTCAAGTAGGTTCTGGTAGTCCAGTGGTTCAGCGCCGTATTCTTCCAGGATGCCGTCGAGTATTGCATACTGTTCAAACATCTCCCATGTAGAGTGTGCATCAGATGCAACGGTAAATTCAAGATCTCCTCTTTCCGCTCTTTCAAGGACTTTGCCCGCGAACCATTCAGCATCCTCTGGCGAGTAGAAGCTGTCCTCATCAACGTACTTGGCCTTGAGTTTCCTGATTATACGCCCGTTTATCTCGACAACTGCATCGTATTCTTCGGCCAGATCGAGAACACTGTCAAGGTCTTCCTCAGTGACGTAAGGTCTCAGGTGGTCGTTCCGGATAATACCATCAGGATGGGAGTGTATGACCGTGGTTCCAAGTTCCTCTTCTTTCTGGCTGCCGAATCTTATTTTGTCCTCGTACTGTTCAAAGTAGTTTTCTGCCGCTTCCCGTAGTTCCTCCTCAGAGAGATTTTCGAAGTCATTATGCCTAAAGTAACGAGGTCTATCCCATCTTTCCAGAGGTATGTAGTGGGTGCTCAAGACCCAGAAAGGCAGGTCTTGCTCCCTCATGAAATCCGTGATGATTTCCTCATTCCAGGTCTCATAGTCCTGCTCAGCGCTCAACACAAGATTTACAGAAGAGTTTCTCTGGTTCTCTGTCTCGATGAAGTCCAAGGCTGCCTCCTCAAGACCGGTTTCATCCAGTTCAAATCCTTCAGCATCCGCGTTTGCTTCAAGGGCAGAAATAGTTCCTTCAAGACCCCATTCCTCACCAGAACCCCGGTCTCTGCGTTCCTCATCTATAATTTCTTGAAGAATATCCATGTTGTCCGCCAGCCAGATCTCGTTCTCCCCACTGAAGTCCGTATTCCTGTAGGCCTGGTCGTCATCCTTGTAGTAGACAACATCATCCTTTACCTGCCGGATATGGTCAGCCACAGCTATAGAAACACCTAATTCCTGTGCCATATCTGCGACTTTATGAATTATATCTCCGTCAGACGTAGCGTGTAGATGTGGATCAAAATCTATATTCCGTATATCCACCATATCAAAAATCGAGCTGCCGCCTCCCCGGGGTTCAACATCATCTTGCCTGGAGCCAGCAGAACCGTTTTTCTCAACTTGCCGGGAGAAAATTTCTCCTATTACCATGATCAGATATAACGCGTCACATATAAAAACGAATTATTATAATGGAGGGCATACTTCCCACACGGTATTTCCAGATCTAGTTGAGCACTAGCTTAATAAATCTTCTATAAAAGATTCAGTAACATAGAGTTTCTAGGAGGTAACTAGACAAAATGCAGATGACCAACCAGCAGCAGGCACAGTACGACCGCGGAATCACGATCTTCTCTCCAGACGGTCGACTGTTCCAGGTAGAATACGCCAAAGAAGCAGTTAAAAAGGGAGCAACCGCACTCGGAGTTGTATACAACCAGGGAGTCGTGCTCGCCGCAACAAGGAGCACAGAAGCCCTACGCGTGAGGAATCCCGAGAAAGTCTTCAAGGTTGCGGACCATGTAGGAATCGCGACATCGGGGCTCGTAGCGGACGGCAGAACGCTTGTCGACGAGACCAGGAACGAAGCCCAGCGGTACCTCATGACGTACGACGAGGAAATTCCGACGCCAGTACTCGCGCGGTTTGTCGCGGACCGGTGCCAGCAGTTCACCCAGTACGGCGGAGTAAGACCCTATGGAGTCTCTACGATCTCAGGAGGAGTCAAAGACGGCTCGCCAACAGTTTACCAGACCGATCCCTCGGGAACATTAAACCAGTGGAACGCCGTGTCGATCGGTAAGGGAGGAAACGACGCGACCGAGCACCTCGAAGAGAACTGGGAGGAAGACCTGTCAGAAGAAGATGCAGTGGAGCTCGCGGTCAACGCGTTAAGAGCTGGTGAAGAAGACATCGAGATCGGCAACATCGAACTCGCAACGGTAGACATAGAGGAGAACTACCAGAGAGTAAGTCCAGAAGAACTCGAGGACAGAGTCGATTAGAGCCGGAAAACCGGTTTAAAGCTGGTCAAACCAAATGTAACCATGGACACCTCCGACGCGATACGTGTACGCTACTCTGGAGACAAGGAGTTCGAGATTCTCGTGGACCCGGAGCTTGCGAAAGAGGTCAGGTTCGAGGGCAAGGACCACGACATTCAGCGCCTGCTATTCGTACAGGAAATATTCAAGGATGTCGGCGAGGGTGAGCGTGCCTCGGCCGAAGAGATAGAGGACGAGTTTGGCACCCGGCAGATAATGGAGGCCGCGGAGCAGATCTTCGAGAAGGGAGAGATGCAGCTCACCACCGAGCAGAAAAAAGAGATGAGGGAGGAAAAATACCGGCAGATAGTCGACATGATTGCCCGGAGGGCACAGGACCCGAAAACAGGGAACCCGCATCCACCGCAAAGGGTGGAGAACGCGCTCGAAGAGGCCGGATTCAATATTGACGCGTTCGACGATGTCGAGGAAAAGTTCCAGGAGGCTATCAACGATATAAGGCCTATAATACCCGTCTCACTCGATGAAAAGACCGTGGCGATCAGGATTCCCGTCGATCAGGCAGGAAAGGCATACGACAGGATCCAGAGTGCCGCGGAAGTCGAAGAAGAGGAGTGGGGCAACGACTACTTCATGTGCAGAGTCACGATGCCCGCCGGCGTCTTGAGCTCGTTGATGGACGACATCCAGGAGATCGCGAAAGGCAAGGCCGAGATGAAAGAGATCTAGTCCAGCACATTTCTTATCCTTCTCCAGTCGCCATCGCTGAAACTGGGATTACAGTCAGGATAGACAGGGTCATGCATAACGTCCGCAGTGTTGCCCTCTTCATGCGAAAGACCGTACAGGTGGCCAACCTCATGTAAATTCACCCGGAGCTTGCCATCCAGGTAGTTCTCGCCATAGCCAGCAGGTTCCCTCGAAGTATCTCTGCCGAAAGCAGTGTTCGAAGCTATCACGATCGAGTTCCTCTGCCTATCCATGGAGGTCCAGCCCAGGTTGTAAGTATCCTCGTACTCCAGGAAGCCCTCGGGGTCAACAGGCTTTCCCGGGGCCATGATAACCTGTATCGCGGCCTCCTGCATCTCAGAAGACACTTCCTTATCAACAAAGCCGCTGTAGCTGCCGTGGCCGAGTATCTCTCCCGCGTCCCAGCCGTATTTCTCCAGGAACTTGTCCCCGGGAAAATGATCTTCGCGCTGACCCACCAACATATTGATACCGTTCTTCCGGTGTTCCTCCTCAAGGAACTCGGCGATTCCCGGCTCCAGGTAGTTATTTCCGACAGGTATAACGTCGAGGAGCACATTCGGCCTCTCCGCGCTGAAATCATCCAGCTCATCCCTGTATATGCTTTCCAGCCAGTTCTGGAAGCCCGGATCCTGCATGTACTCGTCCGGAATCGTGGGGCTTCCAGGAGCAGAGCCATCAAGAGATGTGGCGGCAGCAACCGCTGTAACAGTAGAAGTAGCCGGGTAAGAGGCAATACCACCCATTACATCTTTCAGGTATTCACGCCGCCTCATCGCATCCCCTGTCCCTGGTGTACAAAACTTTTTGAACCCAACTCGAGGCGGACCACATTTCAAATAGTATTTAAGAATTCCGGCACTGTTTGATAATATAAAACAAGATTTTCTCTTGTGAAGAAGAACGAAACTGAGGTAAAAACGTAATGTCACGTGTTAAAGATGAAGATGAACTAGTCACACCTGGAGACCTTATCTCCGAGGAAGAAGATGTACGTCCTGGTACAGGTGTGTACAAGTCAAACAGCAAAATCTATTCTAAATACGTCGGATCTGTGAGGTACAGAGACGGGAAAGTCTACGTAACGCCAATGTCCGGCCGGTACATCCCGGAAGAAGGCGACATAGTAATAGGAGAGGTATCCCGCGTAAGCTACTCCAGCTGGAACGTTGACCTCGACTCCCCGTACGAGGGAATGCTCAAGATCGACACCGCAGTCGACGAGTACATCGACCTCGATGAAGACGAGCTGACCGACTACTACGATGTCGGGGATGCAGTTGTCATCAAGGTAACCTCGGTCAGCGAGGGTAAGGATGTCAACCTTTCAATGATGGACAAGCGGTGCAGGAAACTCAAGGGAGGCCGCATAGTTTCGGTCGCACCCTCGAAGGTTCCGCGCGTGATCGGCAAGCAGGGAACCATGGTGAAGCAGATCAAGAACAAGACCGGCTGCAAGGTAATAGTCGGACAGAACGGGCTCATCTGGATCAGGGGCGAGAACGAGAATCTCGCAGCAAGAGCCGTAAAGAAGATCGAAAGAGAGGCCCACACTTCTGGACTCACCCAGAAGATAGGTGACTGGATCGACGAGCAAATGGAGGAGGATAACTGATGAGCGAAGAAGACATCGAATGGTTTGACGAAGATGGAAAACGTATCGACGGAAGAGAAAAGAACGAACTGAGAGAAACCAGGATGGAAGTGGGAGTTCTCGACGAGGCGGACGGATCCGCGATGGTCGAGACCGGGAACACGCGGGTCGTAGCATCCGTGTTCGGTCCACAGGAACTCCACCCACAGCACCTCCAGAAAAGCGATAGAGCGGTCATCAAGATGAGATACAACATGGCGCCGTTTTCTGTCGACGACCGGATGAGACCCGGTCCAAACAGGAGAGCAAAAGAGATCGGCCTGGTAGCAAGGCGGGCACTGGAACCGGCGATTGAGCTCGAGAACTTTCCGAAGGCAGGGATCGACATCTCGATGGAAGTAATCGAATCCGACGGCGGAACCCGGGTTACCGGCATCAACGCCGCTGCACTCGCACTTGTTGATGCAGGAATTCCGATGCGCGGATTGGTCTCCGCGACCGCTGCGGGAGTCGTCGACGACACAGCGGTTCTCGACGTCGACGGCAAAGAGGACAAGGAAGGAAACGCAGACATCCCGATCGCGGTCATCAACGGGGGCGACGAAATCACTCTGCTCCAGATGGACGGCGACATCGACCGGGAGATGCTCGACGAATGCCTCTCTCTCGCGAAAGATGGATGCAACCAGCTCTACGAGCAACAGCGTGAAACTCTGATAGAGAAATACCAGGAAATCAGGGCCGAAAACGGAGGTGATCAGTAATGCAGCTCAACACAAGGTCAATAAGGAAGATCATCGAGGACGGCGAACGTCTCGACGGACGTGACCTCGATGAGTACCGGGATATAGAGATCGAGACCGACTACATTCACGAAACCGCGGAAGGATCCGCGAGAGTGAGGATTGGCGACACACAGGTAGTGGTAGGACTCAAGGCTTCAGTCGAGGAACCTTACCCCGACCGTCCCGCGACAGGCACAATCGTGACCAACGCGGAACTGGCGCCTATGGCCCACAGGGAGTACGAGTCAGGACCCCCAAGAGAGCCAGGAGTGGAACTTGCCCGGGTAGTCGACCGTGGCATCCGTGAAGCAGAGGCCATCGACCTCGAGGACCTTTGTATCGAGGAGGGCGAGAAGGTCTACACACTCTTCATCGACATCCACGTCCTGAACGACGACGGCAACCTCATCGATGCGTCAAGTCTTGGCGCAATGGCCGCTCTAATGACCGGTTTCATTCCCGAGTACGATGAGGAAGAGGGAATGATTAACCGGGACGAGAAGGCGATGGACGTACCGCTTCGAAAAGAACCAATCACGGTTACCGGCCACAAGATCGGAGAAACTCTTCTCTGGGACACGACCGGGGAAGAGGAAGACGCACAGGACGCACGCCTCACAGTTTCCCTGCTGGAGAACGGCAACATTGTCGCGATGCAGAAGGGAGAGGAAGAACCTTACTCGCAGGACGAGATCATGGAGACCGTGGAAAAAGCGGAAGAAATGACCTCTATGCTCCGCGAGAAACTCGACGAGGCAACGGGAGAGTAAAAAAGCTTTCCCACCCTCCTTTACCTTATAACAGGTGAACCCAGAATGAGCAAAAACAAATCCTCGAAGCGTTTCGGCGCCCGGTACGGGTCGAAGATAAGAAAGAACGTTGACGAGGCAGAGGCGCAGGACTATGAGTGCCCCGAATGCGAGGGCAAGCTTGGAAGAGAGTCCGCAGGCATCTGGAAATGCACCAAGTGCGACCTCAAGGTCGCGGGTGGCGCTTACAGGCGAGACACCGGTGCCGAGGAAACTCTTACTCGGGCGCTCCAGGTAGAGACCGAGGAGCTCGAATCTGCCAAGGAACTGATCGAAGAAGGTGAAGAACAGTGAGTTCCGAAGAAACTGACTTCGCAGAAAACGAAGATTCCGGAAGGGAATCTTCTCGCAGAAGGTTCGCAGAACCTTCGAACACGGTAGGTGTTTTCGAGTGAGCGGATACAAATGTGTCAACTGCGAGGAAGAAGTCGATATTGATCCCGTGGAAGAGAAAGTTATATGTCCACAGTGCTCACACCGCGTGCTGCTAAAGACGCGGCCAGAGGATCCAAACCGCGTAGAGGCGGAGTAAAGCCCAGGATATGAAGACCAGACTTGAACTTGATTTAGATAACACGGAGGCGGTCAGGAAGATAATCCAGCCCAGCCTAGATACTGACCGCAGAGTGAACTACTCGCTGGAAAGCGAGGAACAGCTCTGTATAGAGATCCAGACTGACGCGCTCGGCGTGTTAAGAGGGTCAACAGACACGGCTTTCAGGCTGGCAATGCTCGCGAATAAAATATACTAGGTGGCTATATATGACGGACGAACAGGACGCCCAGAAGATGATCATGGAGATGCAGAAGAACCAGCAGCAGCTCCAGCAGATCATGGTACAGAAAGAAGAAACCGAGGAAGAGCTGCAGGAGGCGAAAAGAGCGCTTGAAGAACTCCGGGACGGAGGCAGCGGAGAGGTCTATGAATCCGTGGGATCTATCATGGTAGAGAAAGACCGCTCCGACCTTGAAGACGAGCTTGACGAGAAAGTCGAGGACCTGGAGGTAAGGAAGAATAGCCTGGAGAAGAAGCAGGAAAGGCTCGAGGAAAAAATGGAAGAATCCCGGGAAAAGTTCTCACAGGGAATGCAAGGTTGATGACAGATGAGCTCTCTGGACGCAATAACTGCGAGAATGAAAGACATGTCCGACCAGGGTTCGATGCCTTCAAATGTTTCGGAACTTCTTGAAGAGGCCGCCGACAAGCTCCAGGAAGACGACGAGGAGCTATCGGTTCGCGTGAACACCGCGGCATCCATACTCGACGAAATCTCGAACGATCCCAACATCAAGCAGCACACCAGGACCGAGATCTGGAACCTTGCATCAAAGGTCGAGAGCCTCGTAGACTAAACTAATAAAAAGCTGTACCGCCGACTTTTAACCAAGAGGCTACAACATGGCTCTAGATTTTCTGAAGTCAAAGAACCAAAGTGATGAAGAACTTATAGACGACGATTTCGTTGAACTCGATGCCAAGATGGAAGAAGGAGACGAGAAGGTAGTTATCCGGGCAGCGACACTGAACGAATTCGGAGATGTCGAAAAGGTCCAGCAACACCTGAGAAACGACCACATCGTGTGGGTAAATATCGCGCCGCTGAAGAATAAGGACATGGCCGACCTGAAACGCTCGGTGAAGAGGCTGAAGAAGACGGTCAAGAATATTGATGGCGACATGGCAGGAGTTGACGAGGACTGGATAGTTGTATGTCCCTCCTATGCAGAGATCGCAAGGAGCAGCGACCACATGGAAGATGAGTAACAGCCTGCGCAGCCATTTTCCCACATAACCTGCACCGAACTGCAATTTCTCATAAAATTCTGGACAGTTAAAGTACTCAACATGTTTATAGACGAATCCCTGAACATAGTCGCAAATAAACAGAGAAGAAAGCTCCTGTACACCCTGAGGGAGCTGGAAGGGTACAATCTGTCCTACGATGAGCTGGCCGAACAGATGATCGAGCAAGACAGAATGAGGGAGGAAGAAAAGGAGAGATTTATGGCATCACTGGCCCACAACCACCTCCCCAAGATCGCCGACGCCGGAATAATCGAATACGATGAGGGAGAAGGAGAAGTGAGCTATGTAGTGGACGAGGACTTTGAGGAGCTCCTTGACTTCATAGAAGATCTCGAGGAGAAACAGGACTTCTAGAACTGTATTAACAGTAGTCCGCTTATACCGTACTCATACACCAGGTAGAGAACGAAAAGCCCGATCAGTACCGCGCCCTCCCTGGCATCGATCCTGTGGTCCTCCTTCAGCCTGGACCAGACGAACACGAGCACGACCCCCCCCCCAGGAATACAGGAGTGACAGTCAGTGGTAAAGTGGATATCTTCGTCGGACTGATGATAGAAAGGAAACCCCGTCAGGGTTATGTATGCACCAGTATTAAATCCGGGCCCTACCTATTCCAGACCATGGAGAGAGGAGACCAGGATTACGTCTACATCCTTGACACCCTGGAGAAAGGACAGGAGAAACTGGACAGACTGAAAAAAGAGAACCAGAAGCTGAAGGAGGCGAACGACAAGCTCGTCGATTTAATCGAAAAACTGGAGACTGTAATAATCGAAGAGGTCGGCGACTTCGACTGGGACGGGAGCGAGTACGACTATCCCGGCCAGTGGTCGCCAACAGATATCGTCCACGAGAAAAATCTCGATCTCGATCCAGAGTTCGATATCGACGATCTAGACACCCAGATCAGCGAGGCCATAAAGTCGCTTAAACGGGCGCAAAAGTTTAAAAACAAGTAACAGACGTTTAGTTATGGTGAACAAGTATCGCTGACGTAACATACCAGTGTCCAATCTGTGGAGAAGAATTCGATTCTGAACACGGCAGAAATGTGCACGAGGGACAGCAACATCCCCACCAGCGCGCAAAAGAGTTGAACAAACTGGTCGACAAGTTCGAGAACGAGGCAGACCGCGCCCTGGATATCAAGGAGGAAATGGAGCGGCTGAAAGACCAGGTCCGGAAGCTGAAGGACCAGAAGGCCGACCTTGAAGATACCGTTGAAGATCTCAAGTCAACGAGAAAGCAGCTTAAGGCCCGGATCAGCAACAAGCAGGAAGAGATTGAAGACCTGCAGTCTGACCTGAAGAGCATGAAGGACGAGAAAGCCGAGGCAGAGACAGAGAAACACCAGCTAGAGAGAAAGGTATCGAACCTCCAGGACGAGAAACAGTCGCTCGAAGAATCGCTCTCACAGACCGAGGACCTTCTACTAAAGTTCAAGCACCAGGTCAGAGAGTTCGACGAAGAACTCGAAGGCTGAAAATCTTTCACCTTCTTTATCTTATGAATCTACATCGGAACCCAGATGCTTCTCTATTCCCAGCTGGTCGGCAACCTCGTTCATCATACTCTCGAGTTCGCTCACACGGCCATCCAGATCACCTGTACCGGCCTCCACGAAATCCCTGACACAGTCACTGCAGTAAACCTCGCCGTTGAACTCGACAGCGCCCTCGGGAAGTTCCTCAGGTTCCTCTCCTCCAAAATCGATCAGGTCGCCGCACTCGGCGCACTCGATCTCGTAGACCATGTAAATAAAAATAGAGACATAAGGGTTTAAAGCTTCTAGTCAGCAGCGACCTTGCGTGCCATGCTCTCCGACTCCACAAGATCACTGTACCAGGAGTCAAACTCCTCCCGGCTGTAGTCGGTGGTCTCGTACTCTACAAACTGGCTGTCCAGATCCTCCTCGACACTTTCCGCGCTTTCCTGGAGCGTGTAAAACCTATCCTTGTAGTCAGTAACCGTCTTTCCAAAGCCTATCACCCTCTCGCTCCTGACAATTCCCCGGACATCCGCAAAGTCCATGTCGCCCGTCAGGCGAAACTCCACGGCGTAGATATCTTCGTCTGTCATTTTTGACCCCCAACCTATGCTGGAGATAGGGCATCAACTTTATAAACATGACCTGAGTGCTACACCCCAGTATTAATACGAAGGTATTACAGAACGGCACTTAATCCCGCTAAACACCTAAAATGTATTACAGCTAGTTCAGCCGGGTCGCCTCGAGGTTCTGTGGTGCAGAGGTATCTATGTGGAGCACCTTGTGGAGCGTCGATGCAAGAGAGAAGCACTTGCTCTCTTCGCCGTGGTTAGTGAGGACGCGGTTCGGACTCGACCTCAGGTTCTTCGAGAAGTTGATTATCTGCTGCCTGTCGCTGTGGGCGGAGAAACCTTCAACAGTTGAGATGTCAAGGTTGACATCTACACGGGAGCCATTGATCTTGACCGTGGAACGACCCTTCTGGATCTTGTTCCCGAGGGTGCCCGCGGCCTGGTAACCCACGAAGATCATAGCGTTCTCCGGGTCTTCCGCGAGCCGTTCCAGGTAGGACAGCACCGGCCCGCCTGTAAGCATACCCGAGGTCGTCAGGATGACGCAGGGACCGTCCTCGTAAACGTCCTCGCGCTCAGAGTGAGAACCTATCGGCTTCAACTGGTCCTTCAGGAATGGCGAGTCCTCGTCCTTGAATATCTTCTTCTGGACCTTCTTCGACAGGAACTCCGGGTAAGCAGTGTGCAAAGCGTTGGCGTCGTTGATCATACCGTCCAGGTAGACGTTGTAGTCAAAGTAATCCCGATCAAGCTCGTCCGCGAGAAGTCCAAGTATCTCCTGTGAACGGCCGACCGCGAACACGGGAACTATAACCTTCCCTCCCTTGCTGAGAGTCTGCTTGATCTTCGATAAAAACTTCTTCTGGGCTTCTTCACGAGGCTGTTGTTTATCATTTTTCCCGCCATAGGTGGACTCTGTTATCATTGTTTCAACGCGCTTGAAATTGGTGTCCGCGGGCCTCAGCATCTCTGACTCGTCGTAGTTGTAGTCACCCGTGTAGAGAATATTGTGCAGACCCTCTCCGACATGGAGGTGTACGAGGGAAGACCCGAGTATGTGGCCCGAGTTCTTCAGCGTCAGGCGCATATCAGGTGTAATATCTGTTACTTCCCCGAATCCAGGTGTTATGGTCCTCTTCACCGCCTTCTTTATCGCACTCGAGTCATATGGTGCATCCGCGTTCTCTGAGTGCGCGATCCCGATATAGTCAAGCGTAAGCATTATCATCAGGTCCCGGGTAGGTTGAGTACAGTAGAGCGGGCCATCGTAACCCATCTTGTAGAGGTACGGTATCATCCCGCAGTGGTCCATGTGTGCGTGGGACAGAACCACCGCATCAAGGTCTTGCAGGTCCAGCTCCGGCGCATTCAGGTAAGGATAGTTATCCGGCTCACCTGGCTCCGCACTCGGGTTGATACCGCAATCCATGAGGACGTTTGACTCCTCTGTCTGTACTAAAACGCAGGAGCGCCCGACCTGCCTGAAACCTCCAAGAGAGGATACACGGATCCACTCGTCGCCGACAGATTTCTGTAATCTTATCTTTTTACCGACCTCGTGCAGGAAGTCCTTCCTGAACTCTGGATCTTCAACTGTCAGTTCGCGGGCGCGGTCCACAATCTTTGAGTCGATCGCGGGAACTCGTTCGACTTGCGGCGCCCAGAGCGTCTTTTTCTTGATCTCATCGAGTCCGCGACCATTCTCTCCTATCACAGTTCCGGGTTTCTCTGCCCTTACAATCATCTTTCCGAGTGACGGCTGGAATATAACTTCTTCAACTCCGGCCTCATCTCCCACCAGGTCGTAGAAGGCTTCTTCTGCGGCCTCCGGCGACTTGAATAATTTGCTTGACGGCCTTACTTCTACCCGTTTCTTCAGTTCGGATACGAGCTTCTTCACCGTGTCCGCGTTGTCGAGGAAGAATTCCTTCGACGAGGTGTATATGACCACGTCCGACGCCTCGAAACGCAGGTCTTCAACCTGTGCATTCGGTGGTAAAAGTTCTTTTACATCTTCAAGTTCTTCCATATGGTTCTACCTTCTAATATGATATTTTTCTCAGAATTAGACCAGCCGGGATTCCACTTCCTTTTCCTCCAGGACTTCGAAGCCGTCTTCCGTGATCTCGGCAACCATGATACCGTTCCCGGATGCAGTGTCACGCTCCATCGCGGACTGTACCGCCCTGACCGCGAGATCCTTGCCATCCTCGTGGTCCATTCCCTCCTCGTAGTTGTCCTCGAGCAGCCCGTAGGCCATCTGCGAGCCAGAGCCCGTGGAGGTGAACTTCTCGTGCTTCATGAGTCCGCCCGCAGGATCGAGGTCGTAGAGGACTCCTCCGTCACTGTTCATTCCGCCGAGGACGAACTGGTTGAAGAACGGCATCATCTTGTGGCCGTGAAGGATGTTCGCGAGAAGCGTTCCAGCACCTTTAACCGATAGCTCCTTGGTCTCGAGCTTGTGGAGGTTGAGCTGGGAACGCATCGTCCTGACTATCTTCTGTGCATCTCCCACGCTACCTGCGATAGTGAGTCCGATCTGGTCATCGAGTTCATAGATCTTCTTCGCATACTTCGAGGCCGTGAGCCGCCCCATCGACGCCCTGCGGTCTGCGGCCATTATTACTCCTGCCTCGGTCGTAAGCGCGACTGTCGTGGTTCCGGTTTCAAACTTCTTCATGTCCTTTGTTTCTTCTGTATTCTGCATATCAATGTCACCAGAAAAACGGCCTCAAAAACCAGCTATGCCTAGATTGACCTCCCAGATTTAAATAGGTGTTGCGCAGCACAGATTACGGGTTATCCGGCACCTTCATCTGCACTGAATCCGGAATCTCCTCCTCAAGAGCGTGATTACGGCTGTTATAGCTTCTCGTGTCCACTATTTCATCTCCCTCGTATTCGACAGCTATGGCGTTATAGTTACCCTCTATCTCAAAAGTGTAGACCAGCACCTGTGAACTGGATAAACTCCTGAAAGGCCCTCTTTCACTCAGAATATTGAAATCACTATCAAGCCGGTTTTGAAACGATTCAATGTCTTCTTCCGCTTCAAGGATATCCTCCACACTAACGGACATATACAGTACTTCGTAACTAAAATTAAATAAGAATAGGTAGGACCTGTCCATCCTGTGACACTCAAAGAAAAATTACGTCAGTAAGTTTTCGCAAAGCCTGGCTTTTTGCCGAGACGAGAGGCCTGAGTAAGGAACCACGCTAGTAGTTCTTTGCGAAGTACGCCCATCGCTTTGCGTCCTCTCCACATACCGCGCATTCGCCTTCAATATGCTCGCTTTCTTCCTGAAGCGTTTCCGGCTTCGAATCCTCCTGGAAAGGCAGAACAACGATTTCCGCGGCGACTTCATCCTTGATCCTGGTCTCGCACTTTTCTCTTCCGCACCAGCGCGCCTTGACATACCCGCAAGACTTTCCTATGGTGCCGAGAATCTCCTGCTCCGATTCCGCTTCACGGACATTCTCCTCCAGGTAATCCTCAAGCTCTTCGAAAAGCGAGTCCTGGATCTCGTCCATGAGTCCAGTCACCTGGTCGGCAAGCCCATCCAGTTCAATCTCTTCCTTTTCCCTCGTGTCCCTTCTCACCGCAGTAACAGTTCCGGATTCAACCTCGTTGGTTCCTACTTCCAGTCTCAGCGGCACGCCTTTAAGCTCCCACTCGTTGAACTTGTAACCAGGCGTACGGTGGTCGCGGTCGTCGACTTCTGTCCGAAAGTCAACTTCAAACTCGACATCCTCGCAGTAGTCGAGGACTTCTTCCCGGGTATCTTCATCGTAGATAGGCACTATCGCGACCTGGGTAGGTGCAATAGAAGGAGGTAAACGGAGACCGCTGTTGTCGCCGTGGGCCATGATCAGCGCTCCAATAAGACGGGTGGAGATGCCCCACGAGGTGGTGTAGCAGGTCTGATTCTCCGCATTCTCATCTTCATACCTTATGTCAAATGCCTCCGCGAAGTGCTGGCCGAGGTTGTGCGAGGTGCCAGACTGGATCGATTTTCCGTCAGGCATCAGAGTCTCTATCGTGGTTGTGAACTTTGCGCCCGGAAACTTGTCGTGCTCCGGCTTGTATCCAAGTATCGATGGTATTCCAAGGTGTTCCTCGACCACTTCGCGGTACTGCTCAAGCCTCTTCATCGCCTCCTCAGTCGCGTTCTCATCGTTTTTATGGGCGGTGTGCCCTTCCTGCCAGAGGAACTCCCTTGTTCTCAAGAAAGGTCGAGTGTCGGATATTTCCCACCGCACAATATTTGCCCACTGATTCAATCTCAGCGGCAAGTCACGATGGGAGCGGATCCATTTGCCCATGTAGTCGGATATTATGGATTCCGAGGTAGGTCTGAGCGCGATTCTTTCCTCCTGCTCTTCCTGTTCCTGCTCGACCCATGCCACTTCAAGGCCGAAGCCCTCGACTATCTCTTCCTCTTTATCGAGCAGCGATTCCGGGATGAACATCGGGAAGTAGACAGGGTCAACTTCGTCCTCTATCTTCTCGTTAAAAGTTTCTTTTATCGACTCCCACAGCTTCATACCGTACGGCTTTATTATCATGCAGCCCTTCACAGGCGCATAGTCCGCCAGGTCTGCCTTCTGCACTACCTGGGTGTACCATTCCGACGGGTCTTTATCCTTGCTCGCAGTTATTCCAAGTTCTTGGGACATGTGTATTCTCCTGTAGAACCAAGCAACGGCTACTTATTTCAAGGTTTTGAAACTTTCCAGCTGCCTAACCGCGGAAACAAAGAATTCTAACTATCTTCTTCCTGGAAGTATTCCCCGGGCAGCTCCCTCCTGAGCCGTGACTCAAGCGTCACCCTCTCGCCTCCGGGACGCTCTCTATCCGCCTCCAGTATTGCCTCGATATCTCCCGAGTCAAGCTTTCCCTCCTCTTCCAGGCGAACCAGATCTTCCCGGATCTCGGGAATGCTTCCCGCAACGATCTCTTCATAGTTTATCTCATATTCTTCTTCAACCTCAATCTCCACTGGTTCTTTCCCAGAGAAAGATGTTTCCACAGGATCTTCATCGATCTTGAGCTCCTGAATTATTTTCCAGTAAAAACTGTAGCCCTCTGGGTGCGGCCTGGATTCCTGGGCGAGCGATACCGCCTCCAGGGTTGCGGCACTGATATAGTCGGCAGTTCTTCCAGGGAGCATGGTATTGCCCACGTCACGTATCTTACCCAGTATGTTGAAGGTATCGACAGCCCATTCACCGTCCCTGTATACTCCCATAATATCGTCCTCCATAACCTCCTGCCGCGCAGAATCCGAGTTACCATATGTGGTAATGCCCTCTTTCTTCAGTGATCCGCCGAACTGGCGGTAAAAATCCATTACCTCATCTGCCCGGCCCCAGTCAAAACTCACACCGAGCATCATTAGGTATCCTTTCTCCCTGTCGATCTCAACTTCTACTGCCAGCCGCTCTTCACGGGCAAAATCCTCAAGATCGTAGTTATCATCCATCTCCACATCTCAAAAGTCTTGTTCCTCTGTTAACTGTATTCGCGTAGAGAAACGCATCCAAAGAAAGATACTGGTGAAGAGGGAAACTTGTTTTAACCCCGTTAACAACTTGTTTTTACATGGCGGAGGAGCACCAGTGTCCGAAATGTGGCAAAAACTTTAGTACTGACGAGCTTCTCCAGGAACACGCCAGGATCGAGCACTCGGGACCGGTAAAACCACTGGAAGAAGGTCTCCAGGTACCGGCGCAGATAGCCAGTCTTAGGAGATTCCTGAACATGTCGTTCTTCATGGGACTGGTTCTCGGACTGCTGATCTCCGGGCTCGCCCTTTCAGGATTCATGTACTGGCAGTCACTCGACCACCGGGTTGAAGTGCCTGTAACCGTCGTGACATGTGAAAACTGTTCCTACGGACGTTTCATCAACACAACAGACAGGATGTTCAACGCCCGTTACGAAGAAGTAGATTATCAAAGCGAGCGGGGCCAGGAACTTATACAGAAGTATAACCTGAACTACGTTCCCGGTTTTATCTTCGACGACCGGGTGGAAAAGGCGGAGTACTTTGCCCGGGCAAAGCCCGCGCTTGTGGAGTTCGAAGATGCCTATGTCATACCGGACACCGGGCTGATGACAGCTCAGCGCCTCAGTGACGGCAAAGAGTTGCGCTGAAAGAGGTTATACGGCACAGATAAAAGATTTTATCGACCTCGTACTTATAGATGAAAATTTCTATAATCAGTGACACCCACTTCGGCTACAAATGGGGAGAGGAACGCGGAGAAGACGCTTTCGAGAACGCAAAGGAGGCTTTTGAAGAGAGTCTGGACGCCGACCTGGTTATTCTCCCCGGCGACATCTTCGACAGGAAGATACCGAAGCAGGAGGTGCTGGATCGCGCTGCAGAAGTACTATCGATCGCGATGGAGGGAGAAAGAAACGTTAAAGCGGACCGGGACCTTGGTATGCACGGCGAGGGTATTCCCGCGGTGGCCATCCACGGGACACATGAACGCCGGCCCTCGAGCTACACCAATCCCATAGAGCTTATGTCGAGAACTGGACATCTCTACCACCTCAACAACGACCGCATAGTATTTGAAAAGGACGGAGAGAAGGTCGCGGTCCACGGTATGGGTGGCGTCCCGGAAAAGTATGCGCCGAAGGTTCTCGAAAAATTTGACCCCGAGCCGGTTGAAGACGCGTTCAACATTCTAGTGCTTCACCAGTCGATCGAGGGCTTTGTCTATACTCCAGAGGACCAGGACTACCTCACCCTCGAGGACTTACCAGGAGGCTTTGACCTGATAGTTAACGGCCATATCCACTGGTACAACCTCGACAGGTTTCCAGGCAAAAAACCACTGGTGCTGCCGGGTTCTACAGTTACTACACAGATGAGGAAGATCGAGGCCGAGAAGGGCAAGGGTTTCCTGAGACTGGATACTGAGAAAGAGGAACTAGAGTTTGTCGAACTAGATAGGCCGCGCGATGTCCACTACATCGAACTCAAGGTTGAGGATGAGCCGTGGAGCAAGGTGAAGGACCGCGCGGTTGAGAAACTCGAGAAAATCTCAGGCAACAAGAAGCCGCTTGTCAACCTGAAGATAACTGGCGAAACCTCCTCACGTGTCAATCCGCGGGAGCTGAAGCAGATTTTCAGGGACGATATGTTCCTGAACGTGAACTCTTCTGTCTCCCAGGACTCTGGTAGCGCAAAAATCCAGGAAGTCGACGCAGTGGAGGAAGGCCGCGAGGTTCTCGAGGATAAACTTGACACGGATCTCGGAATCGACATCGACGAGCTTTTCGAGCTGCTTGTGGACGGAAACTCCTCACAGGCGATGAAGATGCTGAGGCAGGAAATTGGATGATAAAGCGGATAGAGCTGGAGAACTGGAAGTCCCACCACGAAACCACTCTGGAGTTCTCCGATGGGGTGAACGCTTTGATAGGGACAATGGGCTCCGGCAAGTCCTCCGTGCTAGAGGCATTAACCTTCGGTCTCTATGGAACTACACCCTCCCTGAAGTCGCGAGAGATCACGCTCGATGACGCCATAAGACGCACCCCTTCAGAGGCTTCTGAAGCACGGGTGAAGGTCTGGCTCGAACTCGATGGAGATGAATACACCGTTGAAAGAGAAATTGAAAGAGGATCAGGCACCAGGAGGAGTGAGTTGAGGAAAAGCGGCGAGCTGCTCGAGGCACCCTCCACCCAGGAAGTTACAGAACAGGTCGAGAAAATCCTGGGAATGGACTTCAGGTCTTTTACCCGGGCGATCTACGCGGAACAGAACAAACTCGACCTGTTCCTCGAGATGCGGCCCGGCGACCGGAAGGAAAAGATCGACGAGTTGCTGAAGCTTGACCGGTTCGAGGACGCCCGCCAGACAACGGTAAAGGTGGAAAACCGGCTGAAGGACAAGATGAAGCAGAAGCAGGATGAGCTCTCCGACCTGGAGGACGACTTTGACCGGGACGAACTCGAGGAATTGGAAGACGAGATAGCAGAGACAGAGGAAGAACTTGAAGAGCTGGAAGACGAGATCGAGGAGCTTGAAGATTCAAGGGAGAAACATGAAGAGCGGCTGGAAGAACTCGAGGGGAAGAAGGAGAAACAGGAAAAGGTAAAAGAGAAGATCACACGTCTGGAGGCCAGGAAAGAAGCGGTCAAGGAAGAGCTGGAAGAAATCCTGGAGAAAGTCAAAGATATTGAAAACGTCGAACAGCGTCTGGAGGACACTAGAGAAGAACTCGAAGAGATGGAGGCGAAAAGAGAAAAGATCGAAAGACTGGAGCAGAAGCTGGAACTCAAAGAAGAGAACAGGAAGGAACTGTGGGAAGACATAGAAGAACTTGAAGAAGAGGTGGAGAGGCTCGAAGAGCTTGAAGAGATAGATGAAGAACTGGACGAGGTATCGGATAATGTCGAAGAAGTTAAGGAGCGCGGCAACAAACTCTACGCGGAGCGACAGAACATCATCGAGAGCGTGAAGACGCTGAAAGATGCGGACGGTGAATGCCCGACCTGCGGCCAGGAGCTGGATGAAAAACACCGGGAAGAGCTTTTCAACGAGAGGAAGGAGAAGGTTGAGGGCATAAAAAACAAAGAGAAAGAGCTGAGGGAGAAGCTCGAAAAACTTATCGATAAACAGGAAGAGCTGGAGGAGAAGCGTGACGAGCTGATGCAGTACCAGAAGTCGGAGGAACGGCTCGAGAAGAAGCAAGAGAAGCTCGAAGATATTGAGGAAAGCCTGGAAGAAATCCAGGAGGAGAAAGAAGAGCTTGAAAAGGACTATTCTGAAGACAGGACGGATGATCTGGAGAAAAAAATTGAGCGGCTGGAGGAGGCCTTGGAACTCAACGAACTTGAAGAGAAGAAAGATGTGCTTGATGAGAAGATAGAAAAAGCGGAAGAAGAAATTGAAGAGATCGAGTTTGATGAAGAAGAGATCGAGGAGGTCCGGGAGAATCTCTCCGAGATTCGCGAGCGGAGGTCCGTGAAGAAGAATACCAGGAAATCGCGGGAAGAACTGCTTGAAGAGAAGAACAAACGGCTGGAACAGATGGAGAAGCAGCAGGAAAAACTCGAGAAGCTGGAGAAAGATGTCGAAAACACGGACAGACTGCTTGACTTCGTACACGACTACAGGATTGCGCTGGAAGACACCCAGGTAACTCTACGGGAGCGTTTCGTCAAGAGACTGAACGATCTCATGGACAGGATATGGACGCAGGTATATCCCTACGACGACTACTACTCGATACGACTGAACGCTGAGGAGGGATACCTGCTCCAGTTGCTTGACAGCGAGAACAGCTGGATCTCGGCCGAGGCGGAAGTCTCCGGCGGGGAACGTCACTCCGCAGCACTTGTAATGAGGCTCGCACTCACGTTTGCGTTATCGCCAAAGCTCCAGCTGCTGATTCTCGATGAGCCGACCCACAACCTGGACTCCTCCGCGGTCGAAGAACTTGCGGAAACTTTAAGGGAGCGCGCCTCTGGATTGATCAACCAGCTCTTCCTTGTGACGCACGACCCGGCACTTGAAGCGGCGGCCACGGGAAAACTTTACCAGTTCGAGAAGAAGGGAACCGAGACCGGGTTAACCGAAGTGGAAGAGGTCAGGTAAAAGACTAGAAAATGTTGTTATCCTCCTCGAACTGGAGCTGATCATAGAAAAGGTGCTCCGAAAGCTTGCTGAAGCCTTCAGACCTGAAGAACTTCTGCAGTACTTCCGGTGGACAGTAAAAGTCGCCGGAATAGGATTCGGGCAAAAGGTAATCATCCGCTATGTTTTCCGCAAGTATGACGTTTCCAGTTACGTCCCAGCCAAAATCCGTTCTATCCCTGATACTGTCAACAGAGTCTGCAAGTTTCTCCAGCTGATCTCTTCCATCTGAACGGTACCTCTCACTGGACTTCACCTCAAAAACCCTGAGAATTTCATCATCGACATTCACTAGTCCCAGGTCTATGTCGCCTTTGTGGTGATACCAGTTTTCTTCCTCATCCGGGGAATTGTAGGGTGTGTGACAGTAAGGTACCTCCCGCAGCACCATGTCGTAAGCTCTGCTGTCGTAGTTCTCTATGTTGAACTGGGTGATCGCGTCAATAGCCCTCTGGTGGGCGCTCCGGTCATCCTCCCTGAGTAACTCCTGGATAGAATCCTGTTCGGTAGAGCCTGTCAGTATGACAGACTCTTGGGACATCTAGAGAGATACCCGACAATTTCCGGCTACAGATTTTAAAACTCGAGCTCTAGAAGTATCTCCCTGTCCCCTTTCCATTATTTCAAGCTTCCTCAGAACTGTTTAAATATTTGAGCAGTCTTCCGGGTCGATTACGTCGTATCTTTCAACCGGATCATAGCTGAAGAGCTCTCTGCTCAGATCGCTAAAGAGATTCGAGTGGAACTTCCATTCGTCTTCCTCGTCAAAGTAGACATTCCCATCCAGGGGCTCAGTAATCTCGTTCAGCGAGGAGCCGGGTTCCGTCACGGCGTAGAGTTCATACTTCCAGTTCGAACCGAGCCTCTGTACAACTTCACCCAGCTCGGGAAGTCTTATTTCTCTCCCAGAAAGAGGATCCACGTGAACCCCAATAGCCTCTATGTACCGCTCCTCCAGGTCAACCAGGACCAGGTCAACTTCTCTCTCTATGGGATCACTTGATAACTCTACATCCCTCACAAGCAGATCATTTCCTGTCTCAGGCGAGAATTCCTTAATATAGCTACAGGTAACCTGATCCAGAAACTGCTGATGCCGTGATCTCTGGGGATTCATTGAACGCAAAGTGTCATTTAAACTATAATAATCTACTCTCCGACTACATAAACGCTTCCGCGTCCTCGTCCAGCTGCTCCTGGTCTTCCCGCCATTCTTCCAGTGCAGCGTCAAGACTGTCGCCGGAATCCGACTTTTTAGACCGGCGTTCACGGACATCTATGAAGGTTGGATAGTTCACGGCCTCTCCTATAACTATTACCTCTCCAGTCTTGAGACCGGGAATCTGGTTCTTGACCTCGGAGGTTATGCCCTCGCTCGACTGGGAGATGTGCTCCAGGTCGTTGGGGTTCGTCACCCGGAGAATGAACTTGGTGTTGCACTGGGAAAGCGCGGTGGTCGAAAGTCTAACAGGACGTTGCGAGATCAGTCCAAGCGAGGCATGGAACTTTCTACCCTCCCGGGCGATCTTCTCTATAACCGTTCTCGACGGGGCGGGCTGTGCCTCGGGTGCAAAGTTGTGTGCCTCCTCCACGAGCATCAGGAACGGTGGAACCGAGCCCTGGCGCCGTAAACGGAAGAAGCGGCGGCCGAAGTACGCGGTGATCACCTGCTTCTTCCTGTGGTCAATCATCTCACTGAGATCAATTATGTTCAACTTTCCTGGCTCAAGGTCGCCCGCGTTCGGGGAATCAGTCTTTCCAAAGACGTCCATCGAATTCATCTGCCTCAGGATATCCAGCAGGACGTAACGCGTGCTTGAATTCATCTCCTGCTCCTCGATAACCTTTCTCAGCTCCATAAGACCGAAGTCGCTGTTCTCTCCCTTCCTGAGCTCGGAGAACGCCTTTGAAAGTTCGCGTCTCTGCGCCGGTGAAAGATCAAAATAGGCGTCGACCTTGTCCGCGGTCAAATTGTTGACCGCTATCGAGACGTTCGCGTCCCGGAAGACTTTGACATCCTTCATGTAGTTCTCGTCGTCCGCGAAGCTGGTGTAGTCTCCGTGGGGATCCACCGCGAGTATCGCTGGCGCGTTCTCACGGTCAAGTAGCTCCTCAAGCAGGACTGAAGCGGTGTAGGACTTTCCAGCGCCTGACTGGGCCAGTACCGCAAAATGCTTCTGCAGGGTATTGGCGAGGTTCAGTGAAGCCGATACTTCCTGCTGTTGAACGCGGCCGAGTTCAATTCCATCACTATCGAGGCCGAGGAAGTCTTCCACCCGGGATGGATCCGCGTTTTCGACCTGTGTTCCCGGTGCCGGCGCATCGTTCACTCTCTGTATCATACCGTCGCGGAAACAGCCCATTATTCTTGCCTTCGCGATCGACACCTCCCAGTCATCCACGGGAAACTTTTCCCGGAGGTCCTCCTCCAGGGAGTCGGAGATGCTTTCCAGGTCTTCAAAGTACTCGTTGGCCTTGTACACCTCGGAGACTCTGGCGATGACCCTGCCATCGGCCTGGTACTCGATATAGCTGCCTTTCGCGACTCCTTCCTCGAAGACAAGAAAGAACTTTTCCGAGGTCGGCGTGTTATCCCTGGCTACGACTTTTCCTATCATGTTTCGGTTTAATAGAAAAACGGATTTAACTCTGACTGAAGAACAGCAGCGCCGACATCAGGACTATAAACATTACCTGGATCATGCCGATTCCGGGAACGTTTTCAGAGCCGCTCCTGGCGCCTCCCTTGTCAACGGTGGTGTTGACTATATCGACCGTGACGCTGTCTTCACCGGTAACACGGGAGTTAACGGCATCTGCCTGGACTCTGAGGGGGCTACTGTCTATCGTTGTATCTCCCCCGTAGATGTCGACCTGGTATTTCTCGGCGCTGTTCGCTGGAACTGTTGCGGTGAAGCTATTGCCTGACTCAGTGGTGAACTCTGAGAACTGGGCAACGTCCGTGTTCTCCATCCGGACGTCGAATGTTCTCTCAACGTTTTCAACGTTGATCAGCTGGAACGTGACTCTCTGGGTCTCTCCCTTCTCCACATCGATGGTGTCTTGCTCGAACACCACCGGCCATTCTTCGTACCATACTCCCCCGAAGCACGCTATATCCCTCTGTGAGCTTCCGAGGTCAAATGTAAGGTTGTCGCCTGTGTCGTAGAGCCTTCTCTTACTGTCCGAGATCTGTGGGTACTGGGAACCTTCAAGTATACAGTCCCCGGGATCATCCGCAACACCGAGCACAGAGGTGTCGGTTGAGCAGAGACGATTGTTGCATCTCTGGGTTATTATGTACTCGTCACTGTCTTCCCCTCCACAGAATCCGAGAGTCGCGATGCTTGTGTTGGGGCTTCCTGTAGGGACGGGACTCAGGGAGTTAAAGTCGGGAGGAGACCAGCTGGACTTGCTAGGCATAGACTGAAGCTGGTCGTATTTGCCGGGATAGACCGAGAGATGCTGTTCGATATAGGAGTTCCAGTCATCATCGACACCTCCCTTGACGGCGTGGGGATAGTCTTCGATATAGCTTTCGGATATCCATCTTACTCCTGCACTCCCATATAACGTGTTGTCACGGCAAGTTTCCTGTATGCCGTCTCCATCAACATCGCCGAAGTCCTGATCGTACCAGACAGACAGCCCGTCCTCTGTCTGACCGCAGTATTCTTTGTCCTGCTTCAACCTACCGAAGTTTTCATCCGGCTCGTCCACCTGGTTGTAATTGTCCCTTGAGAAGAAGTCCTGACCGGAAGAACGGTCGACGCAGTAGGTCCTTACAGACGCACAGCCATAGGCACCTGTGAACTGTTTCGGATTGGATGATTCACCCATCTCCTCTACCAGGAACTCATTCGCGTCGTCTCCACACATCGGCGGCTCAAGCTCGTTAACGGTCTCTCCAACCAGGTTGGTTCCCTCCCAGCTCTCTGCACCAGGCCCCTCGTCAACGGAACCATCACCATCACTGTCCACACCATTATCCTCTCCTTCAAAGTAGATGTCCCCAAGTACAAATGAGTTGGAAACACCATCAGGACTTCTTATAGTCAAGCTAGCTGATGCTCCCAGGTCAAAGCCCAGACCGGCATCTGACCCTGTAATATCCATGGAGAAGCTAACTTCGTCCGCCCAGTTCGAGCCAGCCGGGAACCTGTAGTCACCTGAATTATCGGCCTCCTTCAGGAAGTCGGGATCTATCCAGACTCCTTCACCCGGATTAACTGTGTTACCGTTTTCATCTGTAAGAGTTGTGTCTGCGACCGCGGCATACGAGTTGCCGAAGGCCTTGAAATACTTGGGTATCGAATCGCTTCCCTTGCCACTTCTAACATCGCCTTCTGGATGTGCGTAGGTTCCGTAAGGAGGATAAGGCGTCCCTCGGCTCGAGACGCTCCAGGACTGGTTAGGGGTTATAGCCCACTGATCTGCCTCGCTCTGTGTACCCTCGGAAGTGTTCCACATCGAGATGTATGCGGGTACTGAGGCGCCTGTAGACATCATAGAGTAAGTAGATGTATCCATCCCTGGCTCCAGCTGGTCTGAGTTGTCTTTCAGCTTGTTTATAACTCCTACAAAGTCGCCCGGCGATCCCGGGCTTGGAGAACCGCCCTGGGGATGGAAATCCTCGTCCCTGTCCCTCTCTATAAAGAAGCTGTAGAAAGTTGGCTCCCTGGTCTCGGAGAAGCTGGTAGCATCTGAAGCGTCATTGCACCTCAGGTTATCGTTTTCACTGAAACGAGGATTACCACAGTCGTCCTCTAAAGCGGTTCCATCACTGCTGCCCTCGGGATTATGTATTGGATGTGAAGGATTGGGATTGTCGCGCCAGTAATGATTGATCTCCCTGGTATTGCCTGTAGGATTGGTATCGCTTACAAGACCAGAACCTCCACCTCTAAGGTAGTTCTGCGCTGTCTCACTGTCAAGGTCGTACCATTCACCGCCCTTGTCGTCGCCCGAAGGAGTGTTGTCGCCGGAAACATCGTCTCCCTGGCCAGGTATATTCAGGCAGACCTCCCAATCGGGCTGGTTACCTTCTCTCTCGTAAGGATCATTGGTCGAATCCGGTTCGACGTTCGCCACTTTACCTTCCGAGACAGGCTCGCCCTTGAGAATACAGCTGTCCTGGTCTAGGCTTCCCCCAAACCGTCCTGTATCGCTGCTGTCAACGCAGCCCTGGTAATGCCCTGGATTGTCGTTCATGACGGAAGCATCATTGTTGACTTCCGGACCTTCCATGTACACCCACCACTCGCCGGGCTCGTCCTCACATGCCTCGGTGTAGGGACCAGCATCGTCTCCTCCACCCGCGTCCGCGTTCACCTCGTACTTGCAGTGGATCAACCTGTTGCCGTTACCGTTCTTCTTGTTAATCCTGTTAATCGCCCTGCAGACCGACAGGGACTGGTCCGCTGTGTAGGCGTCTGCATTCATGGTTACAGCTCCTGATACTGATGTCCATTCAGGTGAACCCGCCGTACCCGAACCTGCCACAGTCTGGTAATCCACGTATTTCAGGCAGGTTGTTTTACCTCCAGGACAGCTCGTGCCGATCAGGTGGGTGAAGTCCTGGAAACTACTGCCGTCCACGTAGACTCGCTGGCCGACGGTGTCGCCTCCGTCAGGAGCCTCGGTCGCAACGATACTTCCCTCGTGAATAACTACGAAGCCGTCGCCGTAACCTTTTGGCCCGTCAGCGTCAACAGTAAGAGTGGAGTCATAACCGCACCAGACCTTGTTCCAGCCCATATCATCATACGCTGTGAAATCGGTGAATGTGCCTGCCGGATCATTGTCAGGCTTATTGGTCGAAGAATCATCCGCACTGTTCTCCCCGCCACCGTCCACGACGTTGTTCCTGTTGCAGTCTATAGTATTGGCTTGCTGCCAGCTTCTGTAATCTCCTGTAATTGTCGTGGAACTAGCTGAGCTACATGGTTGGTGGGTTCCAGAGACAGAACAGCTTTGAGGTTCGAAAACCGGATTACAGGTAGGATCAGCAGGATCACATGTACAATCAGATACGCATTGATAATTGCTCGGACTATAAGTATTGCAGCTCGGATTATTCCCTGCGCTGCCCGTCTGCGACCAACCTCCATCATCCTGACAGCTATCCTTTATCAGAGTGTCACCGGAAATATACCAGTACTCATTATTTTCAGTATCGGATTGAGAATCTTGCCATGAGCCATCAGCACTGGTGCTCTGACTACCAGTACTTTTATCAGTGCAAGTACCATCGTCCGGGTCCTGCGCACACCCCTCATCACCACAGGAAGGAGGATTTCCTCCTGTACCATCACATTGACCTGGATTACCATCTTCACAAGAATGAGATAATGTATTCCCGGAATCATCTTGGTCGTCATCGAGACACCAGAGACCATTGTTTGTGGTCTGATCGCTTGTTTGATGATCAGGCTCGGCCGGAGATCTCACATCTTCCTTCTCCCACATCCGGCCATAATCTGCCTTGCAGGGAGTACCGGTATCAGAACCCATATTCTGGCCATCAGGACCCCCTGGCTCAGCATCGTTCTCGTTACCGTCCCCACACTTTTGAGGGCTCCCTTCGATAGCCACTGAGCCGCTGACGCTTCCCATACCAGGATTAGGAGGATCTACAGCTCTCTCAGAGGTGAAAACTGTCCCTGAAGGAAAGTTTGACTTGGAGTAAGCAACTGAGGCAAGATTTCCATTCCCGTAGTTACCGCTGCTCTCATCGTAAACCGCATCTATGTAGTTCTCTGTCAGGACGCCGCTGCTATAGCTATCGGGTGTTTCCCTCACGGTTCCATCATTACCCCTGCGTACGATGCCGGCGAAGAAAACGGAAGAGTCGCTGGAAAGATCACTGCTGGAAAGGCTGACGCTGCTGGTAGCGGATCCCCCGGTGTACATCACGGAGGTGAGATCGGTATCCCAGATGTTACCCTCGGTAGTATCGGCGTAGTAAGGTTTGGTACATCCAGGATCGGCGCCGTCCACACGTGCATCCCCGTCGTTGTCAGTACCGTCGTTACAGGCAGATGTAGGAGTACCTCCGATGCTTCCAATACCGCTGTAGGCCCCTGCAAAACCTGTAATAGAAACGGTCAAAGTAGCGACAAGAAGTAGAGCTACAGCTTTTCCCACATCCATACAACCTTTTTGAAAAGACCCAAATAAAAAACGTGCCTAAAACCGGCTGAAGCCACGCTCTCATATCCAGACTCTAGTAAAAAATTGATCTACCACCGAACCTTCTCTCCCTACTGCCCTTTTCCCCCTCCAAGCCCCGCCTATATAAGTATTTATTCACTTTCCAGTAACAAATCTACAATAGTATTATAAATCTGGAAGCCTAATAAAGTAATAGAGGCGGGTGTCTAATGTCTAAGGAAGAGGTCGACCTACGAGCAGTAAAAAACGTTCTAGACGGGAAACCGTCCCGGAGAAGCTTTCTCAAAGCCACAGGTGCTATCGGAGCCGCCGCCCTATCAGGATGCGTATTCAGCTCCGACCCCGGGCCTGGCAGTAGACCCTCGGAGACAACGCCTACGGAAACTGATACGCCGACGGAAACAGCCACCCGAACACAGACACCAACACCACAAATACCGGACTCCGGAACGCTGAACATTATTCTAGAGGATGAACCCTGGCCTGAAGACTACTTCAACGGCGACGTAGACCTGGAACTCCGGAATGTAGATGAAAACGGCGAAGAAGGAGACCTACTAACAAGCCAGCAACTCCGAGAACAACAACACTACCAACAAATATACGAAATCGTCGATGAATTCGAAAACAAACCCGGCGGCGGAATGGAAAACTACAACATACTCAGGCAGTTCCCCAAAAACCTGGCCAACAAAAAATGGATAAAAGAAGAAATAATAGACCCTCTTGCTGAAGAAAAGAACCAAGACTCGATACCAGTAAGCAGAATATTCCACCCAGAAAAATACACCGCAGAAGGCAACCT
>CAYQYU010000012.1:0-30225 GCA_964421955.1 uncultured archaeon | reverse complement strand
TCAAGGGTTTCCGAAGTTGTCGTAAAAGACTCTCTCCACCGATTTTTCGTGTTTTCCAGCGATTTTCCGCAGATATAATGGGATGTGTTTGACCTCTGTTTTCGCAGGTGAAGGCGGTGAGGTAGAGTGTTCTCTGGCAGTATTCGGTGTGAAATCGGTGTATAGGCAGGTTTCAGGACCTTCTATGTCGTGTCTAAATGACTCTTTGATCCGAGTCGTTCTGTCCACTCCTTCCATACCTGTTGCTTATTTCTCATAGAGATTGGAACAATTATGGAGAGAAGAAAAATAGAGAAAGGGTTGGACAGGTCGGACAGTTAAACTACTTTGATTCCTGTGAAACCTGTCTGTCTTTTCCCGTTAATCCTCTTTCGCCTGTCTGTAGCTGGTGTCAGATTCTTGATCCTTCTACAGAAATCCTGTTTGCTGGTGTGCTTCAAGCTATGATTTCCGCAGAACTGAAGGAATTGCTGGTAGAGGTCATCTTTCTTGATCCAATTGTTTGCTGGTCTGATCTTCTGAATTGCGAAGTAGGATACAGGATCAGACTGTCTCTCATAGATTGCTTTGACCTGCTGTGTTGACCTCTGTCCTGTAAATCTTCCCTGCTTCTTTAGACGCTGATATCCTTCAATAGCCCAATTTAGGATTCCTGACAACTCTTTGTCAGTTGTAATCTTCTCAACTATGTCAGGATCAGCATCCTTGTGGTTGTCATGAGGATTTGTAGTGAACTTGTACGGAAACTCGATAATTATCCATCTACGATAGAAGGCAGTCTGCTTGTTCTCTACCTTTGGAATCTGGTTGGCTGAGAAGATCAGAGTTGCATAGTTCCTGAAGTGGAATGGTTTCTGGAATTTCTCTTCCGCCTTGAGCTTGTCGCCTCCTGTCAGTTTCTTGAAGTAGCTGGTCTGCTCTAATGTCTTATCGGAAATATCCGAAGCGATGTTTGTAAGCCTGTCAGAAAGCTCAGGTTTCTGGAAGCGTTTCTCAAGTTCCTGAAGCTCTATGGCACAGGTATTTGGCTCTCCTATTAGAGCCGACAGCACATTAAGGAGTGCTGACTTGCCGTTACTTCCTTCTCCATGAAGTAGAAATGCCTTCTGGTAGTCGTAATGTTTGGCGAGAGCATAACCGAACATTTCCTGCAACTTCTCTTTCTTCTGCTTCTTGTCCACTATTTCGTCCAAAAACTGCTTGAACTTCGGACAGGTCGCCTGTGGATCATACTTGACAGGTATCTGCGTGGTTGTCAGGTTTCTGGGGGTGTGCGATTTCGTGTTCCTGTTGCTGATATCCACAAGACAGTTGGCACAGTTCAGAAGTTCCTGATTGTTGTTGACTTCAGTTCTATCGGTGTATGTGCTGTGCTTCAATTTCTTGACTACTCTCTTCGGAAACCTATCTCTATAGCGGTAGCCAAGAAGTTTCTCTACTGCTTCTTCCACATAGGTCTTACCCTTAGGTATGTATCTGCCTTGCTTGTAGATGTAGAGTTCTCCTGTATCTCTGAAGGTAAAGAAATGGAAATATTTCTTCAGATACTTCGCCATCCTGTGTTCAGAAAAGGTTTCGTTGCCATGCTGATTTTCCACGAAGAACTTGCTGGGACCGGGGTAACCGTCATGTTTCTCGAACATATCCTCTATTTCACTTTCGCTGATTCCTGCCTTCTTGTTCTTCATGTAGATCACTACTGCTGAAGGTAGAGGGAGGTGGTGGTCTTCTGCCCATTTTTCAATCTTGTTTAATTCTGGAATCGAGGGATCGTATCCTGTCTGACTCAGAATCTCTTTTTCGCTGAATAAGATATCCTGAGCTATTGTGTCCATATCTGAACACCTTCTTCTACCAGAAATGTCAGGAAAGCTCGGACAAGAGTTGATCTACTCTCAATCATTGGGCTATTTTCGGCTACTTCGTCAAGTTCCTGAACAACTGACTTCTCTACTCTGACAGGTAATACCTGTAGTTCCTCGCTACTCTCTCGGTTTTGATACCTTTTTAACAGCGAATCTGCATTAGATAATTTATACAACTTCATCACCTGCGGAGGAGGTCTAATGCTCCTCTGCAAACCTCTCAGCGAGTTGTAGTTCGCTTTCTGTCAGCCCGTTCCTGACTTCTTCCTTCTTCAGCAGTTCTCTCAGTTCCTCTTCTGCCTTAACCATGAACGGTCACCTGATACTCTCGTTCGATGGCTTCTTCGATGATATCTCGCATCGATTCTCCACGCTGTTCTTTCAGATTTTCAAGTTTCTCCCGGATATCCGGGTGCATTTCAACCGAAGTTTTGATCTTAGGTTCTACCATGTGGGCGGGTGCGAACTCTCCCCTATATAAAGGAGTATATAAGTTCCCCTATCAACCTCTGAACATGCCGACACCTGTTGAGTTAGATGAAAAACTCGAAGAGATGGTTGAAGAGTATAAAGAACATCACGAAAAGGACAGCAAGAACGCTACAATCAAGGATATGATTGCCAAAGGTTTCGTCTTCGGGTATATTAAGCCAGAGATGGTTCGCATACACGATGAGATTGACCAGAGAGAACAACTCCTGAAGACAGAAGAAAACCTGACGGATGAAGAAAGGGAAAAAGTAAAGCAAGAGATTGAAGATTTGGAGGAAGAGATGACCAACTTCGCCTTTAAGACATTATACAAGTTTCATGAAGAGATTAGAGATGCTGAGATAGGAAGGTGCCCTGTATGCGGTGGAACAGGCTGGAACAATCTTCATAACCTATCCCAGCATATAAACGCAAAGAAAGATTCTGAGCATAAACGCTTCAAGGATGTTCATGATCTTGATTCTGTGTCGGAGATTGAAGATCACTTGAAGGATATCGCCAATATCAGAAGTTTGGTAGAGCCGGGAAAGTTAGACTTCAAGAAAGAAGACAGGTCATAAAATTCTTTCCTCGCATATATCTATTACAAAACCTTCAGGGATATGAGTTGTTAGATTTACCTCCTGTGCGGGCGAGTCAATTCTTATTGTCTTGTCCTGAGGGGGCGTGTTTTATTTCTTTAGTATTAAGTAGGGGTTTATGGGGCGTTCGGAGGTGTGAAAGGTGGATAGGGAGACCAGCGTTCTGCTGCTTGACACCGACATAAGGAGAAACTACGTTTACAACACCTTGAAACAGAGTTTCGAGGTTGAAACGGTTGAGGATCACGAGAGCCTCAGCGGAGTCGAAGGTTACGACTATATAGGAATGCACTGGAGCGATCTGGTCTGGAGCCTTTACGTCCACGGAGAAGAGCCTGTAGAGTTTTACAGAGATCTTGAAGAAGAGTCGGAGGCTGACCTGTTCGTATACTCGGGGCTAGACCTGGAGCAGATGGGGTACGGTGAAGAGCTAAACTTCTTCCTCAAATCAGAGACACAGGAAATAGAGGAATATCTGGAAGGTGGTTGAGAAATGAGGATCGAGTTCAGAGATGAGACACTGGAAGCAGTGCTAGCTGACAGCTTTCTCTCCCGCGCAAAAGGAATGAGTTTCCGCTCCGAGGGCAAGATGCTCTTCCGCTTCCCGCGGGAGTCGAGACCGATGATCGACATGATGTTCCTCTCAGTTCCTCTTCAACTGGTGTTTCTAGATGAAGACAAGCGGGTGGTCGACATCCAGGAGGCAGAGCCCTGGAGCCTGGATCCGAGGACCTGGAAGCTTTATCGGCCCTCGGAACCTTCGAAATATCTGCTGGAGTCAACGGATTTCCTGGATATCGAAGAGGGAGACCGGCTGGAATTCGAGATTTAAAGCTTTCTAGGGCAAATCAGGCACATGGAACTAACAAAATTCTGTCCCCGGTGCGGCAGAGAAGTCGATGAGCTCTATGGCAACGAGAAGAAGCTGTGTTCCGAATGCTACCCCGAGAAGAACTCGCTGCTGGAAATACCTGATGTAGTCGAGGTAACCGTATGCTCCGTGTGTGGAAGGATGAGGAAGAAAGGCGAGTGGGTCGAGGAGTTCACGCTCCATGACCAGCTCGCCTCTAGGTTTGAAGAGTTTTCTGAAGAAGACGTTGACATGGAGCTCCAGTTCTGGGAAGAGGACGACAGGATGTTTGTCCGTGTCCACGCAACGAAGGGCGAGATGGAGGCCAGCTATGATGCGGAGGTCCGTTTCTCCCAGGACCAGTGTTCCGAGTGCTCGCAGTTCCACGGCGGCTTCTACAAGGTGAAGATACAGCTGAGAGGAGACGGGGATCTGAAGGCTATTGCGGAGAATATCGCCACGAGGGCCGCGGAGATCACCAACGACAACAGGAAAGACTTCCTCTCAAATATGGAAGAAACAGATCACGGTTACAACTTCTACATTTCAACTGAGAGGATGGCGAAGAAGATCCTGTCGATGTTAAGAGACAGGTACGATCCCGAGGTCAAGCGTTCCTACGAGCTCATAGGTGAAAGGGACGGCCAGGAGGTCTACCGGAACGTCGTATCAGTAAGGCTTGGCTGAAGATCTTCTGCTGGAGCATACCTAGTTTAAAAATGTAGAGGCATCAAATTCAGCTTATGTCCGACGATGAAGAAGGAGTGGGAAGAGTACGCGAACCCGAGGGAAAGGAAGTTCTTGGAATAGTTCTAAGAAAGGAAGGTGGCGGAAAGTACCGCGTCTACTGCACTGATGGAAGGAAGCGTATCTGCCGCATCCCCGGCTCGAAAAAACGGGGAATATGGGTGAAGCGCGACTCTGTAGTCCTTGTAGAACCCTGGGACATCCAGGGCGATGAAAAGGGAGATATAGTCCACAGCTACTCCCAGGCCGAGAACGAGTGGCTAGAAGACAACGACTACCTCGACGAGATCTCAGAGTTCCTCTAGTTTTAACTTTTTGACCCAGTATTTCTATGCATGGGAGAAGACCCGCGCGACTTTGAAGAGAGATGGAAGGACCGCTCACGCCAGATGTTCGACTCCTCGGAAGCGAGGAAAGCCGCGGAAAACGTTTTTGACGCGGATACACAGCGTTCCCTCCTGAAGCTCGCGGACCGTGGAGTGCTCAAGAAAATGTATGGCACCATAGAATCCGGCAAGGAGTCGGTAATCTTCCTCGCAGATACGCCTGAAAATGAGCGGGTGCTGGTGAAGATCTACATGACCCAGGCAGGTGGCTTCCGGGACAGGAAAGGATACCTCCAGGGAGATCGGCGTTTCAGGAACGTCAAGCCTGACCGGCGCTCGGTGATCAACGAGTGGTGTAAGAAAGAGTACAGGAACCTTGATGCCGCGTCAGAAGTCGTGAGCTGTCCTGAACCTAGAGCTTACCAGAAGAATATACTCGTGATGGAGTTCGTGGGAGAAGACTTCCGGCCCTACCCGAAACTGAAGGACGTGGAGATAGAGAACCCGGAAGTGGGCTACGAGCAGGTTATTGACGGTACTGAGAGGCTCTGGAAGGAGGAGGATCTGGTCCACGGCGACCTGTCAGAGTACAACATTCTGGTGGAAGGCGACAAACTGGTCTGGATAGACTTCTCGCAGGGCGTCCACAAAACGCATCCAGAGGCCGGGAAACTGCTGAAAAGGGACATAGAGAGGGTCTCTGATTTCTTCGAGAAGCAGGGTGCCGAGACCGATTCTGAGAACGCCTATGAACGGGTTTTTCAGGACTGAGAGAAGCTGTATCGCTGGTTGAAGGTATAAAAAGGTTTGTCAACCTTGTTTTTACAGGGAAGAGGTATGAAAGAGGTAAGAATTCCGGATGAACGCGTCGGGGTTCTGATAGGCGAGGACGGAGAAACCAGGGAAGACTTTGAGGACGTTACGGATTGTGATCTTGAGATAGATGACAATGTTGCCAGGATAGAGGGCGACGCCATCGACGAGATGAAAGCTCAAAACGTTGCGAAGGCTATCGGGAGAGGTTTCAGCCCGAGAAAGGCGTTCAGGCTGTCAACCGAGAAAGACGTCATGCTTCATATAGTCGATATCAAAGACTACGCGGAAACACAGAACTCCCAGGAAAGGCTTAAAGGTCGCGTAATAGGGAGAGACGGGGAAACCCGCAGACATATTGAGAAGGAGGCCAACATCGACATCTCGGTATACGGCTCGACGGTCGGGATGATCGGCGACCCTGGAAACATCAAGGTCGCGCTTGAGGCCATCAAGATGCTGCTCCAGGGCAGCTCGCACTCGACCGCTTACCAGTACATAGACAAGAACCAGGCCAAGATCGCTCAATAAAAATACTGTCAAGGTGAAAAACAATACTATGCCAAACGGAGTAGAACAAGAACTTGAGGAGTCCGATCACCGTGAGATTTCGGTGGCGGAGTTCTTCGAGAAAAACAGGCATCTTCTAGGTTTCGAAAATCCCCAGAAATCAATAATCACGGTCGTCAAGGAGGCCGTCGACAACTCTCTGGACGCATGTGAGGAAGAAGAGATTCTTCCAGAGATCCACGTGCTTATCGACGAGATTGGAGAAGAGAAATGCCGGGTCGAGATCAGGGACAACGCGATCGGGCTCTCCCGGGAGAACATTCCGAAGGTATTCGGAAAGCTTCTCTACGGTTCGAAGTTCCACAAGCTTCAACAGAGTCGTGGACAGCAGGGGATCGGGATAAGTGCGAGCGCGATGTACGCACAGCTCACGACAGGAGAACCAGTAACAGTCTGGTCCAAGCAGGAGGGCGAGCCGTGCCACAAGTTCGTTGTCCGTATCGATACTGAGGCGAACGAGCCAGAGATTATCGAGGATGAGATAGTTGACGAGGACAGCGATGAGTTCCCGGGAGACAAAGACTACTACTTTGACCACGGAACCACGATCGAGATGGATATAGAGGCCAAATACACGAGCGGCCATCACTCGGTCCGGAACTACCTGAAGCACACGGCGATCATGAATCCTTACGCCCGTGTAGTCCTGAGGGAGCCGGACGGCAACAAGATCGAGTACCCTCGCGTTTCTAGGGATCTCCCCGAGAAGCCTAAGGAGATCAAGCCTCATCCACACGGCGTTGAACTCGGGATCATGATGAGGATGATAGAAGACACAGATGCCAGGACTATTTCCAGCTTCCTCCAGAGCGAGTTCACCCGCGTGGGCAGAACCTCTGCGGAAGAAGTGTGTGACGAGGCAGATGTTGACACGGGCAGGAGGCCGAACACACTGAGCAAGGACGAGATCGAGCAGCTGCTTGACGCGGCGCAGCGGGTAAAACTGCAGTCGCCGCCGACAGACTGCCTCTCACCGATTGGAGAAGATTTGATACTCAAAGGACTGAAGAAAGAGCTGAACCCAGAGTTCACGACCGCGATCACGAGGAAGCCCACGGTCTACAAGGGCAACCCTTTCGTCGTGGAAGTCGGGCTGGCCTACGGCGGAGACATCGAGGAGGACGGAAGCTACAGCGAGCTGAGGTTCGCGAACAAGGTACCGCTGCTCTACAAGAAGTCGTCATGTGTCACGACAAAAGCTATAGAAGAAGTCTCCTGGAACCGTTACAACCTCTCCCAGACCGGCGATCGGCCTCAGGGGCCTGTATACATCCTGGTCCACATGGCCTCTGTGTGGGTGCCTTTCACGTCAGAAGGAAAGGAGGCGATCGCTAACTACGACGATATCCGGAAAGAGATGAAGCTCGCCCTACAGGAGGCGGGTAGAAAACTCGGCCGTTACATTGGCCGGAAGGAGAGAGCAGAGATCCAGGAGAAGAAGAAAAGGAAGCTCACCGCCTACGCCAAGGAGATGGGGCCAGCGATTGCTTCACTCGCGGAAGAGGGCGATCCTGAAGAAATCGAGCAGAAAATCCAGGCAATGGTCGAAGCCGACTACAACCCGGAGCAACTTTAGGTGATTGAAAAATGAAGAAGCAGACGAAGATCAGAGATCTTCTTGACACAGAAAATCACAGAGGTGATTTCTGAGTGCCAAAGAAAGACTTTGAGAACGATGAGCAGACAGTTGACAGGCTGAAAAACCTGGGAAGGAAGATAAGGAAGCAGCTAGAGGATCCGGAGTCGGATAACCTTGAGATAGAGACCAAGGTCCGCTCCCAGTCGAATGTAGAGTACGACGAAGACGAGGAACGGCTGATGCTGGGGGACAACTACTCGTCGAGGAAGTTCCTCAACATATCTCACGCTAGGAAGTTCATGCAGACGATGCTTGTTGCATCGAAGGCAAAGCAGTTCGTGGAAGAAGGGCGTACAGCATCGATCAGAGAGCTGTACTACCAGCTGAAGCATACTGTCCCGGGACTCGACGAGAACACTTTCGAGGACCAGGACGAATCTGATCCTGTCATCGTCGATATTGAAACCGCCACGGGCGCGATCCGTGAAGACCTCCACCTGATCGCGGAGGCGAAAGGATCGCTGTTTGGACCTGTCGTCATCAACGACTCCGGAGACGAGATCGACTGCATGGAGATGGGAACTTCTGGGCTCAACATCCCGTCGATCGTCGACCACTATGAGTTCGTGGAATGCGACGCCGATTTTATCCTTGTCGTGGAGACCAACGCGATGGTCAACAGGCTGGTTGAAGAAGATTTCCACAAGGAGCACAACGCGATCATCGTCGGTACAAAAGGACAGCCAGCGAGAGGTGCGAGAAGGCTGATCAACATCATGCACGAGCGCCTTGATCTACCTGTCTACGTCTTCACGGACGGCGACCCATGGGGTTACTACATCTACTCAGTGCTGAAGTCGGGATCAATGTCGCTGGCGTTCCAGTCCGACCGTCTCGCAACTCCGGACGCACGACTTGTAGGCATGACAATGGAGGACATCGACGAGTACGACCTCCACCACGTCACCGAGAACCTGAAGGGCAAGCCAGAAGATAACGGCGGCCCGACGAAGGACTACAAAAGGGCGAGAGACGTCATGGAGTACGAGTGGATGCAGACCAAGCAGTGGCAGGACCAGCTCCAGAAGATGCTCGACATGGGCGTAAGGGTCGAGCAGCAGGCCCTCGCCTCGCAGTCACTCGAGTTCGTGGCCAACGAGTACCTGCCGACGAAAATCGAGAACGAAGAGTTCCTCGACTAGGCGTGTTACGCTCCGCTAAGTAATGCCCGGGTAGCCCAGACGCAGCTTCTGCAAGGAAGCTGCTCTCAAGAAGCAACTTTTCAGTTTCTTCGTAGGGCTAACCGGCCTCAAATCTTCTTTCATTTTTAGTTCATGTTTAAAAAAATAGTTAGCGACCACTAAACTACAGTCAGGGTTCTGGCATCCACTGGAGCCCTGTATGATGATCGAACTTTCAGAAGTTCGTTGCCCAGGTAGCTCAGCAGGTAGAGCGCCACGCTGTTAAACCGCCTGGTTACGCTCAGTGCGGCACGCAATCGCCGGTTCCACCGGTGCTCGGCTGACGCCGAGAAAAAAGGTGCAGACACGTGGTGGTCGCAGGTTCGAGCCCTGCCCTGGGCGCTCTTATTCTCCCAGTTCCTCTATAACCTGCTCCCATTCGATGGCACCGTCTTTCATCATCTTGGCGCTTCCGGAATGGTACATGGCCGGGCGGTACCGATGTATCCTGTTGACAGCCTGGAGCAGTTCCTGGTTATCTACCAGCCCTGGTCCGCTGTTGGCAGCCTTCCCGAGCGCGACACCGAAGCTGTAGTCCACGCTGTATCCCACATCGAAGCTTCCTGGGTGATCGTGTACCTGGCTGTTTTTCGCCTGGTGGTACAGGGAGTTCAATTTGGCGCTGTCAAAGCTTACTTTTTCATAGTCTCCTGTTTCTATATGGGGTTCTATCTGTGAGATATAGCTCTCAATAAATCTTGAATCCGCCACTATCTTTGCAGAGCCTTTGTTGTACTCGGAAAAACTGTTAAGATCTCTTTCTCCTATTTGGTAGTTTCCAGGGGTTTTTCGGAATTCGAGGGATCTCAGGGATCTGAATTTATCGGCTAGACTCATAATGATGGGCCAGTCATATTGGAGAAGCCGAGAATTATTATAGGGTGTTGTAGTTATGTGCTAAGGTGCTGTTCAGGAATAGTAGCTGATGCTGGAATGGTTCTAGGACAGTGCCTTCTTGATGTCTTCGGCTCTAACGGTCTTCCTGCCGTCGTCCCTGGCGACGGCTATGGCTTCCTCTGCGATGTCGCCGGCGAACCTTTCCAGGACGTCGCCAAGCTCCTGTGCTCCCGCGTCAGAGATTCTTTTGCCCGTTTGGCTCTTGATAATCTTTCTCATTGCCAGCGTTGAAAATTCCACCTAAAACACCCATGCACACAATTCTTTGTGTACATTTATAACTGTCTGTGGGAAGGAATTATTTAGTTAATGATAGAAATAATCGGTATGGGGAAATATACGACCAACATCGGGATTAAGGACCGCATATACGAGAAGCTGAAGGAAAAAAAGAGTCCAGGACAGAGCTTTTCCGGTGTAATCGAAGAACTGATGGATAAAGCCGAGAAATACGAGGATATATCTGATTAATAATTTTTCTTGACTTTCAGCCCCAGTCGGGCCCGAAACCAGGGTTTACCTTCCTGTCGTTTCTCGATGTCAGTTTCTTGATATCCTTCATTTCATCCTCTGTTAGCTTGAAATCGAAGATATCGAAGTTGGCCTCTCTGTGTTCTTGGGACGCGGCCTTGGGTATCGCCGCGACGTTCTTCTGTTGAATTAACCACCGGAGTGCGACCTGTGCCTCAGTCTTTCCGTAGTTCGAGCCTATACTCTCCAGCACCTTGTTACCGATCACGCTCCCTCTCGCGACAGGAGAATAGGCGGTCAGCATCATGTCTCTTTCACGGCATTTTTCAAGAACCTCGCTCTGGTCCAGGAAAGGGTGGTACTCGACCTGGTCGGTCAGTAGTGGCTTTTCTGAAAGACTCGTGGCCTCATCTATCTGTTCAGGGGTGAAGTTGCTTATACCTATGTTCCTTGCCTTTCCCTCCTCCACGATTTCCGACATTTCTTCCAGGACGGCCTCAAGATCCATCCCCGGGAAGGGCCAGTGGATCAGCAATAGATCGACGTAATCGGTCCGGAGCTTTTCCAGACTTTCATTCATGGACCTCTTCAGGTTCCGCCGGTTAAGGTTGTCCCTCCAGAGCTTGGTGGTCAGCCAGATTTCGTCTCTCGAGACTTCTGAGTCCTCTATTGCCTGTCCTACCCGGGCCTCATTTCCGTAGGCTTGGGCCGTGTCAATATGTCTGTAGCCGATTGTAAGCGCGTCCTGCACGCTCCTGTAGCATTCTTGCCCCTTCAGCTGCCAGGTGCCGAAACCAAGTCCCGGCACCTTTTCTCCCTGGAGTTCGATGTATTCCATTTTTCGCCACACTCAATCTTGGGGTTTCCCGAGTTAAGTCCTTAATTAACTTGCTTTAAACGTGTCGCCACGAAATTACTGCTATGGACGAGATTTCTGGAGGCCTCGTGGTTCGGGGCAAGAAAATTCTTATGATGTTCAATGAGGAAAACCAGGTCTGGAACGTACCCAGCGGAGTGAGGCAGAAAGGCGAATTAAGCGCAGATGCGGCTGAAAGAGTTACTACCGAGATTACCGGCTGCGACTCCGTAACCGTGAGGTACAAGCGAAAACTGAAGAAGACCTTTGAGGCTAAAGGAGAAGAGTTTGTCTGGCAGCCTTACCGGGTCGAAGTCGAGGGAAGCCCACAGAACTGCCAGTGGGTTCCGATGAGTACCCTGGAATCGAAGAACCTTGCGGCCCCTCTTGACCAGGTCAGAGACAAGCTCACAAAACTCAACTAGCATTGCCTGAAAGCGGCCTCAACCAGCAGCGGAAACACGAGCGTGGCCTCTGCCTCAACCTGTGTATAGTTCTTCCGGCTCTGCTTGATCTTTCCCCAGGAAACTGCCTCTTTTGGAGGCGCACCGGAGAGAGAGCCGTCGCCTTCCATGCCTGTCGAGAGATAGACCGCGTAGTCGGCGCCACCCCGGAAAAGGTTGCTCATTATGGCCTGGTGCTTTGGGACCCCTGCACCCACACAGATGATGCCGGTCTTCTCTGCCTCTATCGATTCTTTGATCAGCGAATCCCAGTCATCGAGAGTCTCGATCCCTATTTCAGGATCTTCTTCCTGCCGGTAGTAGAAAAGGAAGTCTCCTATCTCCGCGTCGATCAGCGCGGGGCAGAAGACAGGTATCCCGTTTCTTGCGGCGTGCGTCAGGAACGAGTCCTCGTCGTCCAAATCCCTACCAAGTTCTCTCGCGACTTCTGTCGGCGTCCTCAACTTTTTCTCCTCGAAGAAGTCAGGGAAGAAATCCCCGGTTAGATACTCCTCGAGTTTCACGTAGGCATCGCTTTCAACGTAGATGTTGCCGAGCCGGTTGATTCCCTGGTCCCGCAACGCCTTTTCATCCGCGTCCCATTCTCCCATCTTGAACGGGTGGAACGTCTTGATAACGTCCTCTGTAACCGATCCGGAGGTGGTGATCATAACGTCGACCAGGTTCTCTTTCGCAAGGTAGGTTACCGCTTCCCTTAGACCGGAGGAGACGATGTTCGAGGTGAAGGTGAGGAAAATCTTGGCGTCCTCTTCCTGCATCTCCTTGACTATATCGACGGCCTCCGCCAGGTGGGTGGCCTGGAAACCCGTGGTCCTGTAACTGTCTATCAGATCATTGAGGGAGAACTCCTTGTCGAAACTGTAGCCCTCGACCTCTTCCCCGCTGTGGGGTTTATCCGTTCCCGGGATCACGTTGTCCCGCGTTTCTTCTGTCATGTCCTGGATTTGTCGAGAAAGATTTATAGTTACAGCCTTTTCCCGAGTCCACGATTATTGCTCGGGGCGGTCTGGCTGATCCGGTTTCACCTTCCTGTTTGCGATGCTCTCCAGTTCCTGGCCAAGGTATCTCCAGCTGTAAGCGCCTTCTTTCACGGTTCTCATGCTGTCGTCTCTCAGGTAGTCGTAGCCTCCACTGTCAACAGTCTCGCGCACAATCTGCTCGATATCAGGTTTTCCTATCAGGTCCGAGGTCTCCTCGGTAACAGCCTTTTCGATCGCCATCCCGAAGTTGTATTTGACACTTTTCTCGTTTTCAAATTCTGCGGTGTAGTCTGTGGTCTGCTCTCTTAGTTCCTGTCGGTACAGCCGGCTGAGTTCCTCAAAGTCGCACCTGACCGCGCCATAATCGTTGGTTTCAATATAGTTCCTGATTTCTGAGCTGTAGCTGTCAACCAGGGATCTATCCACGACAACTCCAGATGGTACAAACAGTTGCTCGACCCTCGTTGTTTCGTTACGTGAGTTTGAATCTGGCAAGTGGTTGTTATCCTGTCCTTGAAAGCTCATCTATTCACCAGTTCCAACTAAGTTCAAGCCTGTTAAAAACGTTTTCTGGCTTCATAAAGTTTCAAGATCGTTTAATTCACTTTCTAAAGGTTTTTAAGAGTTTTCGAATGTATGAAAAAGTTTTTTAATCTCTTAAAATAGAATCAGAATTTTATTGAAGCTTCTATATGTTTTTAGGCTTTTATGAACTGTTTATAAGGTCTTTAGAATCTATTTCTGGCTTATTTCGGGGGAAAGATGCGTTGGTCAAGGATTGATTCTTAAAGCTCATCTTTTCCATTAAGCCTGTAGCACTTTGACGGCCGATTAGCTCAGCCTGGGAGAGCGCTGCACTGAAGACACGCCGATTCTATCGGCGTTTCACTGAACATAGTTCAGTTATGCAGTTGTCCCCGGTTCAAATCCGGGATCGGCCATTTTACTCAGGACAATATCCAGGATCTGTTCTAGAAGAGCGATTTCAGGAATTTGATTATGGATTCTACGAACGTGAGGCTGCCCGGGTTTTCTTCGTCTCCACGGTTCTGGGTTTCCTGACTTCCTGTTCCCGGTTTCTTTGCTGGAGTTCCTTCTCCAGGAATGGATAGGCCTCCAGTCCTGGTGGTTCTGGCACCCTCATTATCCACTGTTACCGCTTTGAAACGGTATGTACCGGGATCCAGGGCCTCTGTGAGAATAGTTATCTTCTTGGAGTCCCCCTTCCGGTATCTCCTGCCCCGGAACTCTATGTAGGTCTTGTTGACCCTGTAATCGTCCGAGTCCATGATAGTTATCTCTGTGTTTTCTCCCTGTGTTACATTCCAGTCGAACTCCAGCTCTAGCTCGGGAGGCTCATTGATCACCCGGGCATCTAGATATTTCTGGAAGACATTTCCGCGGCCGTCTATGATAGTGTATACGGGAGGCTCACCTTCACTGGTTTCCTGGGGAACGGTAAGGTTTGCACGGAACGTGTCATTCCCGGTCTTTGAGAAATTGGTTTCCGCAGTCTTTAGCCTGGAGATGTCGGCTGTTTCTGCGGTGACTGTAATGTTCTGGCCGCGCCTGACCTCGGGAGAAGAAGTTTCGAGAGTTTTTATCCTGGGATTCCTGTCGTTGAGGTCGTAAAGGAAGTAGTTGCTGGCGTTTTCTTTCACCTTGCTGCCGTCAGAGACGGTTTTCTGGTATTCGAGAAGGATTTTTACCCGGTCAACAAGATCGGGCGGTGTCCTGGACTCTATGGTCTTGAAGCCTGAAAGGGATTCCCCGGGCTTCAGGTTTCCGGGCTTGCTGCTGTCCGCGGCTACAGTCCTGTTTCCGTGGGCGAGGGTGGTGGTGAAGTTCTTCAGACTGGTCTTGTTGTAGTTCACCTCTAGCGTCAGGTTGTATTCTATGATAACCTCGGTCGTGTTTTCAGAGGACGAGAAGATGAACCCGTCCATCTGGAATATTTCATCCCTGTCATCGTCGAGAAGGATGGTTTCAAAATCAACTCCTGCAGCGGAGGAGGCAAGCAGGAGGAGAATTGCGGCGGCTAATATTTTTCTCATCGGTAGAAGTTTTGGGCCGCCCCATAAAATGGCTTCGGGCTACCAGGGGTCGTGCTCGTACCCGTGTTCTTCTGCCCGTTCGATCATGTCGTCCTCGGAGACCTCTGAAGTAGGTGCGAACTGCCAGTCCTCGATGCTATCCGTATTTTTCAGCGCCTCTATCTCTTCTTTCGAGGTTATTGATACGTTCGCTGTATCATTGCTGTATATCTCGATCAACCAGAAGTTTCCTGACATATCAGAATTTGCCGCCTCCAGATTTACATTTCTTCCGTTTACCTGTGGACGTTGATCCTCTCCTCGGTCGCCTCGACATCCGGGCAGTCCCTGCTCGTGGCGATTATGTAGGAAGGTATTCGGGGGCTATCCACGCTTATCCTCTTCTCCTGTTCGACATCCAGGTTCTGTATCGCCTTCCTTCCGATCTCGACTGTAGTGGAGTTGAAGACGCCAACCGTTATTCCGCCAGCGAAACGTATGGTGCCGTCGTTTTCGAGGTAGAAAATGGTGGAGTTGCTCGACTTGTCGTACTCCGCATCCTTTATAGAGAAGGCGGCATTGCTGCACTTTATTTGCTGGCCTGACCTGTTCGAGAAATCGCCCACTGTATCTTCAGCAAAGGTGGGGGCCCACTCCGCGTAGAGGGAGACGAGGGAAATGCCGATTCCGAGAATCACGACGGCGGAAACTATCTCCGAGATACCTTTCATTATCTTATCAGCCTATTTCCTCGTGCGTATCCTGGACTGAGGTGCAGTCTCTGGAGAACGCCCTGACGTCGTCGGGTTTCGACGAGGTGGTGACGTTGGAGGTGGTGAAGTTGCCCTGCGCGAGAGCGCTGAGCAGACTGTTGTTCATAGGTAGATCGCCTTTCCAGGCCGAAACTTCGAGATTGTCTAGCTCAGACCTTCCCGTGTTCCTGACAACGATAGAGGTCTGTCCGGCAGGGTAGTACTTGGCTGCTATTATCTCGATGCCGGCCTCGTTACAGTTGATCGTTCTCTCGGTCTGGTTCTCGGTGCTGTCTGTAACGGTGTTGACGAGGCTAGGACCCCATCCTGAAAACAGTGCGGCCATTGAGAGAGTCACCGCCAGTAGCAGCACTGCGGATATAAGAGGGGATATACCTTTCCTGACCATATTAATTGAAGCGTTATCTCTGCTTTTAATTATATTCTCTTTCTAGAGGAAGAAGGTCACCGAGAGGTACCCTACTGCGAAAAGTATCGCGGAGTGTTTTAGTCCTGCCTGTAGCTGACCCTCGGAGAGCTTTCCGATTATGATACCGGAAAATATGGCCTGGATGTAGACAAGTCTAGAGAACCAGACCTCGTAGAGGTTGATGTTCTCCTGGAGATTTCCTCCGCCACTGCTGCCGAGTATGTCGAGCCCGCCCCCTAGCGACTCGGACGCCGCGGCAAGGTTCGGAAGCAGGTAGGTCTGGAGCGCGATCAGTATACCGATGAATATGAAGTAGACCACGTAACCCGTGATCATCTCTCCGTAGAGCTGGCTCTGCCGCTCCTCCTTCAGCTTCTTGATCGACCTTATGTTCTCCCCTACTGATTCGAGGACATCTTCAATATCTCCTCCAGAGGTGTAGGCCTGTATTATGGTGTCAACGCTTCTCCTGACCATGGGTGTTCCTATGGTGCTGCCGAAGCTGTCGAGAACCTTGTCGAACGGCACACCCCATTCGATCTGTGCTGACATTTTCCTTATGTGCGGGTTCAGAGCACCGTAGTTTGCGGATTCGGTGTTCTGGATCGCCTGTGGCAGTGACATGCCGGCCCGGGTGCCCTGGACAATATCTCTCAGGAAGGTGGGGAACTGTTCTTCCATCTCTTTTCTCCGCAGATATCCTGTATATTTTACGTATCCTATCGGCAGGAATACCAGCAGGAGCGAGGAGAAGTTTATCAGGACGAAAATTAGCTGTTGCAGGCTGGTGTTGGATGTTACCCTGGCCTCAACCAGCTTCTGGTCAGTGAATCCGATGTTTTTCTTGTACAGTCTAACAGTGTTACTATTCTTGAGCCTGTTGCTGGAGAGCTTTACTATGTTCTCTCCTGGAGATATCGGGGTGACATCCTGACCGTTTACCTGCAGGTAGATATTGGTGGTGGACTCGATGTCTTCGACGGTGAATTCAAGGGTTGTTTCCGACGCCAGCTGTGGCTCCTGGAGATGGAATGTGAAGGTTGCGTCCCGCTCGTTCCCGATGGTCTGGGGTTCATCTAGCACGAACTTCTGGGTGGTCTGTTCGTAGTACCATGTGTTGGCCGCCGAGACCAGAACTCCCAGGATCGCCGCCATCGCGACAAGTACAATCAGGTCTTCATACTTCCTCCAGAGGTTCTTGAGTTTCAGCCTGTATTTTTTGCTTATTAGCTCGATTCTAGTCCACCTTGATTGTCAGGAATATTATGAACAGGATGTTTATGACAGGTATGATTATGTGGACGCCAAGCCACATCAAATCCCTGATGGCGAAGCCCATTAGCTGGCCGCCAAGCAGGTTCATGACCGCGAGTATAACTACCAGGAAAACCGGTGCAGCTATCAGGATTGCGGTGTAGAACGACGCGTAAGTGCTGAGCCGCTCGATTTCTCTTTCGCGCTCCATCTTGTAGTCGAAAAGCGCCTCGTCGGCCTGCTCCTTCAGGAAGTCGTCGAGATTTCCCCCGGTTTCAACTGTTGAAAGGATGCCGTACAGCACTTCGGTCCAGTCCTCGCTCGGAGACCGCTCCGCCACTTCCCTTAATGCGGTGGTGAGGTCTTCACCGAAGACATTGACTCTGCGGGAAATTTCTCCGGCCTCCTGCGCAATTCCCTCATACTCCTTGAAGCCCTGCAGGAGCTGGAACATCGAGCTTGGCGGTATACCCGAGGTCGCGATCGCGCTCAGATGGTTCAGCGCAAACGGCAGGTTCTCATCTATATTTTTCTCCCTCCTCTTCGCGACCTGTGATGGGTACATGTACATCCCGCCCAGGACGAGAATCGAGAGCGCGAAGGGCATGCCAACTATCAGTCTCAAGGCAGTCTGTGGAGCGGGAGAGTTGATGAATGTGTAGAAAATTCCCGAGACCATAGCGAGGATGAAGGTCACGATGGTGTAAAGGAACATTTTCGAAACGTAGGTTCTGAAGAGCACGTCCATGCCCGCCTTCTTCATGTCGGTCTTCAGGTCCTCGAAATACTCGCTGTGGCTGTCAACCGTGGGTCCAAAAAGAGCGTTGGCTGCTGCAGCGGTATTATCTGTCTGCATCGCCCTCTTGATCCTGGCCCTGAAAGAACTCTGGAAAGGATCGCTTTCACTCATTCGAAAACACCGCATGTGTTTTCGTCTCTCGAAAACAGGTAGCGTTTTCTGCTTAGAGAAGACCACCCGGTCTTCGCTCTGAGCAAATCTCTGGTTTGCGTCATTGTATCTTTATTCCGTCGCTGTTGATTATGTAGCTATGGACGCTGTGGTTATAGTCTGAACCTTTCAGCTTCTTCACCAGTATATGGCGTTCGACCTGGCCCTCTTTCCGCAGAAGTTCAAGCTCCACAATCCCGTCGGCAATCTCCTCCTCCAGCTCTGTGGCCTCTTCCTTCTCCGCAACAAGAATTGTTGTGCACCCAAGGTCTTTCAACTCCTCTTTGATCTTCAGGAGATTCTTCCTCTGGTCCTTCCGTGAATCAATATACAGATCGAGATCGGTTATAGGGTCCAGGACCACGCGCGTGGCGTCGTTCTCCTTCACAGTTGAACGAAGCATGTTGGCGATCTGCTCGTACCTGTAGGGGTCGAACTTGGTTATGTTGATGGTGTCTTCCTCGACCATCTCCCCGAAGTCCCAGTCGAATGTCGTGGTCCGGAGTATCTCTGGCTCAGTATCCTGGAAGGAAACGTAGAGACCGTTCTCTCCTTTCTGGGCGCCCCTGTAAAGGTATTCCATTCCAAGGTTGGATTTTCCGCATCCAGGCTCTCCCTTGACCAGTATGAGCTCTCTGTCAGGTATGCCGCCGCCCAGGAGACGGTCAAAGTTGTGGATTCCGGATTTTATTCGCTGCATTTTGTTTCAGGCCTCGAACGGGTTTGCATCGACGTTTTCTTTAGAGTCCTCAAAAGGGTCCTTATCCCTGTCCGCATCTCTTGTGCTGTCAACCTTTCTCTGTTCGTCTTTCAGCCTTTTTTCAATTTCTTCGACCGGATTTTCTTCCTCCCTGATTTTCTCCTCAAGTGCCTGACCTGCGTCCATGTTTTCAATCTCGGATTCGAGGCCTCCTGATTCTCTCTCGGCCCTCACTGCATTGTCCAGTTGATCGGGCCTTGTAATATCGACTTTCTGCTCTGCCTCGATTATCTCGTTTAGAGTGGATTCCCCGTCCTCCGAGTTCACCATTTTCAGGATGTCTTCCTTGCTCTTGTAGTATTCCGCAATTATCTTGGACACGCTGTCGAAGTCCTTGACTCCTTTCTTCTGGAGCCATTCGAGTAATCTAGTCCTGTTTTCATGCTCCTCCTTGAGGTTGTCCTTTGAAACGCCGTAATCGCTGCTGATCTGGTCAAAGAGGTAGGGTTCTCCACGCATCTTGTATGAGTCGTCTTTGGCGGTCCATGTGAATGCCTCGTTGGTCCTTGCGCTCTGTGATTCTCCCATGACCTTCTGTACCTCGTGCACAGCTCTAACACGGCGGGCGCTCTCCTCGACTCCCTTTGCGTGGGTCATCTGGACGATGACATCGAGAGATTCTACAAGTGCGGCGGAAAGCGAGATCGGGGGTGTCACAAGCCGCTTCACAACATCGTTCGGCCCCGAGGCGTGCATCGTACCGAGTGAGGGATGTCCCGAGGACATTCCCTGGAAGAGCACCGAGGCCTCTTCACCACGGACCTCACCGACCACCACGTAGTCAGGGTTCTCCCTGAAGGATTCTTTCAGCAGCTGGTTCATGTCGACATCGGATTTATCATCTGTACCAAACATGGTTCTCGTGACAGACGGAATCCAGTTCTCGTGCGGAAGCCTGAGTTCACGCGTGTCTTCAATCGAGACGATCTTGTCCTCTGGAGGTATGAAAGATACCGCGGAGTTCAGGAACGTTGTCTTACCTGTGGCCGTTCCACCGCAGATCAGCACGGACTGCTGGTACTCCATCAGGAGCCACATGTACGCCATTAAACCGGCGGACACGGTTCCGAGATCCATCAGGTCGACGGATGAGAACGGCTCCTCCTGGAACTTTCTTATCGAAAAAGTCGGTCCGTGCGATGTAACGTCCTCAGTGAGCGATGCGTTGACACGTGAACCATCAGGTAAAGCACCGTCGAGCAGCGGATTTGCGTACGAGACGTATTTTCCTGCTCGCTCCGCCAGCTTGACCACGAGGTTCTTCAGGTCTTCCTGGTCCTCGAACCTCACGTCTGACTTTATGGAGCCGAATTCGGAGTGGACAGCAAAGATAGGTATGTCGGTGCCGTCACATCCCAGGTCCTCTATGTAAGGGTCGTGCATTAAAGGCTCGATCTTTCCGAGACCGACAAAGTCGCGGTAGATGAAGTACATTATCTTATCGTGCTGCTGGTCGGAAAGCTCAAGGCCGAGTTCAAGCAGGAGCTCATCTATCTTCTTCTCCAGGTAGCCGATGACCTTCTCCCGTTCCTGCATTGAGCTCAGGGAGACATCGAGCTTCTCGGACAGGTTTTCCTTTATCTTCCTGTACAGCTCTTCGTCCTCGTCACTCAGGCTAGGTTCTTCGACGTAGTACATCAGCTCTTTCTCTTCTTTGTTCCACTTGATGTGTGCGTTCGCGAAGGGCTTGATAAGCGGATACTTTACGTCGATCTCGTCAACTGTTTCCGCTTCCGTCGTGATCTTGACGCCCGGATCTTCGTTGAACTGGAAGTGGCTACTTTCACTTGGCTCGTAATCAAAGTCTTCCTGAATCTCCTTCGAGGAGAATGCTTTTTTGACCCGTGATAAAACCGACATAGCCCTGTCTTAAAAATGGTCGGAGCCTGTTAATAAGAACTGTTGTCTGTAACCTGCCTACATCTGGTCTAGAGGCTCGATTCCGAGCATCTCAAGACCTTTATCTGTCACTTCGACAAACAGCTCGACCAGCTTCAGCCTCCTTTTTCTTGCAGCTTCTTCCGCGTCAATTACGGGGCAGCTGTGGTAGAAGCTGTTGAACTCTTCCGAAAGCGAGGAGAGGTACCGGGCCACCTTGACCGGGTCCCTGCTTTCTGCCGCGGCTTCAACCTTCTCCGGGAACTCTGCCAGCTTCTTCAGGAGGAGGTACTCCTCGTCTCCAGGCTCTTCCCCGAGTTCTCCTTCCTCTCCAGCTTTCTCGAGTATGCTCTTTGCCCGGGCGTTCGAGTACTGTAGATAGGGGCCAGAGTCACCCTCGAATGACAGGGCGCGGTCCCAGTCGAACTCGATATCTTTTCTTCTCGAAACGGAAAGGTTGGCGTATTTTACAGCTCCTATACCGATGTATTCAGCGTTCTCGACCGATCTATCCATCTTTTCTCTGGCCTTCTCTTCAGCTCTCTCGACAGCTTCATCAAGCACGTCCTCCAGCCGGATTATCCGGCCCTGGCGGGATGACATGCTTCCATCCGGGAGTGAAAGGAGGCCGTAGGAGATGTGTTCCGAGCCTTCAGGGTCGAGCCCCAGTTTCTCTGCGGCCGCAAAAACCTGCCGGAAGTGGAGTTCCTGCTCCGAACCCACGATGTAGAGATTGTAGTTGAATCCTTCACTATTTCTCTTCTTCAGGTTGTAGAGGTCTCTTGTGAGGTACAGCGTCGAGCCGTCCTCCTTGAGCAGAACAGTGCCTGGCAGATCTTCGTCTTCAAACTCCAGGAAGACGCTCCCGTCCCCGTCACGGTCAAGTTTCCCTCCGTCAATCCATTCCTCGACCATTTCTCTGGTGCCTTCTACAACCTTTGATTCGCCCATCCAGCGGTCGAAATCGATTCCCATCCGGTCGTAGTCCTTCTCGTGGTACTCGATCGATGCGTCACGGAACATCTCCCAGAGTTCGACCGCTTCCTCATCGCCTTCCTCAATCTTTGCCGCCCATTCACGGCCTTTCTTCTCCATTTCTTCATCGTCTTCCATCTCCTCGTGGAACTTGACGTAGAGCGAGTACATGTGCTCCATTGGCGCCTCTCTGAACTCTTCCCGGGAGCCGAACTCCTTGAACGCATATATCAGCTTGCCGTACTGTGTGCCCCAGTCTCCCAGGTAGTTCTCAGAAGTTACGTCGTAGCCCACGAACCTCATGATTCTCTGGAGAGCATCCCCGAGCGCGTTGTTCCTGAAGTGGCCGACGTGCATAGGCTTTGCAACGTTTGGAGAAGAGAACTCTACCACCATCTTGCCCTCTTGAGGCGTGACACCCATTTTTTCCGATTCGAGTTGCTCCACTATGATCCTGGAATACCTTTCCCGGTCGAGGTAGAAGTTGAGGTAGCCCGGTCCCGCGACCTCTATTTCCTCAACAATATCCAGTTCCTCGAGTTCTCGCCCGGCTTTTTCCGCAAGTTCCCGCGGGTTCTCGCCGAGTTCTGAGGCAGCCCTCATGACAGGATAGGCAAAGTCGCCGTGCTCCGGCTCTGGAACCTCTATGTCTGATTCCTGGATCTCTGTATCCAGAAAGTCTGAGATTTCTTCTGCGAGCTGTGTTTTGAGTCGCTTCATGTAATTTCTCTCCGGCTTCAAGCTTCAAAACTGTTTCATTAACCTGGCAAGTATCTTTCTCGCGCTATCTATAGTGTTCTTATCTTCATCAAGCGAGGGCGCGACCTCGACGAGGTCGGCGTAATCGGGACTTACGAGATCGATTACCTCCAGAACCTGCTCTAGATCGAGTTCTCCGTCCGGATAGCCGGTTCCTGGAGCTTCTTCCCGGGTTAGGACGTCTATATCTACGCTGAGATACACGTGCTGTTCACTTGTATTGAACTTTCGTCTGAACTCTTCCAGTTCGCCCGACCTGAACACTCTCAGGTCTCGTCCGTCCAGGAAATCCTGCTCGTCGTCGTCCACATGGGTTATTCCCACGAACCAGATCTCTTCCTCCGAGAAGCCGTGCTCCAGCAGCTCCCGCACCACGACGTCGTGCGACACGTGGTTGTTGACTTTCTCTTTCAGGTCAAGATGGGCGTCGAGCCACACTAGCTTCATATCGGGATGCTCCCGTTTCATCGCCCTTATGACGGGGTAGGAGACGGAGTGGTCGCCGCCTATGGAGACAAGAGGTCTGGAGAAGTTCCGGATCTCGTCCGTGTTGTCCTCGATACGTCTGTGCGTGTTCTCCAGCGAGAATTCGTCGGGGAAAACCTCTGTTACAAGAACTGTTTTCTCAAACTCGAAATCCTCAAGAACCTTCTCCGGCGCATCCAGCGTTCCTTTCCGCGGATTCCTGTGGATGCCGATGTCCGAGGGAAGCTTCTGCACAATCACTTCTGCGTCTTCCAGAGAATTGGTTCGTGGCATAGGAGATTCGAACCCGGAGGGATTTGAACCCTCGACCTACCGGTATCTTGCCGAGAGCCCTAAAAGCCGACCCAGAGGCATTCATGGAATGCCTCGTGATGATCGAACTTTCAGAAGTTCGGTAGAAGCCGGTTGCTCTGTCCGGGCTGAGCTACGGGTCCAGTTGGTGTCTAGAGAAAGTTTGCCAGTAGAATTCTTAAATAAACTCTACATCGAAGCTCGCGTTCGCTCACTTCTCGAACCCTTCTTCTCTTAAGAGAATCTGCGTTAAATGAAGAGTCCCATGTGCAGACCCATTTCGATTATCGCGATTCCCACAACTCCCCCCACGACCACCTTGGGGTCTAGCTCCATGCCTGCATCGGCATCAAAGTACTGTACCAGTCCTCCCTGTGAGGAAGGCATCTGGACCTGGTTGTCGTTCGCCATGTTCTAAACCTTGTCGCGTATCTTCAAAAGTGTTTCAGGTGGCGGGAGTAAGCCCGATTCTGTTTCTATGGCCGCATTTGACTCGACGCAAATCGAAGATTTGCTGGAAACCAGCATTTCTTCGAAATGCGTGCTTGCGCTCTTCGGCTTGCACCCCGTGTCTGAGCCACGTTTCACCGATCCTCCTGAACTGGCTCCACACGACGCTGGCTTTGACGCCGTTACCGTGATCCTGGCCATTACAGGAGACGTGTCGTTTCTGCTGCTCAATGAGCCGCCTACCTCGTTTTTAAACGAGTTAAGGCGTGTCTCTGAGACCTCTCGGTCCACAGGTCTTGCACCTGCCACGTTTCGAAGATCAAGGATCTTCTCTACGAAAGGCAACTTATTGCCCGTCGAGGTGTCGGGACTTTCCTCACTCAGCGAACCGCAAGGTTCTATGGGGTCGAGCATCCGTCAGGATGCGTCCGCCGTTTCTCGCAAGAGATGCGGCGATACGGAACGCCAGCGGGGACAGCCACTCCGCCTCCTTTTTAGGCTATGAAGGGTTATTTTTTTATCTGTAGCCCCTGCCGCAGGGATTCCGGTGTTCTAGTGTTAATAAGCTTAAAAAGAATCCGCTGTTCTGTAGGATATAGATGTATGATCAAAAGAACGTGATCTTCATAGTTCTGGATTCTCTCAGGAAAGACCGTCTATCGGTTTATAATGATGATATAGACTTTACGGAGAACCTCCAGGAGATAGCTGATGAATCCATAGTTTTTGAAGACGCGGTGGCACAGGCAAACTGGAGTCTGCCCTCCCATGCATCGATGTTTACGGGGAGGTATCCCTGGGAGCACGGCGCCACCCACCAGAGAGCCTACTTCAAGGGAGAGAAGGAGCTCTTTGTCCGGAAATTCAAGGAGGAGGGGTACAGAACGGCCTGTATAACCACCAATCCCTGGATCACGCCGCACAAGAACATGACGGACGACTTTGACTACGTCCAGAACTTCCTTGGAAAGGCGGATAACGTGCTGGTGACCAAAATCTCTCGGATGGCGGCAAAGTTCCTTGACAACAGGAGCAACACCGTCAAGAGATCGATTACCAGGGTAGTAGACAGGTCCTTCGAGTTTCTCAACCTCAACGACGCCTGCAAGACCGAGGAAATAGTATCTGAGGCGAGGAAATACATAGATAACGTGGATGAGGACGAACGCTTCTTTCTCTTCATGAACATCATGGAGCCCCATGAGCCCTACAATCCTCCTGAAAAATACTCCGAGGCGCACGGATTGGAGGATACCGGTTCGATACCCAACAGCCAGAAGGACGTGATTGAAGGCAAAGATGATTTCGAGAACCTCAGGAGGGTCTACGATGCGTCTGTAGACTACACTGATGACGTGTTAGGCCGCCTGATGGAACATCTCAGGGATAACGGTCTGAAAGATGAAACTGTTGTGATAATAGTATCTGATCATGGGCAGGCGCTTGGAGAAGAGGGAATGTTCGGGCACCAGTTCAACGTGATGGAGCCGGTGATAAATACTGTGATGATGGTGGACCGCCCTGGCAGGGAGGCAGATAGAAGGCCGCAGATGGTGGAGCTGAGGAAACTTGCCGAGCTAGTTCCTTACTACGCCGGTATCGGTGAAGAGCCGGAGGAGATTCACCCAGAGTACGTGCGTGGAGGCGTCGAGTTCCCGGATGCACCAGGGTCTCTCGGCCAGATACCGGAGAGCGACTGGGACAGGTACTACAGGAAGTTCCGCTATGTCAAGAAGGACGGAAAGAAGATAGTCAAGTCGAAGACCGAGGACGGGAGAACGTCGTATAAGATGTACGACCTTGAGTCGGGCGAAGAAATCGAGGTCGAGGAAGAATTTAAGCGGGAGGTCGACAAAATATCCGATGTCGATGTTGAACCCGGTGAACAGAGAGAAGAGGATGAGGAGGTAAAGAAGAGGTTGGAAGACCTGGGGTATATGTGATGACGGCGATATCTGTAGTTATACCGGCGAAGAATGAGATAGACTATATTGGAAGTTTACTTGACAGCATCGAGATGCAGGATTTTGAAGACTACGAGGTTATACTGAAAGACGGCGGGAGTGATGACGGAACCGTCGATTTTGCGAGTGAGCGTGGCGTAAAAGTGGTGGAGAGTGAGGATGACGGTCCCGGCCAGGCTAGGAATCACGGCGCAAGAGAGGCCGAGGGCGACATCATCCTGTTCCTAGACTCTGACGTCGAGCTTCTCCACGAGAATGTTTTTTCCGATGTATATGAGGCGATGCAGGAGGAAGAAGTGGTCGCGGGCTTTTCCACATGGAAGACGTTTGACACGAACATCAGGGGCAAGATTTTGCTCGGAATAGGTTCCCGGCTGGTAAAACCAGTCCGGTTCCTGGGCATACCTGTTGCGGCCGGCAATTTCCTGTTTGTCGACAGGCAGAGTTTCATGGAGGTCGGAGGATTTGACGAGGAGCTTCCATACCATGAGGACCATGACCTGATGGCCCGTATGGAAGAACGGGGAGAGACCGTGGTACTTGACAGGGAATTCCAGGTCTCGGGAAGGAGAGTGGTCAACCGCGGTTTCATAGGGACAGTTCTCGACTACGTGCCTCCTTCGCTCGAGTACATGCTCGGCATGGAGGACCACATGAAACGGAAGTATGAGTTCAGCCCAGGCCACTCTGTCTAGCGCTGCTGTCTCTCCAGTTCTTCCAGGTTCGGCTCTATAAGGTAGGTGTTGGCTTTCTTTTTCTTCTTTACAAGGTTCCGGTCGAACAGCTCTGAAACCGCGTTGCTGACGGTCGCCTTTGAGACTTCCAGTTCGCCAGGTAGCTCGCTCTGCAGCATTGGATCCTCCATTACCGCGTTCATCAAATCCTCTGCCCGCTTTGGGAGGCCGATGTTGTCGGTCCTGAGCTCAGGGCCGTCTTCCTCGGATACCACGTCCTCAATTTTACTGTGAAGTCTCCTGATGTAGAGTCCTGATACCGTGGACAGGGTCATGAAGGCGCCCAGGAGCATATAGATAACTACTTCGAAGTCCGCTCCTGGAAAGGGTGCCGCCATAGCTATCCTTTAACAGGAAAATATACAGGCCTATGGCTCCAGAGGAGCCTCTTCAACAGGACTGTTTCCAGGGTTTTCTGAGGTCCCGGTATCGGGTCTTCTCTCCTGCCCAGTGGCCTGACCGGTCACCGATTCCTCGATGTCCTCAACCGGTTGGCTCCCATCACCTGAGGTGCTGGTTTCGCTTTCTAGCTCCTCTGTGATGTTCTCTGTCATATCCGAATTGTCTGTCTTCTTTCCACGGAATCTGGAGAATTCCTGTGATCCGGGTTCTGATCTGGGCTGTTCGTCTGGACTCTGATCATTTTTTCTCGTGGAGGGTGACTTCTTCCTCGAGTTGTCGATGGCCCTCTGGATGCCGGCTTTCGCGGGTTCCGGAACCTTTCTTTTCACGTCTTCGAGCACCTTCAAATGTTTCTCTGAGACATTATCTATCCTGGCCTCGATCTCGGCGTTCCCGGATTTCCGGGCGTTTTCCCGGGACTGGTTTATTGTCCGCTCATACTTCTCAACCATCCTTGCGGCCCTGTCCGATCGGTTCCTCTCCATGAGCACCTGGGCCTCTGATAGTCTTTCCTCGGCATTGTTCGCCATAACCTTCGCCCTGAGTTCAGGACCTCCTATGACGGAGGCGAGCCCGACTTCGAGTCTTTCTACACCTTGCTCCACGGGATAGAAGAGATCGCCAGGGACAAACCCGGGCTTCACGAGCCCGGAGTTCCCGGATGGCTGGGCCGCGACCATCCCGGTCAAGATTACGAGAGCCAGTATCAAGATTGTCTTACGCATTTTCCCTGTCCTGTTGTTTGAAAATCAGTTTTAAACGGTTTTTTGCGCATTATTGAAAGAAAAAGAGTTATGCGAGGCCCGGAAGGAGGTCCCTCAGGGACTGTTTCTGCCTGGGCCTGAAGTATCCTTCCGAGTCCTCGTATTCAGGGTTTTCACAGCAAGAGGCTTCCTTGTTAACTACGGGAAGGGAGCCAAGGACTGTGTGCTTCCCGGGTATCAGATCCTTCTCCACACGGTTCCCACAGTTGAGGCACCGGAATTCTATGCTTCTCAACCTGATCACCTACCTGTTTCGACACTGGCTCTAAGGCCTACTTGGCCTCTTGCCCCTGTTTTTCCCTGGTTTCCGACCTCTCCGTCTGCTTCGGCATCAGCTTCTGCTTCCTCATCTTCCTGTCCTTCTACCTCTGCATCGTGCTCTGTATCAGCCTCAGCTTCTGCCTCCCCATCGGCTTCAGCACCAATCACTATCTGCTTCACGAAGCTGACCAGAGTCTCTCCGTCTTTCCTGACTTCATGTCTAATGGTTTTGGTACCGTTCTCTACATCTACACTGTGGTTGACTTCTGCTCTCTGTGATCCTCTTGCCTCTTCATTCTCTGCTTCTACTTCCTGGCTGGCGTTAGCCTCTACTTTGGCTTCCAGCCGGCTAATTCTTTCCTGTATATCCTGTAGCTGCTGGCTTACTTTCCCCAGCTGAGCCTGTACCTGGTTCACTGCCTGTAAAAGTCCATTACTTTGTGCAGATGCCTCCACATCTGCGTGTGCCTGCGCATTTGTTGACTGCGCAGCCGCAGGAGCTGCGAAACCTGTGGCAAGTAGTGCCACTATAAATCCTGTTGCGAGTGTGTGATTGGTTCTCATGTTCGATTCACCATCCGAGAACTCTGAGTCAGGCCTTATATGCCGTTTCCGTGAACGAACGTTTAATGGCGTTAAATATAGCCTTGATAGAGCCTAACTACAGAAAGAAGCCGTTCAATTTCGTTCAACCCTAGGACTGTTCATTTAATCTGAACTCTCACTTTTTCCTGCAAAAAGTACCTGCCGAGGTGAAGCCGCCCGAGGTCTCGGAAACGTTCATCTCGACGATCTCCAGGCCCTGCGACTCAAGTATTTCCCGCGCCTTCTCCTCGGATACACGGTACTGCTTGACTTCGCCGCCATAAGCTTCCCGCATGATCGAGCCTTTCCCGATCTTGAAGCTGATGTAGACCACGCCATTTTTTCTAGTGACCCGGGCCAGCTCGGAGACAACATCTGGCATCTCCTCCGGCGGGAACAGGTTTACGAGCGTGTTCGACCACACCCCGTCAAACTCGCCGTCTTCAAACTCTAGATCTTTAACATCCATTAACTTAAAGCGGCCCTTTTTATTCTCCTCCGCGTGCCGGATCATGTCCTCTCCTAGATCGATCCCTGTCGCGTCCAGCCCGTTCTCCACGAAGTACTCCGTGTCGCGGCCAGGCCCGCAACCGGCGTCCAGAACTTTCTCGCCCTCGACAAGCTCGATAAAACGGTCCAGCAGATCGATATACACCTGCGGCATATTCTCCATCGCATACTCCTCCGCGAACTCCTCGGAGATGCTGGAATAGAACTCTTCAGGTGGTTGGGGCATGATCGCTATTTAGAGATAGAAGTTTAAGGTTTTAGAGACTTTGAACTAGTATGGCCTCGTCTCAGATAAAGGCTATACGAATAAACGGAGCTATCCAAACGCTTCTTACTTGGGCTTTGCTAATTTTCTCATATGTTCAAGCTTTGATAGTGACTATTGAAAGAGAGATGTTAGTGACAAGACATGTTATATCTGTTATTGCTGCAGTAACATTTGTCATTTCCTTTGTAATAGGAGCTCCTGATGTATGGGAAGTTTTCTTGGCCCATTTAGATCCTGAGAAGGATATAGAGTACAATCTTTAGAGAAAAAGTACGTATAACAGGTCCGACCACAGCGTATCCACCGAGCTCGGAAATCAAAGATTTCCTGCGATGAGCCATCTGCTTGCGCAGAAAGCTCAATGTTAGAGCTCAAGCTGGTGCCGTGTAGTTGGAAGTGCTGGAAGCCCGCGATTAGTAGTGGTCGGCTGAAAACCTCGTTGCCTTGGTTCTTACACCGCCACTCTATCAACCCGTGTTGTACGGGAGCGGATGCGGTCTCTTGTTTGAGGAGGCCTTCAAGCTTAGATGCTTTCAGCTTTTAGGCCTGTGAGGCGTAGCTACCCGGCGCTGCCCTCTCGGACAACCGGTAGACCAGAGGCCTCAGTCCGGGGTTCCTTTCGTACTGTCCGGACTTTCCTCTCAGACCACACAAACACTCCCGGCAGATAGCAACCGATCTGGCTCACGCCGATCTAAACCCAGCTCACGATCCGTTTTAATGGGTGAACACCCCCACCCTTGGCTGCTGTTGCACAGCCAGGATACGGAGAGCCGACATCGAAGTAACAAGCCTAGGGGTCGATGTGAGCTCGCGCCCTAGACAATCCAGTTATCCCTGGAGTACCTTTTCTGTCATACCTGGGCCTCACTAATTGGCACACAGAGGTTCGCTAGGCCACGCTTTCGCGCCTGGAATCCGTACTGATGAGATTCCAGTCAGGCAGGCTTTTATCCTTGTACTCTACGCCCGATTTCTGACCGGGCTG
>CAYQYU010000011.1:0-35056 GCA_964421955.1 uncultured archaeon | reverse complement strand
AGTTCTCGGTTTGATTCAGTCATTTTAGTTAAACCTTTTCGTTCGATATTATTTGAATTATTGAGAAGAAAATCTTTTAAATCCTGTGACTATTTCGTTTGAAATCGTTTAATCGATCCGTCAGGTTTATATTATACCGAACGAAATCCATAGATATAATATGCCTAAATCAAACGATTCGGAAGATGACGACTTCTGGGAAGAAGGTTATGAGCCGTCAGAAAAGGCGAAGAAGGCTATAGAGCAGTCCTATAATGAAATCAGTAGAACAGCCTCACTGAGTTTTGACGGCGAGCAATTCTATGTCCGTTTTCCGAAGGAGATAGCCGAAATTGTGGGTCTAAGCAAAGAACATAAAATTAAGTTCACAGCTCGTGAGTATCCTGAAAAACAGAATACAGTTGATATTGAACTGGTGAGATCCGAAGATGGTTGAAGGAGAAGAAATCGAAGAGATAGAAGAACTGGATGAAAGAGAAAGAGAAGTTTTACGAATACTTGATGCAGCCAGAAGACCTCTTAACACCAACCAAGTGGCTGAGAGAGCAGACTGGTCTTGGCAAACCGCAGACAAATACCTGAAACGACTTTACGGCAAACAGTTCTTGCGTAGAAGAACAGACGGTAACTCCACATACTGGAGAATAAGATAGAGTGGAAGATGTATAATAGTGCATTTCAAAGAAGTTTATATGGAATCAGTAGAAGATTTCTTAGAGTTCTTAATAGAGGAATATAATCTGCCATCTATCTCCTGCGGAATCTATTCTGAAGGAGAAAAAGAAACTATAGTAGTAGGAGATTCGAATAAGGAGAGAAAAGAGAAAGCTAAAGAGAGAACAAGATATTGTATAGGTTCTTGTACGAAATCGTTTACCGCTCTCGCAGTTCTTAAACTGTGTAATGAAGGAAAATTAAAACTAAATGACTCTCCCGCCGATTATGTTGAAGAGCTTCCTTCTGAATTTGATAAGGTTCAATTAAAACATCTTTTAAGCCACAGTTCAGGAATACCATCTGATTCAATAGCAGAAGTGATTGTGGAAGAGGAGTTTGATGCTGCAGATTATGACTATGAACTCGACAACCGTGAAGGATTTCTTGAGTATTTGAATCAGAATACTGTTGACTCAAATTTCGAGCCAGGAGAGACCAAACTCTATTACAATTCTGGTTATACCGTACTCGGAACTGTGATTAGCGAAGTAGTTGGTAAACCTTACGAGAAATATGTTGAAGAAGAATTACTTCCTCATTTAGGTATTAAGGACGGTTCATTTAGCCTTTCTCAAGCCGATGAAAATGTCGCTACGCCCTACAGAATATCGGATTCCAAATTGAAAGAAAGTTCATACCCGGAAGGATTTGCTTTCAACCCAGCAGGAGGTCTTTTTCTAAACTCCAATGACGCTGCCAATTATGTATCATTTCTCGTAGATGGTAGATTTGAAGAAAATTCATTTTTGTCTAAGCCAAACGCCGAAAAGCTTACTGAACCTCAAGTTTCAGCGAGTCCTGGAGCATCAATCAATAATGATGGAAATTACTGCTTCGGACTTTATCAAACTGAATTTCTTGACCAAACTGTATACTGTCACGGAGGCATAGTTCAGAACTCAAGTGCAGGAATTGTCTTCGGTGAAGAGGATGGAGTGATGGTGATGGTAAACAGTAATACTCCTTTTTATCCTTCAAACATTGCTTTCGCAGTCTTTTCAATTCTCAAAGGACGGTCTCCAGATAAAGTTCCTTTCTTCAGTCTCAATAAAAAATTGAAATCTCTTGAGGGAACATACTCTGATAAAGCAGGAGTTTGGAAGTTCGAGGTCGAAGAATCACATCCACACCTCAAATTATCTCTCCAGTCCGAGGTAGAATCCTTTGAAACAAGATTAGAACCTGATGACCATAAAGAAGAGAATCTGGAGTTCTGGAGCAAATCGGAAAGCGGTCAAAGGAATCCAACACCAATAGAGTTCAGAGAAGAAGATGGAAGCAAAGTATTCTACTATTTAGGTCACAGATTTGAGAAAGAAAATTAGTTCTGATAATCCTTTCTTGTTATCTCGTATGTAACTTCCATAATTTTCTCATCACTTTCTGAAAATTCCGTGGCTTCTGCTAAAGTTGTTTCTATTTCTCCTACCTTCTTTCCGCCGTGGGGCTGTATAAATTTCTCAATTGCTCTCTGTGCTTTCTCATTACTTTTTCGAGTCTGGACTTCTACCTTTTCGAAATCCTTTTCACCAAGTAATAATTCAAGTATCGCTTCAGAAGCCTCTGGTGAGTATGCGTTTCCCCAGTAGTCTGCTGAAATCCAGAACCCGATTTCAGCGATATCGCCTTCTTTTTTCTTAATTCCTTCAAGACCTATAAATGGGTCTTCAGAATCCTCTAATTTAACCAAATACATACTGTTTTCTTCCCGCTCATTATCGTATTCTCTCTTCTCCAGATACTTTCTTGCTTCCTCGATACTGTTAGGTGTTTCATATGGATAGGTTTCGAATGCTTTCTCAACTCCTTCAGAACTCATAAATTCAAATACTTCATCAATCGAATAATCTTCCAAAGAAACCCTTTGCAAAGTTAATCTTTCAGTTTCAATCCTCTCAGGATAAAATCCGTTTTCTCCATAGTGAAATTGAACAGTCATATTAGAGGTTTTTCTGTGAATTTTTTTAGACTTTTCTTTTATCCCAACGGTGTGAACTCTTAGCTCATCGCCCTTTCGGGCTGAAAAAATAATGTTTTGAATGCTGGTATAAAATTCAATAGTTATCTAAGTTTGTTTCTCCTAAATCTTCTTTCCTATCCAGAAACTTGTCTTTAACTGATTGGCTTAATGCTCCGAATAGTTGTTTTAAGTGGATTTCTCCTCCTTGTTCTGCTTCTTTCTTGAAGCGGTCAAAGCGGGCAGCCGCCTTCAAAGCCGATTCCTTGTCAGTAGAACTGAGCCTTTCAGTTGTCTTCTTTAAGAAAAATGCTTCAAGTTCTGCTTTCCTGTCTCGATCTTTGGTTTCCAGTAGTTCCTCGAACTTGTCCTGCATATCTCTGAATTATTGTGCAAAGGTTGATATTTTTGTGCAAAAATTGTGCAGAAAGGGAGGGTTTGTGCAAAGCCGGTTTGGGCTGTTGTGTTGAGAAAGTGCCGTATTCAGCTTACTTAATCAACAAAGCCCGAGTCTTTTATTACTTTTAGTGGATGAAAATTACTTAGTTATGGAATTTCAAGTCGAAGGCGGATACACGTTTCAAGGTGCTGAAGGTAAAACAGAAGGAACTCTTGAGGTCCAGGATTTGGAAGCTCGAGACACGGATGTAGTAGTCGGAGAAGTTACAGATGTAGGTCCTGGAGGAACTACTCAAAAAAGCGTCAAAGGAGCAGTTGGAGTTCCAGAAGACCAAGACGGATACACACCTGTTCTAGAGTTTGTTAAACAGCCAAAAAGTCCAATAATGGCTTCGGTTCACTGGCTACTAGAAAGAACAGAGGAACTAAATGAACCTTACCAAGCACCTGAGCAGCTTGAAGGCGAATACGAAGGCGGATGGAATTTTGAGACAGAAGACGTAATGTTTGTAGGAGAGCAATACGATTCAGAGATAGGAAGAGCACTAGCAATAGATGAGAATCCTGACACTGAAGGAGACGCCTATTTAGAACTCACTTCCGCCTAGAAGAGTTCTTATAACCTTTCTCTTCTCATTTTCCTTTTACAATCTATCCAGGTTCCGGACTACTGCGGCGCGGCTTTGTTCAATGCCTCGCCAGCAGTTCTTCGAGCTGTTCGTCGACTTCAGCGTCTCTTTCCAGGTCGACAGGGTCGGGGCTTTCGATCCATTCATTGGTGGAGGAGCCGTTGTAGGTGCTGTAGATGGTTGCTTTACCGCCTTTATCCATGTGACGGTACTCGCTCAGGTCCACGGTTTCTTCCTCGTACACCAGCTTGGCCACCGAGTCTCTTCCCTGGTTAGCTGATATTGCCACGTCGGTCAGTTGTTAGCCGAACGCCTTATACTTTCCGGCGGTGGCAAAGGAAATACAAAGCTACCCGTCACCCATAAAATTATGGACGTATGGACTATCGGGACTTCGAGCGCTGTTCCTACCCGGGAAAGGTCGCTTCCGTGCAATATGGTGAACTTTGACGGTGAGCGGCTGCTGTTTGACTGTGGCGAGGGCGCGCAGAGAAGGATGATGATGGACAAGCTCGGGTTGATGAAGATCTCCAGGGTATTCATAACTCACTGGCACGCCGACCACTTCTCCGGGTTACTAGGTTTGATACAGACCATGGAGATGGAGGGTCGCGAACACCCGCTCTACATCTACGGGCCGCCGAGGACTGAAGAGTTCACTGAGCGGCTGCTTGACACCGGTTACTTCCAGAGAAACTACGATATTTTCGCAGAAGACCTGGTCGAGGGCGATGTCGTCGCGGGCGAGGGCTACGAGGTTATACCCTTCGAGGTCGAACACGGCATCAACGCCTTCGGGTACAGCTTCATAGAGGAAGACCAGGTCAAGGCCAACAAGCAGAAAATGGAGGAGCTTGGACTTGGCAGCTCGCCGAAGATAGGCAAGCTGAAATCGGGCGAGAGTATCGAGTGGGAGGGAGAGACCGTCGAGCCTGAAGAAGTAGTGGAAAAAGTCCCGGGCCGGAAAGTTGTTTATTCCGGCGACACCGCGAAATGTGAGAACATGGTTAAGAAGTCGGAGGATGCGGACCTCCTGATCCACGAGTCAACAGTGGCACACGAGATGATCGAAGACAGGAGAGGCCACACCTCGGCAAGACAGGCGGCGGAGATCGCGAAGGAGGCGGGCGTTGACCGGCTTGTGCTGACACACCTTTCCCGGCGCTACAGGGGCGGAAAGGAGAAAGAGCTTCTTGAGGAAGCGAGGGAAGTCTTTGAGAACACGGTACTTGGAGAAGACGGGAAGCATTTCGAGATCAAGCCTCACCGGCCCGAGTGAGTGAAACTAGTCGATCATGTTCTGGTAAGCTGTCGAGTGGAGCTGGCTGAACGCTGTTATCAGGTATCCAGGGACCTCTCCATCGTATCTTGCCACTTCCGTCTCCAGACCCATATCGGTCATTTCGTGGAGTTCTATTACATAGAGAGGGTCGTTTACAGGATACTCGGAAGGCTCATGGCTGTGGACCGCGTGCTCAAAGGCCGCCTCATATCTATTGGTAAAGTCAGATTCCAGCTCGAACCTGAATTCGTACTCCTCCGCTTCACATTCAAAAACGAGCTCCTCCGGACTCCGCTGCTTCATGTCAGTAAGTGATTCGAGTTCTCTGAGATATCCAAGGTCAGGATTTTCCTCGCGCGAGTAGACTTCTACGACCACTGTAGGACCAAAAGGAGACGAATCCAGGGCTGCCTTGAAGCGTGATTGGGGTATGTCCATATCCATGAGAATACGTCTAATCTTATATGTTCGTCTACTACTTTTCCTCAGTCAGTTTCTGGTCCTCAGAGGGCAAGACCTCTATCTCCCCTCCTTCAAAATCCTGTTTCAACTGCCCGATCCTGTCGAGGAAAACTGCTAGCGCTGCAATCTCGGAGTGTGGCTGGTTGCCGACAGAGATGTTGTAGTCCACGTTTTTGTACACCCAACGGGGCACCTTCTCCGCGCCGACAATCACGAGAAGATCCCGGTCTTCCACAGATTCCTCGATTTCGTGTTGCTTCTCATCGAACCTCTCGCCGTACATGGTCAGGTGAACCTTCAGGCCGTCGAACTCTTTGATAACCCTCCTCCAGTCCTCCCGGTACTCTACCTCAAACGGGCCGCCCCAGCGTTCGACAGTATCCTCTAAACTTTCCATCATCGAGCGGTCTCTCTCACCGGAGTAGATTATCTTTTCCGCACCCCACTGTCTCGCGGTCAGTCCCACATGGGTGGAGACCCTGTCGTCTCTTCCCGCTCTATGTCCAAGTCTCAGGATCTTGATCATGTGAAGAAAGAGGGGCTGAAAGCTTAAAAACCAGCTGTAAAGCCCCCCCTAAATTATAAGCGCATAAAACATATTTTTGAGTGATGAGCTTAATGGAGGAATGGTTAGAGACGTTTCAAGAAGTAGTTACTGGACCAACCGAGTACCTGAGTCAAGAGACAAGAGATGACGGCTTCGGGTACCCTCTGAAGTTTGCGGCAGTATCGCTGATTCTGGCTGCAGTGCTCAACGCAGCCAGGATATTTGTCATGGGGCCTCAGGCAGGCGCTGCACTCCCAGTTGAAGGGAGAGCAGTCGCTGCCGCGGTGACCCTGGTTCTGGCTCCTATACTGGGAATTGCATTCCTGATGATAGGAGCGGGACTGGTACATATCTTTGTGATGCTGCTCGGCGGTGAACGGGGCTACGGACAGACGCTTTCGGCGTTTGAGTACGCTTCCGCGCTTTCACCGATTACAGCCCTGGCATCGTTTGTCCCTGTTGCAGGAGGTATTGTCAGCCTCGTGCTGGGGATCTACGGTATCTACATCCAGGTAAGAGGGCTGGAGAGCTTCCAGGAGCTTTCTACAGGAAGAGCTCTTGTCGCGATCCTGGCGCCTGCGGTTATCGTAGCTATTCTCCTTCTTCTACTGGGGATAGTGGCGGGCGCCATGATGGCATCCCTGCTCCAGGGAGCAGCGGTCCAGTAAAACCAACTCTCGTTTTTCTTTTTCTTTTTCCTTCTACCGTAATCAAAACCGTTTAAATAATTCTTCTCGCAGTGGTTCTCTATGAGTACTGAAGTAGAGCTTCCCGATGGATCAAAACTGGAACTTGAAGAAAACGCGACAGTAGAGGACGCTGCTTATGAAATTGGCGAAGGCCTAGGAAACGACACCGTTGCAGGAATCGTGAATGAGGAACTGGTGGCGAAAGAAGCAGAGCTGGAAGACGGCGACAGCCTGAGAATAGTTACTGAGGACTCCGAGAAGTACATCGAGGTCCTGAGGCATAGTGCTGCACATGTCTTCGCCCAGGCGCTGAAGCGGCTTTATCCAGAAGCCAGATTGACGATAGGACCATGGACGGATGAAGGCTTCTACTACGATATTTCAAACGTTGAACTTGACAAAGAAGATCTGGAAGAGATCGAGGAGGAAGCCGAGAAAATTATCCGGGAAGACCTGGACATAGAGCGGGAGATACTATCCCGGGAAGAAGCAGAAGAATTCTACGATGACAACCGTTTCAAAAGAGAAATACTTGACGAGGAAGCATCTGGCGGCGACGAGATCAGCTTCTACCAGCAGGGAGAATTCAAAGATCTCTGTAAAGGACCTCATGTCTCCTCAACAGGAGAAATCGGCGGATTCAAGCTCCTCGAGATAGCTGGCGCTTACTGGAGAGGTGACGAGGACAACCAGATGCTGACACGCGTCTACGGAACCGCGTTTCCGACAGAGGAAGAGCTGGAAGAATTTCTTGAACGAAGGCGAGAAGCCGAAAAGAGAGACCATCGAAAGATCGGGCAGGAGATGGACCTGTTCTCGATACCCGAGGTCACTGGTCCCGGTCTGCCGCTCTACCATCCGAACGGAGAGACAGTTCTTTCAGAGCTGAGAAACTTTGTGGATACCATGAACAGGAGCCAGGGTTATGATTTTGTCGAGACACCACATATCTTCCGGACAGAGCTATGGAAAGAATCTGGTCACTATGAGAACTACCAGGATGACATGTTCCTTCTTGAGGTGAACGAGGAAGAGTACGGTCTCAAGCCTATGAACTGCCCGGGACACGCCACGATATTCAAGCAGAGAAAATGGAGTTACAAGGATCTACCGGTACGTTACGCCGAGAACGGAAAGGTCTACAGGAAAGAGCAGAGCGGAGAGCTCTCGGGGCTTTCGCGCGTCTGGGCTTTTACGATAGATGATGCACACCTGTTTGTCAGACCCGACCAGATCAAGCAGGAGATTCTTCAGATCATGGAGAACATCGAGACAGTTCTCAACGTATTCAACATGGAGACAGAATACTTCCTAGCCACGAGACCCGAGAAATCCATGGGTAGCGATGAGGTCTGGGAAAAATCTGAATCCGCACTTGAGGAAGTCCTTGAAGAACTTGGCCTCGATTACGGCTTTGAAGAGGGAGAAGGAGCGTTCTACGGCCCCAAAATCGATGTTGCTTTTACAGATGCCATCGGGAGAAAATGGGATGGGCCAACGGTTCAGATCGACTTCAACATGCCTGAACGGTTCGACCTGACATACGTGGGCGAGGACAACCAGGAACACCGACCCGTAATGATCCACCGAGCTCTCTACGGCTCGTACGAGCGTTTCCTGATGGTGCTTATCGAACAGTTTGAGGGCAACTTTCCGTCATGGCTCGCACCGGAACAGGTCAGGGTTCTGCCCGTGACGGATGACAACCTTGAATACGCCAGGGAGATCAGGGAAGAGCTTGAGGATTTCCGGGTCGAGATTGAAGATCGGTCGTGGACGGTCGGGAAGAAGATCCAGGCTGCACACGATGACCGCGTGCCATACATGCTAATCGTAGGGGATGACGAGGAAAGCGAGAACGAGATCTCGGTCAGGGACAGGGAAGAGAACGAAGATAGAGGCTTCTCCGTCGAAGAGTTCCGGTCTCATCTCAAGGAAGAGGTTGAGGAGAAGAGGCTGGAGCCGGACTTTCTTGGCTAGTTTTTCCTGTCTCTATGGATGGAAGTATTTCATCATTATGGCTCCTGACTCCAGCGCCATGATAGCGGGTAATGTGGCCATCCTCGCATTTGCCTCGGCAGCTCTTGTAACGGCTCTTTTTTCATCATCGCCATACCTGTCTTCTATTTCCTGGTAACCGTCGGTATCAACGTACAGTTCGGAGACCTCGCCAACCGTTTTGTTGTCCACCTTTACTTCTGCCCTGTACTCTGTCAGCTTGCCGTTTGATATCTCATTTATTACCTCGACCGATTCGTCTGAAAAGGCTACCCGCTCCCATTCAAGATCGTCCCAGCTGACGTCTCCATAGAAGTCAAGGTCAAGCGAGTAAAGCATGTCTCCTCCCCTGTCTTCTCGTCCGACTATCTGGTTGACTACTGCTACTTTTTCCAGGTTGTAGTGATCTGGGCCGTGTTCTCCGGTTTTAACTCGTATGTCTCCTTTTGGCAGGCTTTCCGTGCCTCCAGGTGTTTCAGCTGTTATATCGTATCCGGGCGATTTTTCCTTTGGAGCTATTTTTACCTGGTCGCCGATCCATGATGCGTCTTCCCATGTGACCTCAATACTCTCTATCGGGTCTTCCGTCATTAATCCTGCCGCTGTAGTGTAGACCATTCCCGGGTTGACAGCTCCCGAGTATTTTTCCAGATCCCTCTGGCGGCGGTCTTCTATCCAGTGAGGCTGGCCGATTCCTTCTTCCTCCTCCAGCACCTCATCCAGAAACTCCTGGTAGTTCTCCCGTGCCAGATCAGTTTCTTGACTTGCTTCGAGCCCTTCGAGGAAGTGTATCGGGTTGTAGTCTCCTGCAGCTGTGAGCAGGTTCTTCACAAGTTTATCGTCAGTCCGGAAGGTGATTTCTCCGCCTGATTCTTCAAGATATTCCTGCCTGAACTCCTTTTCCCAGTCTTCAAGCCTTTCAACGGTTTCTTCAAGGGTTGGAGAAGGCTCCATGGATAGCTGAGTTTGGTCTTGAGAAACAGGTGTAGATATGTCAGACCTCTGATTTTCGAGGGACGAACTCATCTATAGGACTATTTTTGCTACCTTCGTATAAAGCTAGCGGGCGAGGTTTCCCATTTAAAAGTTTTTGAGTAACGGGTCTATGTATGACCACAGTATACGACGTAAAAGCCGAGCCATTGATCAGGCAGGTCGCAGGAGATCTCGAAGAAGAGTTTGATGCACCGGAATGGACGGAGTTCGTGAAATCCGGTGTTGACAGGGAGAGACCTCCTGAACAGGAGAACTGGTACCATATCAGGGCCGCGGCAATTCTACGCCGGATCTACATGGAAGGACCCCTGGGAGTTTCAAAGCTGAGGACAGTTTACGGCGGAAGAAAGAACCACGGCCACGGACCCGAGCACCACGGAAAAGCCTCGGGAAAGGTCATAAGGACCGCGCTCCAGAATTTAGAAGACGCGGGACTTCTCGAGGAAGAAGAGGGAGAAGGCCGGAAGATAACCGACAAGGGCAAGAGTTTTCTCGACGGAAAAGCCGACGAAATAGTTGCTTAACGTTCCAATGCCTGAAGACGAAGATCTTGAAGAACTGAGGAAGCAGAGAATGCAGGAGATGGAAGACTCCGAGAATCAAAAGGAACAACAGAGGGAGCAGATAAAGAACCTCGCGTCACAGTATCTAACAAAGGATGCGAAATCCCGTCTCGGAAATATACGTGCTGCAGACCCGGAACTCGCGTCCGCGATCGAGACACAGGTCGCCCAGCTAGGTAGAGCAGGACGGATAGAAGAGATGGGCGACGAGGAGCTGAAAGAAATACTTAGAGAGGTCCGCGGCTCGAAAGAGGACACTGATATAAAGTTCAGGAGGTGAAAAACTGGATATGTCATCTAACAAGTCGAAGGCCAAGAAGAAGAGGCTTGCAAAGGCCGCGAAGACCGCGAAGTCCGCACCCAGATGGATTTCCCTGAAGGCGTATGGACTCCAGAGAGCCAGGAAAAAGTCAGTCAAACCGCGTAAGAGCCGTCACTGGAGACGGGACGACACCGACGAGTAAACTTTTTCTCCAGGTGCTGAAAAATGGCTCGCTACACGGTCAATCTTTCCCGGGCCCGATCATTCTCCAGGAGGAGACGGGCACAGAAAGCGATGACGATTCTGAGAGAAAAACTGGAGGAGAAGGAGAACGAGAAGGTCTCTATCGCCCCTGAGATAAACTCGCGGATATGGGAGAACGGAGTCGAGAGACCGCCAGCGAAGCTTGAAGTCGAAGTGGTTGAGACCCCGGACGGTCCCAGGGCAGTTCTTCCCGGGACCAAAGTTGAGGAACCTGAACCTGAGCCGGAACCAGAAGAAGAGGAAGAAACAGTCGAGGAAGAACCCGGAGAAGAAACGGAGGAAGAGACTGAAGCTGAAGAGGATGGAAGTGAAGAGGTAGAAGCGGACTACGATGAAATTGTCTCTGGCACCGTGAGCGAGGCAAAGGAAGATCTACAGGAGCTCGATGATCCTGACTGGGAAGCCGCACTTGAGGCCGAGAAGGAGAACAAGGACCGGAAGACGCTGAAGGAATGGCTCGAATCCAGGACATAAAATGATAGAGAGATACAACTACCGGGGCGACCCGAGCATAGGTTTCTACGCCACGGTTACCAGTGGGGGCGCCATTTTCCCTCCAGAATTCCAGAGAAAAGAGTTCTTCGAGGTCGAGAGCTGCGAGACCTATATCGCGAAAACAAGGCTTGTGGGACTTTTCACGGCCGGGAACTCGAACTGTATACTCGTACCGGAGAGCACAACGGAGCGGGAGCGAGAAAAACTGGATGACTCGAATGTCGAATTCCATGTTCTTGACTCCCGGGAGAACGCGCTTGGCAACCTTGTGCTCGCGAACGATAAAGGCGCAATCATCAGCGAACGGCTCTCGGACAATAAGGAGGAAATCAGGGAGTCGCTCGGAGTTCCTGTAGAAGTAGGAGAGGTCGCGGGGCTCCCGAATGCGGGTGTCTGCGGTGCCGCAAACAACAACGGCGTACTGCTTCACAGGGAGGCGACAGAAGAAGAGGCCGAGCATATAAGTGAGGTTCTTGAGGTTGAGCGGGTGGATATCGGGACAATCAATCTTGGCTCGCCGTACATCGGCTCGGGCCTTGTCTGCACGGATAGCAACGTTCTGGTAGGAGAGGACACCTCTGGACCGGAGATCGGACGGATCGACAGGACTCTCCATATAGACAGGGTTTAAAAAGTTCGTAGTTCTCGCTTGAACCATGACCGAATACAGGTTCTCAGGTAAAATCCGGCAGGGCCGGGGCAACAATCCTTTTGAAAGAGAGGTAGCTGCCGAGTCCCTGGAATATGCGCGTGAAAAGCTTTACTCCTCGCTCGGTTCTGAGCACTCGGTACCGAGGAGCAAGATAGAGATAGAAGACGAAGAGGAGATCTAGAATGGATGAGCAGCAACAGCAGCAGATGGTGCAGCAGTACCAGGAAATCCAGCAGCAGATCCAGCAGGTCCAGGAGTTCCTGGAGCGAGTAGAGGAAAATACAGGGGAAATCCAGAACACGATCGACGCGGTAAACGATCTCGAGGAAGTTGAAGAGGGGAGCCAGATCCTCGCCCGTCTCGGGGCAGGAGTGCTTGCAGTAGCCGAGATCAAGGAAACTGATAAAGTAATAACCAATATCGGCGGTGACAACTTCGAAAAGCGTGAACTTGACGAGGCAGAAGACATCCTCGTGGGCCGCAGGGATGACCTGGAAGATACCCGTGAAGAGCTAGAGTCGACCCTGCAGCAACTTCAGCAGCAGATGCAGGAACTCCAGGGTAAGATGCAGCAGCTCCAGCAGGAGTGAGAGAATGCTGGACAAGTTCCGCGAATCGGTAAAGGAATTTTCTTCAGATGTAAAGTCCACAGTTGCAGAAAAAGAGCTTGACGAGGATACTATTGACCCGCTTCTCGACGAATTAAGGCTAAAGCTTCTGCAGAACAACGTTTCTCTTGAGGTCGCAGAAACGATCGAGGACGAGCTTCGCGACTCCTTACTCGGCGAGAAAGCTGCCCGTGGAAAAGTCGAGGAAAAAGTTAATGAGGTGGTAGAAAAAGTTTTACTGGACATACTTGACGACAGCTTCGATCTGGAGAAAGCTCTTGGAGAAGCCGATGAACCGCCGACAATATTCCTGATAGGTTTCAACGGCTCGGGGAAGACCACGACCGCGGCAAAGCTCGCGAACCACCTCGATCGAGAAGCGGTTCTCGGCGCTGGAGATACTTTTAGAGCGGCGTCTATCGAACAGTTGAAGGAGCATGGAGAAAAGCTCGGTTCAAAGGTGATCTCGCACGAGTACGAGAGCGATCCCGCGGCAGTCGGCTACGACACGGTCGAGCACGCGGAGAATGAGGGCAAGGTGGCAATAGTCGATACCGCGGGCAGAAGCCATGCGGACACGAACCTTATGGACGAGCTTGAGAAAATGATCGATGTCAATGAGCCGGATATCGCCTTTCTGGTGGTTGATGCCCTCGCAGGTAATGACGTTGTAGAGCAGGCTCAGGCGTATGAAGGCATGTTTGATGCGATAATCGTCACGAAAATGGATGTCGACGAGAACGGCGGCGCAATAATCTCGATCTCCCAGAAAAGCGGGAAACCTGTAGCGTTTATCGGTACAGGTCAGGATTATGATGATCTTGAAGAGTTTGACAGTGAAGAGTTTGTCGAAAATATCCTGGATTAGATCCTAGTCTGTGAAGTCAGGTTCAGGCAGGTAGGAGACAACAGGATCGAAGAAAACACCTCTCTCGATGGTACTTTCTTCCCTGCGGTATTCGATGACATGGTTTTTGTCAAGCTCCGGGAGATGGGACTGGTGAAGGGCGCTGTAGATTGAATCTTGTTTCACATCTTCTCCTTTCCAGTCGGCTATCTGGTCTACCATGTCATTTAGGTTGTAAGGCTCGCCTGTATAGACCTCGCCGAGGGGGTTCCAACGTGATGGTCTTTCTTCCTGTTCCTTCATGTAGTGAAGAGCTTTTCTACGCCTGTCATTCGACAGCAGATGAAACAGGTCCTCTGCACTGATCTCGAAATCTCCATGTTCAAGAGGCTTCTCATCCAGAAGCCGCTTCAGCTCATTTAGACGCGGTCCGGGATCAACTATCTTGCGGTCATCGTCATATTCTACAAACCCTTCATCTTCCATGTAAGGTAGATGGTTTTTTGAGAGGGTGTTATAGATGCTTTCGCGCTTATCCTGGCCTTCACGTTCATCTATCCATTCTGATATCTCCCTGACTCTATGAGACTCGTATACCGAGTCAGGGTTTACGTCCTCTTCAAGCAGGAACCTGAGAGCGGCTCTCCGCCGACTGTTCTTCATTATCTCTGCTTTAGTCTCTGTAACTGTTGGAGTGCTACCCATAAAGGAAGGAAGGTGTAGATGACGAGATCCAGAGACTTTCATTGCATCGCCTTTGAGCCGTGGTAGAGCTCCGGAGCCTCTTCTTCCAGATAATCGTGGAAACCGTGGACAAATCCGGCTTTGTAGGGCCTGAAAATTCTGTATACTTCTCCCAAGAGGCCTTCGAGTTCAGGGTCTATCTTTTCAAATCTGTCTCTCAGCAGCTCCAGCTCTGCATCTATCATTTCTTCCTCAGAGGAGTTTTCGAGAGCCAGGCCAACAAAAAGCTCGCCAGAGTCATAGCCGCTCTCGTAGCGGCTCTCGTGCATTTCAGTTATTCTGTCGAGAACACTAGCTATAGGCTTTCTGCTCATTTAGACGCTCTTCCATAGACTTTTCGAGCTGCTTCAGTTTCGACTTTAGTGGTTCGAGGTCTTCCTGGAACTCGTCCATTTTAATCTGCTTACCTCTAGAGCGCTTCTTGATCCGGTCCTTTCTCATCGTCGCGAGAAGGTGGTTGACCTCTGCGACAAGCTGCTCGTACTCTCTCATCTGCGCCTCGATGTACGATATTTCCTGCGCAAGCTCTTCACGCAGCTCTGCGACCGCCTCATCTTTTACTTCCTTCTTGAGCTGCTCTTTCTCGACTCCGAATGTTTCCCGGACTGTCCTGTAAAACTTCTCCATTCCCATAGATATAACCTGTATTTACCGTTTGATCGTAAAACACTTTTAAGTCTTGTTGTTCTCAGTCTCAGAGGTATTTAACGGCTCCGGAATGATTACACCCAGGTCTTTCACCTGGTTCTGTTCATAGAAGCGGGCTGTTATAGCGCCCAGCATCGCATCGAACTGCTCTGCGCTTCCTATACTCGATCCATCGATCCCGTAAGACTTCAGTGCCTCATCGCCATGTATCGCGAGCTCTTTCGCAGTAATATTTGGGTCGAACCTGATAATCTCCGGTTGTGCCGCACCCATCTCCTGGAAAAGCCGGGCCTTTAGCGACTCCAGCCTCTTCGTCTTCCTGGGCTCATGAGAGGTCGGCGTGAACGCGTGCCCCTCTTCCCTCAGCTCTTCTTCTTGCTTCGTGAACTCCTGTGGCGACTGCTCAGTACCGGCGTCAACTGCTACGACCTCTGGCTGTCTCTCAACTATAAGCTCAGCTATCTCCTCATTGGTCTCCACGGAGTGGCAGGACACTTCATCACCGAGAAAGACTACCGGGGACTTTTCATCCAGGCTGTCCTTCAGTATTATTCCCGCGTTCATTCTCCAACCCTCGGCTTTTGCCACTCTCTCTTGGTTTCCTTTTCCTGCGAGAACTCGGCGAGCGAACGGTTCTTCTCCCTTGTCTTTGAGACCTCCCGTTTTTTAACAAACCTGTTGAGGCCGTTCAGGAAGTCCAGCAACGCCTTGTTGTACTCCTGCGGCTTCTCGTAGAAGCTGAAGCTTCCCGCGTTCCTTATGACGCTTATTGAGACGTTCGGCTGGAACTTCTGTGCCAACTCCAGAGAGGAAAACCGGTCCCTGTCAGCATGGATAACGAGAGCGTTTTTCACCGGCTTCCGCAGGCTGTAGCTCTCGAAAAAGGACATCAGCACGTCGTAACTGGGCTTCTCGATTTCCTCGATGAACTGCCTGGCCACGCGGTAATCGGTGAAATCCGAAAAGAACATTTTCTTGTAGACCTTCGGCTCCTGTAGACTGAAGCTCCAGAAAAGGTTGTAAAATCTTCTTGGGATCGAAAGGCTGTAGTTTTTCTTCACCCCGGTATTTACTGTTGCGATAACTTCCTCGCGGTACTCGAACTCCTGGGAAAGGCTGTTTCCAAGGCCCTGCGAAATTATCACGGCGTTGCCCACGTCTTCCCTGTCGAGCACGCGTTCAAGTGCTTCTTTCTGGTCCATATATCTGGCGCCTGAAGGGCTGAAAACCATGTAGTCCTCCGAGAAGTAGTTCACCTGGTGCTTCCATATTCGGCGGTTATATAGGCCTGGGACGAAGACCAGCTGGATGTCGGAGTTCGTACCCGATTCGAAGTAGCTGGCCTGTTTAACCGTGCTTTTCAGAGAAAAATCCATGTACGAACTTGAACTGGTAAACCTTTTATCACTTAAAGAGAGTCCCGTGTCATGGAAACTGGAAACCTGCGAGGAGTCCTTATAGGAGTGGTTGCAGGTCTCGCCGGCTACTACACGTACCAGAAATCTGGACCTGTACAGGCACTGGTGGTGCTCTTCACCGCCGGATGGATGATCTACCGGTTTTCCAGCGCCGAGAACACGTGGAACACCTTTGGGATACTGCTGAACCCCTTCATGACCACGATAGTCTTCTTCCTCGTCGGCTTCAGCTACTCCGCGATAAATGGGGACACCATAGTTTCTTCACTGATTATAGCTTCGATCGCCGCGATCTTTGGAGCGGTTTTCAGCCAGTTCATCTACAGGTACTGGAACATCGGATCGTAACAAGGGTTTAAACTTTTCACCAACAGAGCAACATTATGTTCGACCGGGTGAGAGAATCGATAGAAAAATTCTCGTCAAGGGGAGTTGCAGACAAAGAGGCTGTCGAACAGCTGGTAAAGGACATCCAGCGCGACCTGATAAAGGCAGATGTCGACGTATCCCTGGTATCAGAGCTCAGCGACGAGATCCGTGAAGAGGCGCTATCGGAGGAGCTACCATCCGGACTCTCCAGGAAGGAGCACGTGCTTGAGATAGTCTACCAGAAACTCGAAGATCTGCTTGGAGAAGAAGCGGATATCCGCGATGAGTCTCATAATATTCTGCTGTGCGGCCTCTATGGTGCGGGAAAGACCACTACAGCAGGAAAGCTCGCGGATTTTTACAGGAAGCGGGGCTTCAAAGTGGGGCTGGTCGCGGCCGACACTGACAGGCCCGCGGCATTCGAACAGCTGGAACAGGTATCGGAGGAAGTTGACGCGGAATTCTATGGTGAGAAAGACGCGGAGAACCCTTCAGAAGTTGTAAAAAACGCCCTGGAAGAGATGGACGCTGACATAAAGGTAATCGACTCCGCCGGCAGGAACTCGCTGGACGAGGGACTGAGGAAGGAACTTGCTGATATCCACTCTATAATCGAACCCGAGGAGACCTATCTCGTGATACCGGCAGACATCGGACAGAGTGCCCGTGAACAGGCAGAGAAGTTTGATGACGCGGTCGGTATAACCGGCGTCATAGTTACAAAGACTGATTCTTCCGCAAAGGGAGGTGGAGCGCTGGTCGCCTGCGAGCACTCCTCCGCAAGTGTAAAATTCATAGGAACAGGAGAGGAGATGTCCGACCTCGAAGTCTATGATCCTGTGGATTTTGTCTCCGACATGCTGGGCCAGCAGGACCTTGAGTCGCTTCTCGAAAAGGTTGAGCAACTTGACGCGGATCCTGAAGAACTTCTGGAAGGAGAATTCACGCTTGAGGACTTCCGGGAGCAGATGGAGTCCGTGACCGGTTCCGGGATGATGGAGGATATGATGAAACAGTTGCCATTCGGGCAGGACAAGATACCTGACAACATTTCCCAGCTTACTGAGGAGAAGATCGGAAGCTACAGCGTCATAATGGACTCAATGACTCGAGAAGAAATGAACGATCCCTCGCTGATCGATCGCTCCCGTACTGAACGTATAGCGGAGGGCTCGGGAACCTCGCGGGAACAGGTGCGGGAACTTATCAAGCACTACCGCCAGACCAAGAACATGATGGACAAGTTCGACAAGAAGTCGATGAAGCGGGGCAACATGCAGGACATGCTGGGCAAACTCGGCATGGGTTAGGAAAGGCTGCCGAGAAAATGTACTACAATAGTATTACAAAATTTCTATTTAACGGCAATATGTGTATAATTGTATTACAATATCTATGATTTTCTCTTTCAGAGCCGAATCTCGTCGATCTTTTTCTGGAGCTCTTTAACTTCTTCGTCGCTGTAGAACTTCTCGTTGCCCAGCCGTCTGTCGATCTGTTTCTCGACCTCGATGAAGTCTCTCTGGACCTCCTCGTCGATCATACCGATCCTGTCGTGGAGAACCCCGGTTGAGACTCTCATGCTGTCCAGGATAGAATACCATTTCGTCGGGATGTTAAAATCCGCTCTACTCAGGAACCTAGTTACAGCTAGTAGCATGAACAGCGTGTGGCGGTAAAACAGTTTCTTGGTTCTCATCAGGGTTCACGTCTCGAACCCTTCCCCCGTAGACGCAGATTGCGGCGCCCGGTATAGAAGTTGGCTGGAGGTCGTATTTAAAGTTTCCAAACATTTTACCCCCTATGATCGCCGTAATCTCGGATTCACATATCCCGGCGCGTGCAGAAAAGATACCGGGAGAATTCTCCGAGTTAATGGATGAAGCGGACAAGGTAATCCACTGCGGAGACTTCGAAATCGAGGAAATCTACCGCAAGCTTGAGGCACGCTACGACCATTTTATCGGCGTTAAGGGAAACAACGACTTCTTCGAGGTTCCGGTCTCAACGAGCTTTGAATATGAAGATCTGCGTTTCGGGGTCTACCACGGCTCGGGAATAAGGCCGCGGGGACATGCACCGACTCTGGCGGAAAATGCCCGGAAGCTTGACGTGGATATACTTTTCCACGGCCATACCCATGTCCAGGCCGCGGAGAAAGAAGACGGAAAAATACTGCTTAACCCGGGAAGCTGTACCGGCCTCGGAAGATCTGGAACAGGGATCCCCAAAATGATGGCAGTGGAAGTCGAGGGAGATCAGCTCTGGGTGGAACTTATCTGCCTGGAGAATGGCGAGCTGGAAAGGGAGGAGAGGAGTTTTGATATCTAGCTGTATCCCAGGTCAGCCAGCTTGTCCTTGACCTCTTCCGAGTCGAACTCTTCCTCTGACTTCTTTTCGGCCCGGGAAATGTTTTTCCTGCTTTCAAAAGGTAGCTCGATCCAGGGAATCCTGCACAGCTCCTCATCCTTGATCCCGCCGGGGTGTCCGTAGACCTTGAACGGCAGGAACGACACTTTCTTGCCGAAAAGGTTTCCGTGGTCGGAGGTCACGACGGTCTTGCCCCTGAGTTCAGCGACAAGTCTCTTGACCTCTGGAAGTGCGACTTCAAGGTTGTGCTCGTAGTCGATCCTGACCTCTTCTTTATCGAGCTCGCCCGCATACATCCGTTCCCAGACGGAGGGTAGTTCCCGGCCACCACGCTCTCCCTTGTAGGAGCCCTGCTCTATCTCTGAGTCAATAAAAGGGAAGTGAGGCTGCATGTAGTGAACGATAAGCTTCTTGTCAGGGTACTCTTCCGCCAGTTCGAGCGCCGCATCCGTAACGTCACCGGGTAAAACGGTGTCGTGTTCGTCGCTCCAACGGTCCTTCCAGACGTGCTCGACACGCGCAAAATTTCCCCCGAAACGTGCGACCTGTGGATTCGCGGTGACGTAAACAGTGTCGAGATGCTCTCCGGAGAAATTCTTCTTGAGGAACTCTATGGTCTGGCTGGCGTTCGAGTATCTTTCCTGGACTTCGGCATCGAAAGGATTCTTCTCCTCCATCATGTCATGCCGGCACGCGTCCAGAATCACCAGATTGTCCCAGTCCTCTTCCGCAAATCTAACCGTTTCAAACTCTCCGCGGGTGATTTTTGATACTATGGTGTTGCCTATCTTTCTCTGCAGAACCGTTCTTGAAGAGCCCCTGTCGGGCAGCCAGTTCCTGAACCAGCGGTAGAGCTTCAGCGGGTTCGGCATCTCCTCACCATGAAAACTTGTTCTGCGGTATCCTATTTCAACCCACCGGCTCTGTTTTAAAACAGTTGCTGAGACCTTAAGCTCCATGCTTTCAGTAAGGGAAAAGCGCGACGCGCTGCTTGAAGAAGATCTCTGCGATCACTGTCTCGGCCGCCAGTTTGCACAGCTCGGCCATGGCCTCGAGAACTATGAGAGAGGAGCAATCTTGAGGGAAATAGAGGATATTGACGAGGAAGACTTTGTCCGCGAGAACATTCCTGCTGGTGCTGAACCCGGTGGAAGCTGTGATGTATGTAAAGGCGTTTTCGACCGTCTGGAACACTACGTTAAGCTTGTGACCGACTCGTTTGAACGGCATGATCTGTCCACGTTCCTGATAGGTATTCGGCCGCCCGAAGAAGTGGTCGCGGCCGAGGAGAAACTCTGGGAGGAATACGGTGTAGAATGGACAGAACCGATCAAGACCGAACTATCGAGGCTGATAGGCAAAAGAATCGAGTCCGAACTCGACATCGAGGTCAACTTTGAAAGGGCGGACATAATGGCGATAGTCGACATGCGCGAGGGGAAGGACCGCGTCGAGCTCCAGGTAAACTCTCTGCTTGTCTACGGCCAGTACAACAAGTACTCGAGAGAAATTCCGCAGACGGTTTGGCACTGCCGTAATTGTAGAGGCGGGGGTTGTGAGGAGTGCGACTGGACGGGCAAGCAGTACCAGACCTCGGTACAGGAGATCATACAGGAGCCTTTCATACGGGAGACGAAGGCGATAGAGGCCAAGTTCCATGGCGGCGGCCGGGAAGATGTTGACGCCAGATGCCTGGGAAAGCGTGAGTTCGTCCTTGAGATGATTGAGCCGCTGAACAGGGATATCGACCTCGAAGCACTACGAGAAGAGGTCAACAAGAGCGAGGAGGTCGAAATCTTCAAAGTCCGTTTCGCGGAGAAGGACGAGATAGAGGAGATAAAGGAAAAGCACGCTGACAAGACCTACCGCGCTTATGTGGCGCTTGAAGATGATGTCGAAGAGGAGGAACTAGAGAGACTGGGTCAACTGGTGGGAGAGATCGAGCAGAGAACCCCTGAGCGTGTTGAACACCGGAGGGCGGACAAGACCAGGAAGCGCCAGGTCTACTCCGTGGAGTGGGAGAAAACCGGAGAAAAGGAAATCGAGCTTGAAATCGCGGCGGAGGCAGGGACCTACATCAAGGAGCTTGTGCACGGCGACGAAGGCCGCACTCAACCAAACGTCTCCGATATTCTGGGGACAGCGGCAGAAGTTGAGAAGCTCGACGTTATCGATATAGAGAAGTAGTATTAATCCGCTGCAGCCATTCCTTTTATCGATCCCCAGTTAGCGCCTTCAACTTCTTCGGGCTCAAGCGATGGGGCCTCTCCAGGAGTCTGAGGCTTAAGTTGATCTGTCGTGTCAATTGTTTCGTAGCTTGTTTCCTCCTGTAAGTAGGATTCAATTCTTCTTATCTCGTTGTTAGTCTCTGCAATATCTGAATCCGCGTGCCATGAATCCATTTCCAGGTATCTAAAGACTTCGTCATTGCGGTTCTCTGCCTTGTATTTTACCGATCCAACAAGGTTGGGATCGAATAGAGCTCCCAGCTCTCCCTCTATAACTATCTCTCCGAGCATGACGGATTCTCCTTCTTCACACTGGTTCTTTACAAGGTATTCTACAGGGTCTTCTCTGTCCTGGCAGAAAGTAAGTAAGGCAGGTCCAGGCAGGTTTTCTGGCCCCACTCTCTCGTATTTTGCAGCGCCTTCTCTGTAGACGTTTTCCAGTTCACTGGCTTTGATTTCACGGGAAACATCGAGTCCGTATTCTTCGAGGGTTTCCGCAACTGATCCGGTAACATCCTCGATTTTCTGATCCAGGGGAGAAGGTCCTTGGGCCATAACCTAGTTTACTCACCCAGCCTTATAAGTTTGTTGTTATTTAATAGTGACAATATAAAGCCGGAGTGTCTTGGTGGGAGTTAAAAAGGTTAAGCCCGACTCACGGTATATAGGTGATTTTAAAGTGGCACAGAAATCCAGCGGTCCAAGGCACGGGACACGGCACAAGTTCGCACGTGATTCCGGCGAGAGAACCACGGTAAACGACCACATGAAGGAGTTCCAGGAAGGAGAACAGGTGAGAATAAAATATAATTCTTCCGTCCAGGAAGGCCGCTCCCACCAGAGATTCTACGGCAATGCCGCGAAGGTTACCGGTTTCAGGGGAGACGGTGTCGAGCTGGAGATAAAGGATGGCAACCAGGTGAAGACGCTTTTCCTAAAACCAGTACATCTTGAAAAAGTGGAGAACGAGTAGAGGTAATTGATAATGGAGATTAAAGAAGAAGAGTTTGCATATCCTGTCGAGGCCCTTAACCTTCTTCAAGACCGTGAGGAAGAGGATCTCTCCCACGAGCAGAAGATTGCGCTGGAGAACCTTTCCCGCCACTGCAGGGTAAGAGACCTCGACACGCTTGAAGAGCTCTACAGTGAACTCGCGGAGATCGATTCTCTCAAAGATCGGCATATCTACAAGCTTCTGGAGCTGGTTCCGCAATATGAATCGACTGTAAGAGCGGTGTTCCAGAAGGAACGCGTAAAACTCGAGGACTCTGAGATTGAACAGATACTGGATGTCTGCCAGAGCATAGAGATCGAGGAGTAGAAAGGCTTTTAACTTCCGAAAACCCTGTTTTTCCATACATTTAGGTGCTCAATTATGGCTGATGAAAAAGACGAACACATCAAGGTGCTGGACTTCCTGGAGCACGGCCGTTCCGGCGGAAAGAGCGAGCCCATGGCCCAGGGAATCGGGACCGAGCATTTCAACCTCCTAGAGGTAGTTATGCGTGAAGAAGAGCACCCCAAAGGAGGAGAAGAACTCTATATCGGCGAAGGCGAGCGCGACAAGGTCAAGTACATCAAGGACAGAATCGAATACGACAGCCTGACCGGCAGCGCGAAGAGCGAGCTGAAGTATGTACTGCAATCGCTGGTGCAGGAAAATGAGGGACGTTTCATAGAATTCTTCAACGAGGCCACCCCTGTAACGCCGAGAAGGCACGCTTTCGAGCTTCTTCCGGGGGTGGGGCAGAAGCACATGCAGAAACTTCTCGACGAGCGTGGAAACGAGGAATTTGAAAGTTTCGAAGACATCAAGGATCGCGTCCCGACGATGCCGAATCCCGAGAAAATCATTATCGACCGGATAATAGAAGAACTCAAGGGAGAGACCAAGAGAAAACTCTTCACGTCCTGAAATGATCGAAAAGGAACTGCGAAAACTCGGTGTAAAACCTGTAAAGGGACAGAACTTTCTGGACTCGGAAGCTGTCATAGAGGCGCTGGTCAAGGCCGGCGAAACTGAAGGTAAAACAGTTCTTGAGATTGGTGCCGGGACCGGCTCTATAACCTCAAGACTCCTAGACGTTGCCGGGAAAGTGTACGCGCTCGAGACTGACACTACCCTATACGAGCACCTGGAGGAGAAGTTTCCCGGCGCTGAAGTTATCAACCAGGACTTTCTGGAGTACGAAATCCCCGCGAATGTTGAAAGATGCGTCTCGAACCTTCCGTTCCAGATCTCTTCTGAGGCAGTCGAAAAGCTCGGTCAAGAACAGATACAGAGCGCTTTGATCGTCCAGGAGGAACTTGCGGACAGGATGGTCGCCGAACCAGGATCGAACGACTACTCACATTTCACCGTGATGGTGAACTACTACTTCGTTCCTGTGAAGCTAAGGACGGTTTCCAGCAGCAACTACTACCCCGAGCCAGAGGTTGAAACGGCTATTGTCAAGCTGTATCCAAACAAGGAGAGGCACGGAGTAGAAGACGAGGATCTGTTCTTCAGAATTTCAAAGGCACTGTTCACCCATAAAAGAAAGAAGACCAGGAATGCTTTTGTTGACGCCCGGAACATCCTAGAGATCGACAAGTCGCGAGCGAAAGAATTGAGGGATGAAATACCGCATTCGGAAGAGCGCGTGGTCAACCTTGAGATAATAGATCTTAAGGAGATCGCAGAGTTTCTTGAGGACAGGCTGTGAAAAAAATCCGAACGGCACAGGAAATAAATATCCTGTCTCGCTGTATCTGTTATGCCGGCGGAAGACACCAGATGGATATTTATCACCGGCGGTGTCCTATCCGGTCTTGGCAAGGGTCTCGTCTCTGCTTCGGTTTCAAAACTTCTCGAGCAACGCTCGCTCAAGGTAATACCGCTGAAGTGCGACGGCTACCTGAACATTGATCCCGGGACAATGAATCCCCACGAACACGGCGAGGTCTTCGTTCTCGAAGATGGGACTGAAGTCGACATGGACTTCGGCCACTACGAGCGTTTTCTAGATGTAGAGGGAAAGGGAGAGTGGAACCTGACCTCGGGCAAAATCTTCCAGTCGGTGATCGACAAGGAACGCCAGGGAGACTACCTCGGGAAGACAGTGCAGATGGTGCCTCACGTAACTAACGAGATAAAGGAATGGTGGAAGCGTATCGCGGAGGAAGAGGATGCGGACATCGTGATAATTGAGATCGGTGGAACCGTCGGCGACATGGAGAACCAGTTCTACCTGGAGGCGGCGAGACAGATGTCATCGGATGATACCTTCCTGATCCACACCACTCTGGTACCGTACCTCGAGACCACGGGAGAGCAGAAGACGAAGCCAACCCAGCACTCGGTCAAGGCACTGAGAGAGGTGGGCCTGGAGCCTGACATGATTGTCGGCCGCAGCCGGGAAGAACTAGGTGAACGCATAAAAGAGAAGATTTCCCTTTTCTGCGATGTTCCGGAGGAAGCTGTTATCTCGGATCCGAACCTCGACACGATCTACCGGCTTCCAATGGTGTTCGATGAGCAGAACGTTGACAGCATAGTATCCGAGAGCCTCGATCTACCGGAGAGAGACAACGGCATGGAGGACTGGAGACGCAGGGTAGAGAACCTTTCTTCTTCTCCTGTGGCAAAGATCGCTATATGCGGTAAATACACGGATATGGACGACTCATATGCATCGGTTGAAGAAGCGCTGAAGCACTCCGGTGCCGAACTTGGAGGATCTGTCGAGATAGAGTACGTTGACAGCGAGAAAATGGATCCGGAAGAACTAAGGGAATTTGACGGGGTTATCATTCCAGGAGGTTTCGGTTCCAGGGGTGTCGAGGGAAAGATAGAGGCTATAGAATACTGCCGCGAAAACGGTATTCCGACACTTGGGCTCTGCTATGGAATGCAGCTTATGGTGGTGGAGTTTTCCCGGAATGTTCTGGGACTTGATGCTGCCTCGGAGGAATTCGAAGACGGCCACGAGGATCTTGTGATCGCGGAGATGCCGGAGCAGAAAGATGTCAAGGAGATGGGAGGCACGATGAGGCTTGGAGGATACACCGCAAATCTCGGTGGCCGAGTAAAGGAAATCTATGGTTCGGACAAGGCAAGGGAGCGTCACCGCCACCGCTACGAGGTTGACCCGGAATACCATGATCAGCTGGAAGGTAATGGCATGAAGGTCACCGGCAAAATGCAGGACCGGGATCTGGCAGAGTACGTCGAGCTCAATGATCACCCGTTCTTTATCGGCACCCAGTCCCATCCCGAGTTCAACTCGCGTTTCCAGGATCCCAACCCTCTCTACCTTGAGTTCCTCAGATCGGTGAGATGATTTACCGGCCCAGGGAGGACTCCTACCTTCTGAAGGAATACATCGAATCACTTGATCTTGAGGGAAAGAAGCTGCTCGATGTTGGAACTGGCACCGGGATACTGGCGGTGGCGGCCGCGGAAAAAGGTGCGGAAGTTGTCGCATCTGATATAAACCCAGAGGCGCTTGAAATCGCCAGGGAGAACGCTCTTGACCGGGAAGTTGATGATCGGATAGAGTTCGTGGAATCCGACCTGTTTGAGAATATTGAAGACCGGTTCGACGTGATTGTGTTCAACCCTCCCTATCTTCCCGGGAACGATTACCGGGAACTTGAAGGCGGCAAGACCGGTGTGGAGCTGACGGAGAGATTTCTTGAGGAGGTCGGAGAATACCTGGAAGAAGGCGGATTTACGGTCTTTATTGCGAGTTCCCGGTCAGATATTGAAAGGCTGGGAGAGAAATTTGAAATCGAGAAGCTGGATGCCCGAAAACTCTGGTTTGAGACTCTCTACCTTTTCAGAAATAAGTAGATTTTTTAATCAACCTTGCATAAATCCAGCTATGGAGCTGAAACGTTTTCATACCTTCCTGTTTCTTGGCCTATTTCTGGTCTTCCTGTCAGCAGGAACAGCGGCACAGTCCTCAAACTGGAACCTGAACGTTCTCTCCGAGCCGTATTCGCATATCGATGTCTCCAACAACACCTGGAGCGTCCAGGTGGTCAACCTCACAGACAGCGATGACGATCCCGTCGATGCCGAGAGGCTGGCAAACGATGATGCGGTACTCAACTACGTCTACAACCAGACTGGCGAGGACCTGGAAATGACCAATCTCAACAGCGGGTACTACTATGCCAACATATCTGTCAACTCAACCAGAGGTAAATTTATAGAGTTCGAGCTCCTGGATGATTCCTCCGACGGTTTCGAGGATAATGTCACCCGCGAGCTAAATATAGGGAACCTGACGGTTGAAATTCTTACCCAGGAGTTCTATGGGAAAGTTGATCCCGGCGCATCTCTGGATCTGAAGGTCAATGTCACTGACAAGTGGAATAATGAATTTGAAGGCGATGCCGGACTGGAGGTCGATTTCTATATTACAAACGGCAGCTGGGTCTCCGGCATAACCGGAATAAACAACAAGGAGTCCGGGAGTTACTGGAAGAACTTTGGCGCAGATTTCGATCTGGCCTATAACTCTAGCTACGTGGTCCATGCTAACGCCACCTATACAGGCGCATCTTACCTGAACGCGAACGGTTCCAACTCTATGGTTGTCAAGACCCTCCCGAAGCTTGAAGGAGAGGTTATCAGTCTGAACACGACCGAGGGCTGCAACAACAACACGTTCTTCACCGAATGTGAGAGGGGGGCCTCGATAGATACAGAGTTCAACATCACCTCGGCAACTGCTGAAAACGTCAACCTGACAGTCTTCCTTGAGGAAAGAAATAGCGGTGACTGGGTGATACAGGAGTGGCAGGAAATGTCGGAGGGCAACGGTGTCTTCTCCGGATCGTTCGAAATACCTGATATCAACACTTCCAACTACACGGAGAAAGTGATTGCCGAGTACAACGCATCGGGCACAGGAAGGTCACACATTATCAGGAGAAACATTACCTACCGTTCTTTCAGGATACAGGACAAGAGCTCTCCGAGTATATACCAGGGCGACAGCCACGATGTCGAGCTGCTGTTTGCAAGATACTTCACCCTGAAACCTCTCAACGCCTCGCGTTTCAGGAATGCATCCATAAACATTACAGAACCTGGTGGCGACCATTTCGAGGGTTTCAACCTCTCTGATATGGAATACAGTAACTCTAACGGACTTTTCTCCCGTGAGGTGAACATCCCGGCCGATGCAGAACCAGGGAGCTATGAGCTGGAAGTGGTCGCCTTCAACAAGTACCTCAAGAAGGTGAGTCTGGGGTCAGGCTTCAACGTCCAGAATTCGTCTGCCAGCTTCAACGTCTCGGATGACATCGATGAAGATTTCAACAAGACAGGGATTCACGAGGTAAACGTCACCCTGATGAACAAGCTTGGAACGCAGAGAGAGATTGAGGCCGAGGTTACGGGCGACATAGAGAATTTCACGGAGATTAACAACGGAACCAATATAACGCTGCCCGGTGACGGAAAGACCAACACGACGGTAACTTTCAACATAACTTATGTCGATGACTATGAGGGCGAAATCGAGTTCACTGATGCGGAGAGCAACTATTCTAAGGCGCTCGATATCGATATAGAAGGTGTGGACTGCGACCTCAGGAACGGCACCCTCTGTCTGGAAAGCGTTGATGACTGGGAAAACGTCTCCGGTGATGAGAGAGGAAGCATGATCAGGACAGTTGACGTGATCTACCTCGGAAAAATCAACTCCTCAACAACTGTGAACGGCTCGGTAACCGGAGATATTCTGCCATATCTGGAACTCGACCCCGCTTCAATTGATCTTGACGATGTAAACGATACAGAGACAGTGACGCTCAACTACTCGCTAGAGGTTCCGGGCAACTTCACAGGAACGGTAAGGTTCTGGAACCCGGATGACGAGGAGGTTTCATTTAATACAAGTCTGGAATCGAATGTTCCGCCAACTGACACAGGTCTTAGAGCCACGGAGTCCATCGATCTCGGATACCTCCCGAGCGGAAGCTCCGCAACTGCGGATATAGAACTCCAGAACACGGGAGGAGTCGACATCACAAACGTTTCAGTATCCTCATCGGTCTACGATGTCTCGATGGAGTACGGGCTGATTGAGGCAGATACCAACGCCACTAGAGAACTCGAGTTCATTGAGGTACAGGACGAGTCGGGTTCGGTCACTGTAACAGGCGAAACTTCACAGGGAGATGCCACGGCAACTATATCGGTAACTGCAAACCCTGTTCCAAACTACGCCCAGCAGACCTCCTCGCTCGAATCAAGAATACAGGACCTGACGGCGAGGGCAACCTCGGAAGATACCAGGACAAGGCTCCAGGACCTTGAGACAGAGCTCGCCCAGATCGAAACCCTGTACCAGCAGGAGGACTACGAGCAGGCAGAGCAGAACTATAACAGCGTCCGGTCAGAGCTTGACTCGATCGAAGGCCAGATATCAGCGGGTTCCCGGGGAGACACGGATGGAACAGGTGGCACCGGACAAGGATCAACCCAGAATGAAGGAGGACTGCCCATTCTTCCCGCGGTCGCGGCCCTTTTCGTGGTACTCCTGGTGGGCTTCGTGGCCTACACCTCGATGATCCCTGAGGAGGGCGATCCTCTTTACGGCGTCCTCGGAGAGTAAAAATGGTGCTCCAAGCTATTGACCCCGGTTCTGGAAGCCTGTTGCTTCTCATCCTGCTCGTGGTTGCATTCGTGGTCGCGTTCAAGATAATGGAGATGGTTTTCGAGACAATACTTGCCTCGGTGCTCTCCGGACTATTCTACGTTGCAATGGCATACTTCTTCAACTACACGATGTCTTTTGAACGCGTGCTGCTGTTTGCATTCATAGGTGCGACACTCTACATGGGGTACACCTTCCTCGCATCGGTTTACAGCATCGCCTCGATGGTGCTGGGCATCCCCTACAGGATACTGAAGTGGCTGTTAGCGATACCGGTGAAGCTTTTACAGGACGGGTACGTTTACGCCAGGAAGAAGTACAGGCTCAGGCAGCTGAAGGATGACAAAGACTACAGTACAGGAGAGGAGTCAAAGGACGTGAAGGAAGTGGTGCTTGACAAGGTTAGAAAAGACGATGATGAAGATTAGCCGCCGAAGCTGAACGAGCCAGACTCCAGCCTGTCGACCTTTCCATCAAGTATGACGCTGTTATTCTCGGGGAAGACCGTTATATCGCCGGAGAAAGAGTTAATGTTGACCTGCCGCTCCTGCCTGATCCGTGTGGTGCTCGAGTTGGCCTTAATGCTGCCCGAGGTATCCTCCAGTTTCAGTCGGGTCCTCTCAACACCCTCAAGCTCAATCCTCCGGGTCTCGATCTCTTTCTCGAAGTTCAGCCGGCCGGAGATGTTGACACCGTTAGAGGTGAAGCCGTTCGCCCTGCCGCTAATATCCGTGGTCGAGGCAGGTTCAACTGTCCCGGTGAAGCCGTAAACCGTTATCCCGCCGTCGGATGCTGCGTGCCTGGATCCAAAGTCGAGAGAGGTGAAGTTGTCCGCGGTGAGAGAGGCTCTCCTGACCTTCAGGGTCTCGCCGGATATATCGTCCGCCACTAGAGACGCCCTGAGACTGTTCTCTGGTTCGGGGTTCTGGAAAAACTGTGTCACGGAGCTCAGGGACTCCGGCATAAGCTCGTTGAATGAAAACTCTCCGGGAGCGCTGATACTGCTTGACTTCACCTGATCCGCGTCAAGACCCTGAGCTATACCTCCACCGTTGATACCGACCGCTATAGCCGCGATGGATGCAAGCACCGCCGCCAGGATTCGCCCGTCTAGCATAGAAAAGACTGGAAAGAGCCCGGATATAAAGATAAGCTCGCCCCAGAACATCTTTAACTCTGCAGAAACCGGGGAAAAACATGAGAGCCGCGGTGATAGTCGAACCAGAGAAGCCAGAAAATACCGGATTTATAGCCCGTCTCTGTGAAAACTTTGGATTCGAACTACGGCTGGTCAAGCCGGGATTCAACCTTGAGGAGGCGAGGAAGACTGCCTCCCGGGCACAGGGAACTTTGAGAGAAGCAAGGATATTTGAAGACCTGGAAGAGGCGGTAAAAGACCTGGACTACGTCGTCGGCACCAAGCCCGGCCGCGGCCGGAAGATTTCGAGTTTCACGCCGAGGGAGAATACCTCGGTGATGATTGGCCGTGAAAGCTCTGGCCTCAGCAACACAGAACTCGAGCTCTGCGATTCGGTCGTCCACATAGAGACCGCGGAATACGATTCGATCAACCAGAGCCATGCAGCCGCTATAGTTCTGCATTCCGTGAGCGTGGAGGCAGAGGATCAGGGAATTGAAGAAGGCCGGAAAGAGATTCTGGAGCAACTGGTTCCCGGATCAGTGTACGAGACCATCATGGAAGCGAATCCCTCTCGGGAGAATATGGACAGGATGATAGGAGAGTTGAAAGACTAGTCCAGAGACCTCTACATTCCTGTGTCGTGAAGTTAAAAAGATAGGGCTCAATCAACAAAGGTATGGTGCTACCAGGACTGTTCCCGGGATCTGACAACTCTCTTTTCATGATAATCCAGACAGTGATATCCGTGCTTTTCATCGGAATGATATTCTTCTTCCCGCGGATAATGATCTGGCAGACCGACCGGAAACTGAAGAGCGCGTTAACAGAACTCGACACCTACCGGAACGATGCTGAGGCAATGTTCCTCAATCGTTTGACCGACAATGTTGACTCATCCTTCAGGCGGAAATACGAGTCGATGAGAGACTTCAAGGTTTCCGCGCCGACAGGTATCGATCCCGCGGGCCTCGTCGGAAAGCTTGAACTGGTGCTTGACTCATCGGAGAACAAGTTCGATCGGTTCATCAGACGCAACGCAGATACAGAGGACGAGGAAGAACTCGCGGATCTGAACATGGCCTTCAAGGGAGTAATGGGAACCCACCAGATCTACAAGGTACTCCGCCATTTCAGGCAGCTAATCAACAAGACCCGGACAATACAGCTGATCTCGATAATACAGATGATGCTCCCTATCTACCGGGAGCTAGCGGAGTCCCAGAGAGATGCGACGAGAGCTTTCGTTGACCGTGCACCTATTGGCGACGCGATCGGACCTCTCGTAGCGGCAAAGATGATATCGAACGAGCCGGAAGAGATTTCCGAGGACATAGTTCATTCTGAAGAAGAGGTCTCGGGCCAGGAAGTACACATCCTGAAGTCAAAGGGTCCAGGTGCCCGCCTCGGGAAGTACGGTGATGCGGTCGACCAGCTCGCGGACGAAAACGATCTCGAAGCAGTAATCACAGTTGATGCGGCATCAAAGTTCGAGGGCGAGGAAACCGGCGAGGTTTCGGAAGGCGTGGGAGTAATGATGGGTGGCCCAGGTGTCGAGAAGTCGAAGATTGAGGAGGCTGCGACCGATCATGACGTGCCCCTTGAAGGTGTCGTGATAAAACAGAGCGCGCCAGAGGCCTCGAAGCCTATGAAGAAGGAGATTTACGAGAGCTGGAACATAGCGGTGGAGAAGGTCGAGGAAGTTGTAAAGGAATTTGACGGACCAGTAGTTGTCGCGGGCATAGGAAACACCTGTGGCGTCGGAAACAAGAAGGAAGAAACCTCGGGAATCCACCAGAAGCTCGAGAAATACTGGAAGGAGTACGAGGAACAGGAAGAAGAGGATGTCTCCTACATGGGTCTCATGAGCGCGTTCCCGGGCGGAGATTCTTCCCGGCTCAGGAAGAACGCGAACAGCCTGCTATGGAGAATTCCTCGGTGAGTCCTGTTACCTTTAAATTAAGGCGCTAAAAAATGTTGAGTAATGAAGCGGAAGCTGGTCGTAATCCTATTTCTAGGCATCGCCTTTACAGGTCTTGCGTCAGCTCAAAGCTTCAGTGTCGGAGATTCAACTGTTACCTACAGCTCCAGTTTCACGCCAGACATAACCTGTAGTGGCGGGAGCTGTCCGCCCTCGGTTGATATGAATGTTTGTGGAACATCTAGAACTTTAAGTCTTAGTTCAGGAAGATACGGCAGTTCTACAAGCTTCTTTGTGCCGCTCGCCATACCATGTGGCTATGGAGAGAACGCGTTAGTGGTTCAGGATTCAGGTACAGAAACTGTACTGGGTACGGGAACATTAACTGTAGAGGCGAAGAATATGCCGAATAAACCGCACCGGGGCAAGTTTCTTTTTGGTGAAGTAGATGTTAACAAGGAGAAGCTACGGGATTTCGTGCTAACCAATGATGGCCAGACCTTTTTCAACAGATGGGGATTCAGTACGCCTTCTGGAGACGGGCCTTATCTTCTACTCCAGGAGACGGACTGGATAGGGCTAGCAGGTGCGGGAGACGGTCCGGACGATCCAGGCTGGTATGAAGTCGAAAAAGGATCCCTGATAGAGTCTGGTGGAAGCCTGAGTTCTGTTACTGTGGAAGACAGCAATACCAAACCTGATCACAGCGGTATCTCAGCGGATAGCCTCGGCTCCGATGATGTTCTAAACGAACCCTTCCAGACTGCTTTCGATCTGGAACCGGGAGGAAAGGAAGGATGTGACACTGACGTAGATATATTCTCTAATTGTACGCCTGTCCATGAGGCAGATTCCTATAACCTTGAAGGCCCCGTGATAGCAGGCCATGTACCAGAACATTACTATGATCTTCCTGCACTGGGCATAACAAAGGCCGGTGGTGGAGACCCCCATTTCTTCATCTGCCGCAAAGGAGCCAGGATGCAGACCGGCTTTGGAGGAGAGACCGGTCAAGTAGTGGACGTCTCTAAAAAGAGCGAGAGCCAGGACCTGCGCAAGTGTGTCAACACCGGCGGCTCCTCCTATGAATGGCAACCGGTCGCTGAATGCGAAGACGGCCTTGACAATGATGGAGACGGAACTGTAGACCATTCAAGTAGTCCCTATACGATTTCAGGAGTTTCGACAGACCCTGACTGTGGTTCGCCCACTGACACAGAAAGCGTATCTACATGCCAGCCACTGGTCGGTGGAGACCCGGGAGGACTTGACCCTGACGACAACAGGATTGCCTACTACAATCCTGGAACAGGCGCGGGAAGCGTCTCCCCGCCAGGAACCTCGTGCTGGTACCACGACACGGAAATAGATCCGACTACCTCGGCATCTCCATTGATCTTCAAATGCCACCAGGACGGAACAGTCACGGATCATCCGCCTGCCCGGATAGTCGCGGCCCAGTCGGCGTGCGGCGATGTCCCGGACTCCGCCTTCAGCTCTCACGGCGACCCGATCGCGATGGCGGAATACTTTGTGCCTGAAGAATACATGCCGAGCATCTCAGATGGCGCATCGGTCTCAGAGGCTTCAAAGTACGTCGACAGCAGCGGCTACGACTATGTCAAGTACCAGACACTCCACGAAGCCGAGCAGAGATACGCAGACAGTACATTCACAACCTTCCCGGGTGGCTCAACCGGCTACTTGCCGCCACTTCACTCTACTAATGCCTATGACCCATTAAACATGACTGAACTGGGTGACGGCTATAACTATGCGGGCGACGGCAACGGCGCCTTCGGCACAACGTACAGCGACTACCTCGACTCCTGGACCGTGGCAAACGCAAGTGGAGAAGCACATGATAAGATAAATTCAGATCCGGGGACTCTCGCCAACAAAAGGGTCTTCCCCGGCGGCTTTGCCGGTAGATGCCCTCCAGGTCAGGTCTGGCGATACGTGGATAATCCTACTTTTACCGGCTGGAAGTGCTCTGGTAGTCTGGCATGGAAGCCCCCGTACTTCGTCCCAGACCTCATGGTCACTGGGGGGAGCACCAACCTCAAGACAGGGATATTCTTCAACCAATCAGTATTTGAGGAGAACACTTTAACAGAGACTCCGGGCTCTTTCGCTGATGCCTGGGACGACCAGAAACCCACTACAGCAACTATTGAGGAGATAAGGTATGACTGCTATCCCGGTCCGAAGAGCAGTGAAACTCCTGGTTCGACCACGAGCTGGATCACTTATTCTGTTCCAAGCACGCCTGCAGGGAGTTCTAACCCGTTCAGCAAGACAGTGTTCCTGCCGGACACTGTCAATGTTGCTGGCGTAAGCCAGTACTCGTGTAAGTTCGAGTTCAAGATAGAGAAGAGCACAGGCACCACTCAGTGGGCCAAGAATCTGGGCGGTGATAACGAGATCACCGATGACAACAGGGCGATAAGCGATCTTTCACTGGGCAGTTATTTCCACACGACGTTCCTCGACAAACCTAACCAGGCAGATAGTAACCTGAATGGGCCGTAGAAAGGGTTTATAGGCGGTATTCTATTTTGTCTGGGTAGACTTCTAGTGTGGCGTTGTGGAGTTGGTCTAGTGGTCCGTTTTGTGTGGCGTGGCGGTTGATGTATCCGGTTATGCATGATGAGTCGAGATATTTCATTCCTTTTTGTTTGTCAGGGTTGCGGAGGAAGTTTTCCCATTCTTTCCTGCCGTGTATGTTTATTTCGAGGTTTTCTATTTCATTAGTTAGTGTTCCGATTCTTTTCCATCCCCACCAGCTATCAGGTTTTTCTGTGTCGAGGAATATGTTTGTTCCTCGGTTGACGTATGTTTCGGTTTCGTCTAGGTCCCAGATGAATTCTTTCTCTCCAGGGTCTGTTTCTATTCCCCAGGTTTCTTGTTGTTCTAGCTGGTCTTCGTTGTAGGTCAGGCCGGTGAGCCCGAATCCCAGTCCGTGTACCTCGTTGTTGGTTTTCATGTTGAAGGTTACGGTGTCTTTCCCGGCGGTTTCGTATTCGGCTGCTGTTAGTGCGGCAGTCTTGATAGAGTCGTTGGCTGAGGATACGCCGTCAAGGGCTTTCATTGCTACTAGTCTCCAGAGACTGTCGTATCCTGAGTTTTCGAGTCTTTGGTTCAGGTTGCCTTCTGCGGTGTATTTTTCTGGGTGGAATATTCTGCTTACTGGTATCG
>CAYQYU010000010.1:0-36498 GCA_964421955.1 uncultured archaeon | reverse complement strand
TCGGCGACAACTACCTTGAGACAGAAGAAGAGGTCAAACAGCTCAGGGATTTCCATGAAAGCAACGGTTACGGGGCCACCATAGGGACGTTCAAGACGGATGATCCGAACTCCTACGGTATTATCGATCCTGGGGAAGATAACCTCGTTAAGGGCATGGTGGAAAAGCCGTCCGAGGACGAAGCGCCGAGCAACATCGGTATAGCAGGAGTATACGTTCTCGAGCCAGATATATTTGAAGCTATAGAAAGCATCGAGAAAGGTGCCGGCGATGAGTACCAGTTGACGGACGCGATCGATTATCTGAGGAGGAACGGCCGCGAAGTAGGCTACAGGATGCTCAAGGGAGACTACATCGACGTCGGAACTCCTGGAAGACTGAGAAAGGCCAACAGGGAGCTTGGTCTCCGATAGTTCAGCTTACACGTATGAAGAGTTAACTGTATTATTCAGTCAAGAAGGATGTGGAATAAAAATTATCCTCTTCTATATGATTTTAGGGTTCCGCATGGGTCAACCACTAAGGTTCAGAATCCATAGAAAAATCCGGGATTACCTCGGATTATTTGTCCGTTTTGATAAGAAAAGAGGTTTCAACAGATACTGTGCGGAAAAATTTGGTGGGCAACCAGTCACTGGCGCCGAGATCGGAGTTGCTAGAGGAGAAAATGCGGAAGAAATTTTGGAAACGCTTAATGTAGAAAAACTTTACTTGATAGACCCCTACCCTAGTGAAGAATCCAAGTACCATAGGGCGCATACCGAGCTGAACGCTTCAGGTTTCGGTGACCAAGTTGAATGGATAACGAAAACCAGTGATGAAGCAGCACAGGAAATCCCAGGGAGCTTGGATTTCGTTTATATCGATGGTCTTCATACCCAAGATCAGGTAAAGAAAGACCTAGCGAATTACTGGCCGAAAATCCGCGAAGGCGGAGTAATTGGAGGTCATGATGCGCAGATAGATGAAGTTTTTAGAGCAGTTTGGGATTTTGCCGCAAATCAAGATAAAAGGCCAAAAATACGTTCTACTCAGCAACAGTTCCCTGACTGGATATTTGATAAAGATTAGAATCTTAGATGTCCGAGATCTTCTAGTTAGATGAAAACTCCAATATATGGTGCGAGGTTGATGTCTGTCTTCCCGTTATAAGTCCTTTGTAGAATCCTATTATGTTGTAGATGTCGCCGAGTAACTTGATGAAGGGGGCGCGTAACAGTTCGGTTCCCGAGAGTACTTCCCTGCTCTGGTAGGTGTAGATCGTCAGGTAGAGGGTGAGAAGGGGAATGGTCGCAAGGTTCAGCCAGGGCACGAACACTGAGGCGTACAGACCCGACTTCGTGAATTCGTTCCAGAACGTATAGTGCCTCTTGAAAGGATATCGCCGGGTTATGGCGCCCTGGGCCTCGCTGTACTGGAGCTGCTTTGCCAGATAGTCTTTCATCCCGAAACTTGATCCCAGACCGTGGTAGTGAAGTAGAACCATGGGAACGAAGGCTGACCTGTAGCCTTTCTCTTGGGCTTTTATCGAGATGTCATAGTCCTCGCCCGCCCTTGAATAGTTCTCTTCATCCAGCAGCCCGAGCTCTTCTATCGCCGACTTCACGAAGACGCAGCCGTTGGGCTGGAAGTTATATGGACCTATCTCGGCTTCCTCTAGATCTCTGGAATCCCTCGTGCCGCAGAACATTTTGTACGGGAGCGAGGAGCTTTCAACCAGATCTTCTGGTATCTCCTGTACCGGCTGCGCTCCTACAATATCTTCCTCAGGGTCTAGCGCGCTGACAAGCTCTCTAAGCCAATCCTCTGACGCGGGCACGCAGTCAGGGTTTATAGTACACACAATTTCTGAAGAGGACTGCCTTATGCCTTCGTTTATGGTTGCAGCCAGTCCGTCGAGATCCTTGCTTACAAGCTCGATTTTTTCGTGCTCTGATGCGTATTCTTTCGCTATATCAGGGGTGTGATCACTGCTGCCAGCATCGATTATGAGTATCTCCGCCATATGTTCATAGTCCTGTTTCAGAACGCCCTCGAGAGTTCTTTCCAGCGTCTCCTCGACGTTGTAGGAGGGAAGGATGACAGAGACATGGGGTTCATCCATAGCTATGAGGTCGCAAATGAGGCTTTTTATTCTTAGCATCTACTTGATTAGCCATGAATGTCATATTCCTCTCCCTTGAAAGCACTAGGAGTGATTACTTTGGCCCTGAAAGCCCGTTAGACACTCCGGCTATCGACAGGATATGCGAGGAGGGAGAGCACTTTCCAGACACGTTCGTCCAGATGCCTCACACAGGCAACCACGGATCGATCCTGACAGGGAAGCTCCCGAAAAACTCGGGCATCAGAAGCCTGGGAGGAGCACTGAAGGATGAAGAAATGGAAACTGTGTTCAGCTTCTTTGACCAGAACGGTTTCGAGGTGAGGACGCTCTTGGGCTCCGGGATGTTGAAAGACCGCGGATTTAGAGGATGGAGCTACGCGGGCTCCGACGAGATTTCGAATGTGGAGGGGGCAATTCAGGAGACTAGAGAGGATGATCTATTCCTTTTCATCCACTACTGGAACACCCATCTTCCTTACAGGACTCGGCTTCCAGTCAGTGGGATGCGGGATTTCTTTGCAAACGTAGCCCTGAGAATACAGCAGAAACTGTTTCCGAGGGGTTACATGGGCCGCTATAATAGACCTTTCTGGAAGGAGATCCTGAGATACCCAATCAAGTATTTCTGGAACTATCGGATGGAGCGGATAAGAGACCTGATAGAAGAATATCCTGAAAGAGTTGAGCGGGGCTATCGAGAATCTCTCAAGGAGGCTGACGAGTATATTGAAGAAATGATCAGGATTCTGGAGGATGAAGATGCTCTGGAGGACACGCTGATAGTAGTCTTCGGCGATCACGGCGAGAGCTTCAACGAGCATCAGGAGAGACAGGAGGAAAAACGGTACGAGCACGGCAACTTCCTGTATGATAACGTTCTCAACGTCCCCTTGGTTCTGTGGTCTAGGGACGATTCGCTCCTCGAGTCCGGCGAGAAGTGGGACAGGCTCGCGAGAAGTATAGACATTCTTCCGACGGCGTTGAGCGCCTGCGATCTCGACTTCGATCAGGAGAGTTTCGACGGAGTCGACCTGTTTGAATCCTCTCCAGAGTACGCCTACGCCGAGGTGAACACCGATGAAAGGCAGAAGGCGGCCCTGAGATCGCGGGAATACAAGCTCATCCGTGACTTCAGGAAGGATGAGGACAGGTTCTACGATATCGAGGAGGATCCTGGAGAAACCGATGATATCTCGGAAGAGGAACCAGATCGGATAGAAAAATTCTCCCAGGTTCTCCAGGATTTCCGCGGAAAGGTTGAAGCAGATGAGGAAGAGGAGATAAAATCGCGTCTAAGGAATCTTGGTTACAGGGACTGAGATGAAGCCTCTCGTCATACTGGGCCTCGACGGCATCGATCCCTACCTGATCGAGAACAATATCGATGAGCTGGAGAACTTAAGGCAGCTCGACGAATCGGGTAATTCAGGGCTGCTGGAGTCAACCCTGCCTCCGATAACTGTGCCGGCGTGGATATCGTCTTTCACGGGCAAGAAGCCCGAGAAGCTGGAGAGATTTGATTTCCAGGTTATAGACTTCGAGAACTATGGATTCGCTCCTGCGGGACAGGAGCGGTACTGGTTCCAGGAGTTCTGGAACTACATGGATGGAAAGTCCGCGATAGCGGATGTTCCCGGCGCGACCGTGCACGAGATCGACGGATGGATGGTCGGCGGCATATTCGACGTGTCGACCCAATCGACCTACCCGGAAGAGCTCTACACCGAGATGGAGGAAGACCTGGGCGAGTTCAGGCTAGAGGGCATAGACTACTTTGGGAGCGAGAAGGAGAGGAGAGAGTCTTTCTACGACTCCTTTGAGAAGCGCAGGGACACCCTGGAATGGTTGATGGACAGGAAGGATGCGGAGGTCTACTTCATGGTTTTCCGGCTGCCCGATAACATGATGCACCACTGCTCCGATGAAGAGATCATGCTGGATGCTTACAGGGAATGTGATGAACTCCTAGGAGAATTGATGGAGCGTGATGTGAACATAATCGCGCTTTCAGACCACGGCGCAGTCAAGGCCGATAGACGTTTCTCCATCAATACCTGGCTGAGAGAGAACGGCTTCCTGGAAATGAAAGAGGAAGAGAGTTCGAGGGTAAAAGAGAAATTGAAATCGCTGGTTCTCGGGACTGCGGAAGTCTTCGAAAGCGCGGGCCTGAGAGACTACCTTGTGAGAATCAATGATCTCTACGGAAACATCGCTGGAGAAAAATTTGTCTCGACAGACCTGGACTTCGACTCGATAGATTGGGAAGGTACAGAGGCATTCTCCTACATGACAGGAGTATGCGGATACGCCGGCATCTGGATAAACGATGATAGATTTCCTCAAGGTACTGTAGAAGATCGTCAGGCCAAGAAGAAGGAGATCAAGGGCAAACTGGAGCGGCACGAACTGGTTGAAAATGTGCTTTTGAAAGAAGAGGCCTTTGATGTTGACGTGGAAACATTCCCTGACCTGGTAGTCGTGTTCGAGGAAAAAGTGAAGAACGATTCCGACATAAAGCCGAACGTGACTGGTAAACTCTCGAGCTACATGCACCGGAAGCAGGGCTACATAGGACTTTATGGCAACGTTTTCGACTTTGATGAAGAGGACGCGGAGCTTGTGGATCTCGCCCCGACGGTTCTGCACTACTTTGGCGAGGATATTCCTGAAGAGATGGACGGCAAGGTCATGGATATTTTCTCCGCGAGTTCTGAACCTGGGAAGAGACAGCGGGAAACAACCAGCGAGGACGTGCACGACCTCGACTTCTAGAAGTCGATCCCTTCAAGCTCGTCATCAGCATAGAACTTCTGCTGTACCGAGTTGTCTGAGCCGAACAGGTCCCCGATCTTTGTGTTTCTCAAAGGCTGGCGTATCGGGTTTATCCAGTCAATGAACTTGGTGGCGGCGTCCACCCTGAGCTTGCCCTTGCTTATCTTCCATTGACTGTCCCAGCGCCACTCGCTACCAGTAACTATCAGCGGGTGGGTGTTTACCTGTAGCATCGAGTGGCCAGAATCAGGCTCCCTATCCCGCAGATCGAAGCCCTCTCCCACTGTTTCCTTTCCGAGTATCGAGAGCGCGGTCGGCAGTATGTCGATCGTTCTTGCCCGATCCCAGCTGTTTTCATAGTTCAGGAACACGGTCGGGACGACGCACAGTTCTTCTCTTACAGGACAGTTATGGTCGTGGCGTTTCTTGCCCAGCACTTTCTCTCCAAGCCATTCTCCGTGGTCAGAGGTGAAGATGATGAGAGTGTCCTCGTAGAGTCCACGATCCTTCAGCTCTTCGACGTGGCTCCAGAAGTGCTCCTCTGTTGACTCAACGCCGCGCCTGTACTGTTCCTTTAAACTTCCTTCCTGTTCCTCCTCGTGGATTTCGTTGCCGTGTTCCATCTGGCCATACGGTGCGTGGGTGTCGAGAGCCCTCTCGACATGTATGAAAGGAGGCTCTTGGTCCTCCAGCTCTTTCCTGTCGAAATGTTTCATCACGTTCCGGCTCATCGCGTCGTCCGGATGGTCGTAGTAGGAGTGGTCATCGAAACGTTCAAATACCGTCTCCATCTCCAGGGTGTCGTAGAATGATCTCACCGCGTGTTTCCTCGGATCAAGCCCCGTGACTAGAGATGAAAACGAGATGGGGGTGTATCCTGCAGGAACAAGCGTAGGTACGATATTTCTTGACTCTGCGATTGATTCCGGTACGTGATCGTATCTCAGCGCATCTGAAACGTAGATGAAGATGTTTTCGAATTCCGGCATACCAGAAGTTGCGGGTGAAAGAAATAATAAGCTCTCCCGTTGAAAGTTAGACGTGATTCATAATGGCAAACGTAGAAGTCGATGACGACATTCATTCTGTTCTGGAGGCCAGGGCCGAGGAAAAAGACTTTGATACGACAGAGGAATATATCGCATACCTTCTGGAACAGGTGGTCGAGAAGATCAGGCGCGAGAAGGAGCAGCAGGAGTCTTCTTACAGTGAAGAGGAGGAGGAGAAGGTCAAGGACCGTCTCCGCGGACTCGGCTACCTCGATTAGATCATCTCTTCAGGATTCTTGCTAGCCTTTCCGCCTCTTCCTTCCTGTTTATCTTCTCCCCGACACCCTCTATTATCTCTATATCTCTCTCGTTTATGCCTCCGAGGAGCACAAAGGTCGCGAGGTAGAGCGCGGCAAACACTATTCCGGCAGGGAAGAGCACCCATAGAGGCACGGTCGTGAATAGCATCTTCAGGCCGGCGTAAACCAGTACCAGGGGCACTATGGCTGCGAGGACAGGTTTCCATATGTCGACGTGGAACGGAGTCACGCTCTCGAAGTAGTAGGCCTCCGCCACTATCACGACGTTCATCAGAATGGTTGTGAGGAAGGTGGCAAGCGCAGCACCTTCAATACCGAGTCCCAGGCCCCATTCCGGGATGAAGAAGATGTTGAACGAGGTGTTCAGCACGAGAGCTACAACGCTGTTCTTGAAAAGTATATCCGTTCTCTCCACGGATTTCAGGAGGTCTGAAAGAGGGCCTATCATGGCGCTCGTTATGTTGGCCGCCGAGAGTATTATCAGCGCGGTCGCTGCCGGGATGTACTGTTTGCCGAACAGTAGATGTAAGACCTGTTCGGAGAAAAGAGCCATCAGGATAAAAAGAGGGAAGCTGGCGATCACCGCCCACCGGGCAATAGTCTTGACGATGGTGGATAAGGATGTTTCTCCCGTCTCATGCACCTCGGAAAGTGATGGTAGCGCGAGCGTGTTAAGGGCGCTGTAAGGTATCAAAACCAGCATCGCGGTCGGGAACGCGGCATTATAGATGCCCACGAGCGACTCACTGAGGTAGTATCCGAGTATGATCGTGTCTATCCAGCCGAGTATCGTGGCCATAAGTGCGGAGAACAGCAGAGGGGTGGAGAAACGGAGTATCTTTCTGCGCTGGTAGTTGGGTTTCACGTCCCGGAAAATGATCGGGCCAATCTTCCTCTCCATGAAGTAGAAAGCCAGGAGGGATGACAGGGCGACTCCCGCGAGCCAGCCCCAGGCCGCTCCAATAAGGCCGTAGCCAAGAGATACCAAAATAAGTGTAACGACGAGCTGTACAAGATTCTGGAATATCCTGTTGGTGAAGACGACGTATCTCATCTTCTTGAAAGCCTTTATGGTGTCGATGAAGACGCTAGAGGTGTTGCTGAAGGGCGCTACGAACGCTAGTATCTGGATTATGAAGATGAACTCCGGGCTGGAGTTCTTGAAGATGTTCCGGGCCACGAAGCCCGCCGTGAAGTACATAACCAGTATGTTGATGACGGAGGTCGGCATTATGAGGTGAAGAGATGACAGTACAGCGCCTTTTATGGAGGCCCAGTCGTCGTTGGCCCGGTACTCCGAAACGTACTTGACTATCGACTGGTTGACGGAGAGCAAGGATAGTGTCCCTGTTATGCTCAGGAAGGTGAGCGCGAGCGTTAACTGCCCGTAGGCCTCGGGTCCGATGTAGCGCGCGACCGCCAGCCGGTAGACGTATGTGAGGAGCTTGGATACTATCGCTCCGACTGCAGCGATGCCTGCGCCCTTCACTATCGCGTTTATTATGCTGCTCCTACCCATGTCAATAGTTTTGAATCCGGTTATTTTATTATCATTAACAGTGGAAGTATCGTGTAACGCAGGAGAGTAAGAAAAATGGATCTGATTGTGCTTGGTATAGACGGTGCCGATCCCGAGTACCTGAGAAAGGCGATGGAGAAGTATGAGCTAGAGAACTGGGAAAAACTGGTGGGAGAATCGTTCTACACCGAGCTTCCGAGCACTGTTCCTGCAATAACTATCCCTGCATGGCCCTGTATGTTCTCCGGCTACACGCCAGACAAGTTCGAGGCGTACCACCTGGCGATGGCGGACTTTGAGAACTGGGGCGCCCGCTTCCCCGACTCGTCTTACTTCCGGGGCAAGATGTTCTGGGACCGCATAGACGGAAAGGTGGGTCTCCACTTTATCCCGGGAACCTCGCCCGTCTACCCCGTTAACGGATGGATGCGTTCGGGATCGCTCGCGAACAATTTCGAGTTCTATCCTGATGAGCTTGAAGAAGAACTGGAGGGAAAGCTCGACATCTCCAAGCAGAGTTCTCACTCCCGGACGACCGCCAGTTCGAAGATCAAGACGGAGAAAGAGAATTTCCGGAAGGAGAAGATAGTTTCGCAGCACATCTATGAAAAGAGGCCGGACGTGTTCGTATCGGTATTCCAGCTCGTCGATAGGGCAGGACACTTCTCGGAAAGAGAGAAAACGGTTCTCAGGGCCTACGAGTACGTTGATGAAACTATAGGAGAGTTCATCGAGAAGGCGGAAGAGAACGACGCCAAACTGATTGTGGTCTCGGACCACGGCTTTCAAAAGGCAAAGCTAAAGTTCAACATTTCCACGTTTCTGGAGCAAGAGGGCTACCTGGAGTTTGAGGATGGGAAGAGCGAGACGCCGGTCTACCGGCTTGCAAAGCCGTTCCTGGACACAGGCCTCAAGAAGTATCTAAAGTACGCTCACGACTTCTTCGAGTCAAAGACAGGAGCAGACCTGACCGGCTTTGAATCAGGAGCACTCAGCGGCGTATCGAAGAGTTCCAGAGTTCTTCCGTACTTCACCGAGGGCAGGGAGGCGGGCCTGAAGGTTCATACAGAAGATCTCCCGCACGGAAAAGTCCCTGAAGAAGAACGGGAGGAGATAGTTGAAAGTCTGGTTGAAAAATTCGGCTCCCTGGAGCAGGACGGGGAAAAGCTGATAGAGGAAGTCTGGAGAGGTGAAGAAATATATCCTGATGCAGAGGACCGGCCGGATGTCGTCGTGAAGGCAAGAAAGGGCGTCATCATCTCTTCCGAGAACTCCTCGTCAATCTTTGATAAGACCAACTCCTTCACCCACGACGAGACAGGAGTGTTCTTCGCCAGAGGCCCGGACGTCGACGAAGATGCAGAGGAGGACCTCTATATCTGCGATGTGGCTCCGCTAATCTACACCCTTCTGGGAGAGCCTGTTCCCGATGACCTGGATGGCTCACTGCCTTCGGAACTGGTCCCCGATCTTGAGGAGGAGATCAGATCGATGGAGGTGGAGGACATATCGTTCTGAAGAAAAACTTATTTAATATCTTAATTAACTTATGTATTATATGAAGAGGAAGACGATCTCCCTGCCCGACGAGCTCGCCGAGTTCGTGGACGAGAACCATATCAACCTGTCTCGCTTTGTCCAGGACAAGCTGGAGGAGCTGGCGGAGAACAGGATGCCTGAGGACGAAAGAGATCTGTCGGAAGACGACATAAAGGAGATTGGTAAAAAGCTGGAGAAACTAGGATACATGGATAGATAGGTTTTCAACTGATGCATAAACACAGGAGATCTTTAGTAAAAGCTCTGAGCTACAGGATGTTCGCGACCGTGACCGTATTCGGAGTTGCGCTGCTTTACACCGGGAAAATCGGTTCTTCTGTAAAGATCGGTGGTACGGCGGCAATAGCCAAGACCGCGCTATACTACGCTTGGGAACGCGCATGGAGCAATATTAACTGGGGGATGGAGGTATAGCAATGGTCGAAAATCATAGATTTTCTCAAATCTTTACGCTGGACGAAAAGATACTATGAAAGTTATTGGAATCGACGCTGCAACATGGGACATCATCAAACCCAACAGAGACGAGCTCCCGAACTTCGACCGTCTGATGGAGGAATGCGACTACAAGACCGTAACTGTAGAGGAGACGCCCAAGAGCGCGCCGCTCTGGACATCAATCTTCACAGGTCTTTCGCAAAAAGAACACGGCCACAAGGACTTCGTGGTCGATGACGAGCTGCAGAAGCGAGAAGATATCGAGGGGACTTTCGTCTGGGAGAAGCTTGATGGAGAGGTGGATGCACGCGTGCTCCAGGTTCCCTCTGTGATACCTCCGATCAACTGGAATACAGATTACGAGCCAGAGGGCTTCGGAGTCTCTAGCGACCTGGATGAACTGGAAGCCGACCGGAAGAAGCTGCTGGATAAATGCAGGGAAGTGCTGGAAGACGATCCCGAGTTCTTCGCCGTCGTCTTCATGCAGCTCGACCGCGTCTCACACTTCTACTGGAACGACAGGGAACTGATACTCGAGTGGTACAGGAAGATGGACGAAGTCCTAGGCGAACTGCTCAATTACTATGACTTCTCAGGCGATGAACCGCTAATCGTGCTGAGTGACCACGGCTTCGCAGAGTTCGGCGAGGGCCGCGTACAAACACTTCCTGAAGAGACACCGCACGGCAAGCTACAGGGCGACCACCACGAGGACGCAGTTTTAATCACAAACAACGTCGACTACGAGATCAACCAGCCGGAGGATGTCGGGAAGGCAATTCTCGACTACTACGGCGTTGACTAGAATACTTCGTGATAACATGACACCAGAACCACCTGTAACACGAGAAGAGATCGAGAAAGCACCCACAAAAGCCAAAATAAGAGCCGGAGAAGAGGTTGTGAAACGTGCGCTGGAGGAGTACGGACCGGAGAACTCTGTAATCGGATTCACCGGCGGCAAGGATTCGACTATTACCGCCTGGCTCGTCAAGCGAGTATGCGAGGAAGAAGGCTGGGAGAAGCCAAGGTTCATGTTCGTGGACCACGGCCAGCACTTTGAGGAGCTTGAGGATTATGTCCGAAGACTCGCGGATGACTGGGGCTTCGAAGTCATGGTCGCGAAAAACGAGGACCTGATAGAGAAGGCCGAGAATCCTGGTGATAAAGTTCCGGTTGCCGAACTTAATGAGCGGAACCAGGAGGAAGCTGAACGTGTCGGCGACTACGAGGAAGTACCGTGGCTGATGGACACTGAGGCAGGCAACCATCTATTGAAGACGGTTCCCATGAACGAGCTGCTCGAAAACCACGATGTTGAAGCAGTCATTAACGGTGTGCGATGGGACGAGCACGAGTCCCGCGGCGACGAAGACTTCTACTCTCCGAGGGAAGACCCTGATCACATGCGAGTCCACCCGATTCTCCAGTTAACAGAGCGAGACGTGTGGGACGTATCCTGGTTCCACATGGTGCCGGACATCACCGGCGTGGATATCGAGGAGTACCCGGAGAGCCCTGAAGATCTACCGGAAGGGCTTTCAAAGAACGATGTCCCGATCAGTCCGAAGTACTGGGCGGGCTTCCGATCCCTGGGCTCGGAGGTCTCTACCGACAAGCACGAGGATGAACCTGCCTGGCTCCAGGACGTAGAGAACACCAAGGAGCGCGCCGGGAGGGCCCAGAACAAGGACGACAAGGAGATCATGAACAAGCTGAGGGAACTGGGTTACATGTGAAGCAGAGGCTCAAAACCTCTGGTTCCTTCCATTATTTTTTCTTTATTCAACTCTGTGCCAGGGGACTTTCCTGAGTATCTCTTCGCTGCATCCTCCGGGATGACCGTACCTGTTGTTCTCGCCAAGGAATTCCCCGTGATCCGCGGTGATAACTGTTTCTCCGTCCAGGGCCTCCAGGAGCTCCTGGAGCGGTCCTTCAAGGACGTAATCAAGATTTCTCTCGTACGCGTTCCTGACTCTCTCTGCATCGATTTGTCCTTTCTTGGCCTTCTCGTAGTCTATTTCTTTGTCCTCTTCACGCGCTATGAACGGTAGATGTGGCTGCATGAGGTGTATGACCAGTTTTTTGTCAGGCCAGAGTTTGCGAGCGGTTCTGCCATCCCTGACTATGGCTCCAGGATTCGCTCCTTCTTCACCTATCCAGTCGGTCTCGTGGACCTGGAAAATCTCGTGGAAAACCTGTCCCGGACTCCTGCCTGTTATCTCCATGAATATTTCTTCATCAGTGTGGGCGTTTCCCGAGACGTAAACAGTATCCGAACAGTCTCGCCCGGAAAAAGTCTCGCGTATGAAATCTCTCGAGTTGCTTCCCAGAGTTATCCGGTAGTCTACATCTCCTACTTTCTCTCGGTAAAAATCGTACCGGCAGGCATCCAGTATTATCAGGTTGTCCCAGCCGCCTTTTTCGTATATTCCCTCTGCCCGGCTCTCGTCCACCTTTTCTATGCCTGCCTGTGAGAGCTTTACCAGAGTCTCGTGCACGGCATCTTCAAGAACTGTGTCCGAAATTAACGGGTAAAACCGCTCCCGGTACATCCGGTAGATTACAGGAGGGACATCCATGACTTATCCTGTCTTGATAACTGATTAAAACTTTTCTAGAACACAGAGGATGTGGACTATTCTGTTATGTCCATGGTTATCGGTATGATATCGGCGCTGTCCGGAATGACAAATTAAAGTGTATATCACAAATTTCCTGTCATGGCCAAGAAAAGAATCTCCCTTACCCTGGAGGAAAGCCTGGTCGAAAAGATCGATTCCGAGGCCTCAAAGGTCGATGTAAACCGCTCACAGATGGTTGAAGAGCTGATCGAGAGCTATTTCCAGAAGAGATCTCTTGACACTGCGGTGGTTCTCTGTGGCGACCCGGACGCGAAGTCTCTCGAGGATTACAGTGGCCGGCCGGTGCTAGAACATATACTGGAGCACCTGTCGGAACAGTCGATCTCCCGCACGATACTCCTGATAGGCCAGAACGATGAGATAGAGAGCCACTTCGGTTCTGAATACAGCGGAATGTCGCTGGAGTACGTCCAGGAAGAAGAACCTCGTGGAACTGCCGCGGCCCTGAGGAATGTGGAAGATCTGATCGATGGTAGCTTTCTGGTGCTCAACGGCCATGTCATAAGCGATGTTGACTTCCATGAAATGGGGGAGGTCCACAGGGACGGTGAATCCGTTGCGACGATGGCGCTCACGACTGTCGAAGACCCTTCACGCTACGGTGTCGCCCGCCTGAAGGGCAGGAAGATTCTCGGCTTTGAAGAGAAACCTGAATCTGGCGAGGAACCTTCCCGTCTTATCAACGCTGGAACTTATGTTGTCGAACCGGAGATATTTGACCACCTGGAGAACAACAGTCTCGAAACTGTATTCGAGAAGCTTGCGTCGTCAGGGAACCTTTCCGGCTACATATACGGCGGCAACTGGATGGATGTTGACGAGTAGCTATTTCAGGATTCTCTCTTCGAGCTGCTTTACCTCTTCCGAGATTTTTTCCTCCACGAGCATCAGGATGTTGTAGGTGAATGAAACGGAGACTCCCGAGAGGAAGAAGACCATCCCCGAACCGATCAGGGATGGATATGCAAGCGTGTAAAAGTAGGTAGCGATTATCGGTGCGAGTGACGAAAGGTAGTGTATGGTGCTGAAAATCAGGTACTCGGGCTGCTCATAGTCCGGTGATCCGAAGAAATGCTCGTACGCCAGGAGCGTTGTTAGACCGAAGCCTGTTATTGCACCGAGCGCATAGTAAAGGACTCCTGTTATTCCTGGCGCTCCAAAGGTACTGACGAGTATCATCCCGGAACCCCAGAAAGCGATCGTGAATCCATAGGCACGGGATTCGCTGTCGATGATCGACCGGAGCAGGTTGTTCCGCATAGAACCGAGTTTGTGATTTCGGTTCATAAAGATCAGGACCGCACCATTTAAAAACGATAAGTAATACATCGTAATACTATGCCTGAGAAAGAGTCTGGACAAGTAGTGTTTTTCGATATAGACGGGACTGTAGATCCCCGAGATACAGGGCAGGAAACCCTTGTAAACGCCGGAGTTTGTTCCAGAGACGAGTTTGGAGATCTGATGGCTACCTTCCACGATCCCAGGGAAGGAGAGCCTCCTGAGGGGAAGGGAAACGAACTGCTTCTCTACCTCGATGGAAACGGTGAAGTAGATGATCTCGAAGCGGCGGCCAGAAATCTCGAACCCAGGCCCCGGAGAGGGATGGAATCGGTAATAGAAGATTTCTCGGACAAATACGTTCTTGTTGCCCATTCTGCAGGATGGAAACCCGCTATTGATGCAGTAACCAACGGCCACTTTGACGGCAAGATCGCCGGTGAACTCACGGAAGAAGGCCCGAGCTTTAACGGAAGGTACCAGAAACCAGTCAGGATGCAGAATCATCTTGTCGGGCAGGGAATCGACCCTGTTGAAGGGCCGGTGAATGTGACATATATTGGAGACAGCGACACGGATCTGGAAGCCATGAGATACGCCGTGGCAACGGGAGGATACGGCATAGCTATAGGAGACTCGCCTGAGGACGCTGAAAAGGTCACGGAAGCCTCGGTCTACTCTGTGGATTCGAAGGATCACGAGTTTACATCGGCTCTGATGCACTACCTGGTGGGCGACGACATAGAGGATACAAGAAGATACGTTGAGGAGAACGATCTTGATATTTCAGATGGTTATGCGTTCCCGGGAGAACTGGCTAGGAACTCTGGAGAACTCCAGAAGAAGATAGAAGAGGTCAAGGATCTCAGGTATGAGTGATCTTGTCTGTGTAGGGGAGCTCCTGGTAGATTTTATAGGGGAGGAAAGGAAAAGCCTTGAGGAAAACACAGAGTTCTCCAAGAGGCCGGGTGGTGCTCCTGCCAACGTTGCGGTCGCCGCTGCACGCCTCGGCGCGGATGTGGAGATGGTAGCGACTGTCGGGGAAGACGAGTTCGGAGAATTCCTGCTGGAAAAGCTCCGGGAAGAGGAAGTGGGAACAGACAGAATAGAAAAGTTGGACCAAAGGACGACACTGGCTTTTGCATCTCTTGATGAGGGCGCGAAACCGCACTTCATGTTCTACAGGGAGGCTGATGAGCATATCTCAACTGAACAGCTTGACCTGGAACCTGAAGGAATAGTACACCTGGGTTCTCTGCCGTTGACCGATGAGAAGACTGCCGGAAACGTCCTGGAGTTTGCAGAGAGTATCGATGCCCCGGTAAGCTTTGATCCCAACCTGAGAGAGGATCTAATGTCGGCGGAGTACGAGGAAAGGCTAAAACGGCTGATCAACCACGTCGATATTCTCACCGCGGCTGAAGAGGAAATTGAGTTCTTCGGAGGTCTGGAGAGACTGAGAGAGAAGGTGGGCGAGATAATTATCACAAGAGGGAGCAGTGGAGCTGAGCTGGTGACACCGGAAGATCGGTTCGGCGAAGACGCAGAAGATGTTAAGGTAGTCGATACTACAGGGGCTGGAGACGCCCTGACAGGAACATACCTTGCTTTCCGGAACCGCGGTAAGAGAGAAGCTCTTCAGAAAGCTGTGAAGGCCGCATCTATATCGACCACGGCAAAGGGAGCGATGTCGGCCCTCCCGGGCAGAACTGAGTTAGAGTGAAAAACGTTTCAGGTCGAAATTATACCATGGAAAAGGCGCTAGTGACAGGAGGAGCGGGATTCATAGGTTCTAATCTGGTCGAGGAGCTTGTAGAACGCGATATTGAAGTAGTGGTTCTGGACGACCTCTACCTTGGATCAAGGGAAAACCTATCGGAAGTTGAAAGCGAGATAGAATTTGTGAAGGGATCGGTTCTCGACCGCGAAAAAGTTGAGGCCGCAGTAGAAGGCTGCGATACGGTTTTCCATCAGGCCGCCCGCTCAAGTTCCCCCATGCATAAGGAAAACCCGCAGAGAGGATGCCGTGTCAATATTGAAGGCTTCGTGACCACGGCCGAGGCGGCGATAGAGGCCGGCGTCGAGAAGATAGTGTATGCCTCGACGAGTTCGATGTACGGGAGCGTCGAGCCGCCCCACAGGGAAGACATGGAAGAGGTACCTACCAACCTCTATACCGCATCGAAGATGTCTCGCGAAAGATACGCACAGGTTTACTCCTACAATAATCGTGTGGAGACCACAGGTCTGCGTTACTTTTCTGTCTACGGACCGCATGAGAGATCGAAGGGCAAGTACGCCAACATCGTGACCCAGTTCCTCTGGAAGATGATGGAGGACGAGCAACCTGTCATCTGGGGGGACGGTTCACAGACAAGGGACTTCACATTTGTGAAGGATGTCGTGACCGCGAACATTCTCGCGGCTGAACGGAAAGAAGGGATCGACGGTAAATACTTCAATGTTGGAACCGGGAAAGACGTTTCGTTCAACCAGGTGGTTGAGAAGCTAAACGAGGTTCTCGGGAAGAATATAGAGGCAGAACATGTAGACAATCCCCGTGAAAAGTACGTCCAGACCACAAAGGCGGATATTTCCCGTGCCCGGAAATCTCTGGGTTACGAGCCGGATTACAGCTTTGAAGAAGGTCTTGAAAAGACGGTGGAGTACTACCAGAATCACGTATAAGAAGTTTGAGCGTCCTTGAAGGTGCATGGGGCGTATAGAGAAACCCTGGGGCTACGAGGACCAGGTTCTGATCACCCAGGTCGATGTTGGAGATCGCACAGGAATGCTCGGAATCCGCAGACTGGTCATAGACGCGGAGGGGATGACTTCTTACTCCTACCACGACGAACAGGCCGACGTCATCTACCTTCAGGAAGGCAACGTGGTCTTGAGAAGAGATGATGAACTCGAGGATCTGGAGAACGGCGGCGCAAAGGTTATCCGGTCAGGCCAGAGACACCAGATACAGAATATAGGCGGCGAAGTCGCAGAGGTACTCGAGATTTCTTTCCCATATCGGCCCGACGATATCACGCGCGTGGAGGATCCATATTCCGAAGAAAGAGAGGAATGAGCTAGCCTGATCTTCTGATGTAGAGCGATCCTCCCAGGATCACTGGAACTCCCTGGAGCATCAGTCGGTTGAGCGCGATGAAGGCCGCGGCCTCCGCAGATCCGAAGCCTGTGCTCGCCAGGAGCAGGAACACGGCAGCATCCGTGGCGCCGAGGCCAGCGGGAGTGAGAGGGAGAACAGCTATGACGGCCCAGAGAAACGTTACAACAGTTATCAGCCCGATTCCTGCGGGGATTCCCAGGGCCTCGAAAACTGTAAAGGTTCTCGCGACACCCATCATCCAGATAACCACAGTTAGAAGGAAGAGTTCCACGAGTCTCGTGGTGGTGAAGTTCTCGACTATCACCCCTCTCAGCGTAGAATAGTATTTTTCAAGGAGAGGGATCGGAGGCTCTTCGAGTTTCCAGAGTAGATAGAGGCCTGCTAATCCTATCAGCAGGAGTGCTCCGGCTGCGGCAGGATACATGATGAATTTCTTGCCGGGATAGAAGCTGACCAGCGCCAGCGAGAGGAGCAGCGTGATAGCGGTCACGTCCATCACCCGCTCCATCAGCACCATCACCGAGGTATCGAGAGTCGACTTTTCTTCCCCGGAGGCCATGTAGCCGCGGTAGATGTCCCCGGCTCTGGCGGGCAGAAAGCTGTTGACAAAATCTGATACCAGAAGCTGTTCAAAAGCCTTCATCTGACTTACCTCGACCTCTTTGTCGCCGAGTATCACCCTCCATCTCTCACCCATCAGGAAATAGATGAAGACAAGCACAATGCTTCCCGCGGCGAAATAAAGAGGATCAGCTGATACCAGGGCAGTCCAGGCTTTGGACAGGTCGAGGTTCCTGAGAACTATGTAGAAACCTCCTGCCGTGATAAGGATGCTTGCCAGCTGCTTCAAACGTTTTCCGGTGTCCATCTATATTGTTGAAAGGGTCAGCATGAGAATTAAAACATTTCCAGAATTCTTTCGCCTAGCCGTACCCGAGATCCTTCAGTTTCCTCCTTATCTCGTCAGTATGTTCTTCAAGGTCCTCGCCTTTTTCCGATTTACCGATCAGTTCGAGCTTCTCCTCCAGCCGCCGTTTTTCTTCGTCTGAAAGTTCCTTGCTGAAGCCCTCGAACTTGGTTTCGACCTCTTCTTCCTCATTCTCCGAACGAGTGACCCGGCCGTCCAGTGACCTGGCAAACTTGTGGCGGCGGTAGAAATCCCGCCATTTTTTGGGAGGGATCCGGGGTCGCATCATGTCAGGGAACTCGTAGCTCCCCTTCGCAAACCTGGTGCCAGCCTCGTATCCGGGTTCTATACCTGCAGCGTTGAGCACAATATCATATAACTCCCGTAGCTCGACCTGGCTATCGACATCCTCCGCACCTTTCACCATTAGCGGAACTGACACCAGAGACTCCGCCACCGAAAACTGGTGGCCATACTCCTCGTTTTCCCCCAACATCTGGCCGTGATCTGAGGTCACGATCAAGACTGTGCCCTCCCATCTACCGGTATCTCTCAGGTAGTCGAAGAACTCGCCCAGCATATCGTCCACGTGGTCAACCGAGGCGTCGTATATCCTGTTTATCGCATCAAAGTCGGGCTGCTTCCGTCCGAAGTGGTAGTCGGTAGGGTCCTGGCATATTTCTCTCGGCGAGGGCGCTCCGTGTTTCTCCCGGTATTCTTCCGGCGGGAAGTAAGGCTCGTGAGCGTCCATCAGGTTCAGGAAGAGGAAGAATTGGTCGTTTTCAGCGATAAATTCCTTTCCTCTCTCCAGCACTTCCTCTGTCTGGCTCCCGCTGTTCCAGTAATGGAAGAGACTGTTGCCGAGTCTCACGATCAGTCGTTTCAGCTGTTCGTTCCCCGGGCTTGAAAGCCATTCATCCATAGTCCTCCTTATCTTCGACAGCTTCTCGGAGAGCCCGCCGGAGCTAAGGTTGTCCACGAGATCGAAACCTTTCCCGAGTCCAAACTTGCGGGACAGCCAGGCGTTGGTCGAGATGCAAGCGGTTGAGTAACCTTCCTCCGAGAATCTTTCCGCGAGCAGCGGTTTTTCGACCTCGAGGGAAAGATTTCTCTGTGTCGCGTTATGCTCCCAGGGGTACATCCCGGTGAACATCGACGCGTGTGAAGGCAGGGTCCAAGGTGCATTCGCGACTGCGTTTTCAAAGACCGCGGCCTCCTCCGAGAACTTTTCTATACTCTCTGTAAAATCGATTTTGGAATTGTATGTGGAAAGCCGGTCTCTCCTGAGGCTGTCGAGAACCAAGAAAACCACGCTGGGGCTATCCATTCTAATCCACCCGGTTTCTCAACCTTTTCTCGACGTTCTTGACCTGGTCCGCGAGAAGCCCGAAGATCATGAACTGGACCGCGAGGATCACGAGAACCCCTGCTGTTATGGCTGTGCCAGGGTTGGTTATTATTCCCTCGGTGATCTTCTGTTTGACTGTAAGGAACGCGGGATAAAGGGATATGATGAAGAGAATGAGCGAGATGGAGGAGAAGAACTTCAGCGGGTTCATGTCCCGGATGCTCCAGACAATAGTATTGATTATCCTCCAGCCGTCTTTTAACGGGTGAAGCTTGCTGTTCCCCGTTCTTTCCCTGTACGAGATCGGGACCTCCTCTATCGGCAGGTTGTTCTCGACCGCGGTAAACGTCATCTCGGTCTCGATCCCGAAGCCGGGCTTCGTGAACCCGGTGTGTTTCAGGGATTCGCGGGTGAATGCCCGGTAGCCGGAGAGCATGTCGTATATCTTCTCACCAGTGCTGACACGTGTTATGAGGTTGAAGAGGTAGTTGCCGAGCCGGTTAAATACAGGTATTGCGCCCGTCTCGCGATTGGAACGCCGTCCTATTACGTGCTCAGCGTTTCCATCGATGAGCGGGTCGACAAGTCTGCTCATTTCCGCAGGATCGTAGGTCCCGTCACCGTCGATCATTACATAGATGTCCGCATCTACCTGTTTCAGGGCCTGGCTGACGCCGTTGCCCTTCCCTCCTCCTCTCACCTGCCGGATGATCTCGGCCCCGGCTTCCTCCGCCTTCTCTACGGTTTTGTCCGTGGAGCCGCCGTCAACCACGTGGACCTTGACATCGTGGTCCTGGTAGTTAGACGGAAAACCCCTGACCACGGATTCTATGGCCTCTTCCTCGTTGAGCGTCGGTATTATTACCGCTATCATAGGCCTGAACGGTTGACCCGGTAGATTATTACCACGGGTTGCTGGTTTTGCTGTGTGAGAGGAACACCCGTAGTGCCGAAGCTTTTCACGGGTTCAAGATAGTCTGGCGGCTGACCGTAGCTGGATGCGACCTGCTGTGGCGACAGGCTTCCCGATCTGAGTTGCTGGACTGTAGAGACATGGAGCCTGTAGGGTGGAAGTCCCGTATGCGCCCACTTGGGCTGAGCCCGCTCGTATATGTCGACTTCAACATAGCTGATGTCCTTCTCCTGGATGAATGATCTCAGTTCTGTCCGGTTGTCCGGAAGCCTGTAGGAGTTCCTAGGGTATACATAGTACCGGAGCGGCGTGGGCGATGAGCCGGTAATGCTTGCGTCCTCGGGAGCGTTCCTGTCGATCCAGTCACCCGCGGGCTCAAGCTGGGCGAAACCACCCTGTGAAACCGTGTTGAGGCCCTGGGCATACGACATGAAGAGCAGCGGGAGCATAATTATTGCGGCGATCCTGATCGTGGTAAGATCATCCGTCTCGAGCTGGTATGAGAGCCAGTCGCTTATCGAATAAACCGAGATCGCGGCCACGGTCACCAGAGCAGGCACCACGAAAACGATGTACCTTGGGACCTTGATGGTCGGTATCGACATGAATCCTATTCCTATGCCGATCGAGATCCAGAGCAGTTTCTCGGCGTCGTTTGTGGCGTAGAGCGCGATCGAAGTCAGCAGCACCATAGGGACCAGTCTCGGGACCGAGAGATAGGTCACTGCAAGCAGTCCAAGGGTTGCTGCGGAGTACTTTACAAGCATGTCTGCGTCCCTGTCGCTCCACTGTAACAGGTACTGGCCAACTCTCAGCGCTATTAGTATTGAAACCCCTATGCTCACGACCGCGGGAAGGTTGAGTATGAAGAAGAACGGCCCCTGTGAGCTGGCCCATGCTGCCGGGGAACTCGCATCCGCGAACTTTGCGGCACGTGAAAGCCCGCAAAGCGGGAAGTTGCACACCGACATGTTTCTCAGCATCCACGGACCGATTGTCAGTAATGCCAGTCCTGCGGAAATGTAGTAGTTCCGGTCGGTGAGCGTATTCTCGTAGAGGACGCTCTTCCTGATTTCCACGCGGTCGACCAGGACTTCTCTCAGCTCGGCCCTCTTCTTGTAGAGGAAGTAAACGGGCACAATTATGCCGAGCGTATAGGCGGGCTGCTTCGTCAGGATATTCAGCATCACGACAGGGCCGAGCGCCCAGATCGCGTATTTCGAGTATTCTCGTTCTTCAAGCCCGTAGTAGAGCAGGAACAGTGCGGCGGTGTATAGTGCGGCAAAAGTTGCTCCGACAAGGATTCTTTCGCTCAGGAACCAGAATACGGGGCTCACAGCTACAAGTGCAGCGGCTATAATTCCGGTCTCACGGTTCTTCATCTCTCTTCCAAGTAGATAGGTGAGCCCGGTTCCTGCCACACCCATGATCGGGCTGACTATCCTGACTGCGAAGTCTGTCTTGCCGAAAATGTATGTGGAGAGAGCTATCATGTAAGGGTATACTGGAGGGAAGCCGGTTATCTGCCCGCGCCAGGCCTCTGTTGTTGAGTAGCTGAGCAGATGGTTGGAGAGTTCAAATCCTACCCGCGCGTAACGTCCTTCGTCTACCCACATCCCCTCGAAGAAAGCATACCTGAACCTGAGGAATGTAGCTGCCCCGAGTATGACCAGTAGAGCGATGTAGTAGGGATTTTTCAGCGAATCCCTGATCTCTTCGATTAGCTGCTTCATATTATCCCCGCCGTGAATAGGTATAGACCTGTAACACAGATTAAAGTTTCCACTCCTGCCAGTGCGAGCACGATCTCGCGCTCTTTGAGACCCTGCCTCATAAGGGGGTGTGTGAGCGAGTAGTTTTTATCATGGAAAGGCTTCAGCGAGCCGTCTTCCTGGAGTTCTCCCCATGACCGGGCCTGGAAACCGGAACGCAGCTTCAGAAGGAACTCTGCGGCCCATGGCATGAATATGAAGACCCCGAAACGCTCCATGTCCCCGACGACCATCGCCGAAAACATCGCGGCACCTGAAAGGTAGGTGAGAGAATCGCCGGGAAGAATCGATGCCGGGTAGAAGTTGTACTTCAGGAATCCGAGCAAACAGGCCGAGAGGCTGAAGGCGATGAGTGCGGCCTCTATGCTCCCGTTGATGTATGCGTAGATACCGAGTGAGGTTGAGGAGACGATGCTCATCGCGGCCGCGAGCCCGTTCATCCCCTCAAGCATGTTCACGACGTTCGAGACGAAAAGGAGTCCCAGAGGCAGGAGCACGAGCGGATAGATCATGCCCCAGTTCACCGTTCCTATAATGGGGAAGTGCATAGTCCATGATCCGGCACCTACCGCGATCAGGGGCAGTGCGGCGGGGAGCACGAACAGCATCTTCGAGACCTGGCCCAGACCCTGTCTTATTGTGTCGCCGTCTTTTTCTCCTGAGAGCCGGTTCCAGATCCGGAAGTGAGGTAACTCTGCGTTCTCTATTTCTCTGTGGAAGTCTAGCTCGAACTCCTCTTTCTCGATGTCGAGTTCTTCCTCTATAACTGCTTTCATGTTGACATGGATATCGTCGATGAACCCTATCATCGAGATCAGAATCACCGACGTTAATGCGGCCAGAGTCTCTGCAAGGTTTATTCCGGGGCTACTGAAGAACGCGGTAAGGGCGATGTAGGTGGTTACCGATATCAGGAAGCCGAATATTACTGGAAGTCCTCCGGAGGTTGCGAGTCTTGGCTTTTCCGGTTTCTGCTGATCGATGCCGAATATGCCGGACATCAGCAGGTACTGGCGGGCAAAAGGGGTTCCTACCAGCACCGCCACGAATCCTAGCGCCAGGGATGTTGCGAGAAGTATCATTGGATGTCAACTTTCCACATCTTGACGTAGCCGTTAGAGGCCTCCGGGATCTTTTCCACGAAGTCAACGCCGTAGCCGTCCATCAGGTAGAGTCGTACGAGAGATGCTTCAGAGATTACTTCGGGAACGAGGATTACACGGGCCTGGCCGTTCGTGGCGATCGCCCTTTCTAAGCTGTAGTAGGGGTCTTCCGCGAGACAGAATCGCTCGTTTTCATCGCGGAAGTCCTTTCTACCTTCCTCGGTTAGGACGCAACCAACGTTTATCCGGCCGCCCTGGACCTGTAGCGTTGAGACTCCTGTGATCCCGATAGAGTTCCCGCTCCGGTTGATTGGGACGTAAGCTCTCGCCCTCCTGTTCTGGAGCTGTACCACGGTCCTGTTACCTGACTGGCTTATGGAGTTCTGTATTCCCCCGGATGTACTCATCTGCTGCATGCTCTGGAACTGGGAGTTGTCGCGGTTGGATATCTGGGATACTGCCGCATATTTCCCTATCATCGAGTTATCGAGGACCAGGTAATCCACAGAATGCCTCCTGAACAGGTCCGTATGGTTGTCCGGATTTGAGGAGGTGAAGAAGTCCGCGACCGGGTAGTTCACCTTATTTGTTCCAGGGTTCGAAGTGTAGTATCCTGCGTTTCCGCCGTCGGCTATTGCGGGCCTTCTACCGATTGATTCGAACCAGTAACCGTAGTCCCACCAGGACATGATTACTGATCCCTTTTGGGTCTCTTCTCTCATGTAGTCGAGTGACTGTGTCCAGGCCTGGTTTGGTGAACCTCCAAGGCTCTGGGCGGCAGAGTAACCTGATGCAACGTTCACGGCCATTACAGGGGTGACGAGCAGTATCACTCCCAGCATCCAGACCTGTCTGTGGTCGATGTCCCTTAAAATATCTCCGAGATCAAGTTCTCCAAGCTTTTCGACCGCGATTGAAAAGGCGTATCCTGCGCCTATCGCCACGGAGAATGAGGACAGGAACACGAGCCTTGACATCAGTACTGCGCCCAGGACGTTGCTCATGATCCAGAACATCGGTAGAAGGTAGTACCACCTGAAATCGATGTCGCGCTCTCCAAAGTCTGAGAAGGTGTATAAAATTATCATGCCCGCCATTACCGCGAGCACTGAAGGCGCGACCGCAAATATTATTGAGCCCCCGAAAAATGCTGCAAAAACTATGATCCATCCAAGGAAAACGGCTCCAAAGGTGTAGTAGTAGGTGGAGTCGTGTATGGTCTTTTCGAGGACGCCGTATTTCCTCAGAACCATGAGAATTACTGAGGTGCCGAGGAATCCGACGGCGATAAATGCGAGCGGCCAAGGGCCCACGACATTCGAGAGGTAGCCGAATACCGGGCTGATTCTGACTGATGAAATTGCCCCGAGCTGGCTAACCAGCTGTCCAAGAGACGCGGCCTGGTTCTCCGCGACAGTTCCTGCGATAGTTGCATTGCCGCCGGGGATGAGACCGCCGATGATGCCCATCATCTTTGAGGCTATGAAGTCGGAGTAAAGCGGGGAAAGGAACAGCAAGAACAGTCCCAGAGCGGACATCCCGGGCACGTAGTATTTGAGCTGGTCTTGCTCGACAAGTTTGAACTCTTCCACAAGCTTCCTGCTCCATAGAAGCCCGAGAAGCCCGAGGTTGGCAAGGAATAGCGAGTCAGTGAACCAGAGCGACTTTGCAGGGTTCAGAATCGCGGTGAGACCGCCTCCCAGGAGCACCAGCGGAGTATAGGCCTTTACAAGGCTGTCTATGTCCTCGTCAAGCAGCATCACGGTTCCGACTGTAAGAGGGTAGAGCATCCATGCCATACTGGCGCCTCCCCAGGAGAGCGTGAAGCCTGCAAGCGCGAGACCTGATCCTATTCCGGCGACCCACTCGTCGCGTTTCCAGGCCCTGACAAAGAAGTACAGGGACATCATCATGAACATTGTGCCGATGGGCTCCTTCTCGAAGAAGCCAGCTGAAGTACGGTGCATCGCTCCCGCAATAGTCGCGAGGAAGAACGCTCCCGAGACTCCGGCGACTTTACCCCAGATTTCTCTGCCGAGGAGGTAGGCAAATATTGTTCCGATACCTCCCATTAATGCGGGATAGAACTGGGCCCATCCCATGTAGCTGTCGAAGAACAGGAAAGGCCCGAGCCAGTAAAATACTGCAGGGAACACGATGTTGCCCATCTGCAGCTTGTGCACAGGATTGGCGTACGGGAAGTAACGCATGAAGTCCAGAGCGGGCAGGTTACCCTCGAATGCCAGGTGCTGTGATAGTCTGAAGATCATGTAGGGATCGAGCGCCTGAAGATACTGCATGCCTCCCGCAGGCATGTAGCGGAACCAGATCGCGAGAACAAATATGCTCGCGACCGCAAGAACATCCCAGTTTTTCTTCAGTCCGTCCACGGTGAAGAAATCATCGATTTTCTGGACCAGATTGTTCATAAGGAGCAACTTGAGTCAAGAACTTTTTATTGTCTCCCTTGCGTTTTAAAAGGATTTTAGCCTCTAGTATTTTTCTATGCTGGAGGGGTATTTCGATCGTGTCTACAGTAATTATGACCGTTATCTGGTGATACCGGTCCTGATGCTGATGTTCGCTATAGGCGTCTTGGGCTACAACTACGCTACTACAGGAGAGTTCCTGGAGAAGGGTACTGATTTCACAGGAGGTACGGAGCTAACGGTTGCGCTACAGCAAGATTTTAGCACTGCGGAGATTCAGCGAGTTTTCGCGAACGAAGGAAGAGACATCGACGCCATAAAGCAGACTTCAGGCAACCAGACCTCGCTGATAATCCGGGTTCCGCCTCCCTCGATGGAGGAGGCCGAGGTCCAGGGAATACTTGAAGACTCGGGCTATAACGCGGATGTAACCGGCTTCAGGTCGATCTCCGCTTCAGTTTCCGAGGAATTCTTCCGGCAGGCACAGCTCGCATTTGTGATGGCGTTCACAATCATGAGCACGGTAATTTTTGTCGCCTTCAGGGATGTCACGCCATCGATCGCGGTTATATTCGCGGCGGCCGGCGACATAATCTTTGCTGCTGCCGGAATGGCGGTGCTCGGAATTCCACTGACACTGGGTTCGCTCGCCGCACTGCTGATGCTTATAGGATACTCGGTCGACACCGACATTCTGCTCTCGACCCGTGTTCTCAAAAAGACTCGCGGCTCAATGAAGGAGAGAATCTGGGGCTCGGTGAAGACAGGGGTCACGATGAGCTCGGGAGGTATCGCCGGCTTCACCTTGCTGTTCCTCGTTTCCCGCGCACTTGTCGGTCCCTCGGAGCTATCAAACATCGCGGGAGTAATGGTTATAGGGCTCCTGGCGGACATGCCGTTCACCTGGTTCGGGAACGCCATAATACTCAAGAAATACGTTAACGGGGAACTGGATTACGGGGTGTTTCCATGGAACTGAAACCGATGCTGAAGGAGTGGAGAGTATGGATACTGCTGATATCGCTTTTTATCTCCACAGCACTACTGTTCCCGTTCAACCCGCTCCCGTATGATACCAACGACCAGGGAGATGTCGAGCTCGTAACAAACATCCAGAAAGGGCTGGAACTCCAGGGCGGTTTACGCGTTTTACTTAATGTGCAGGGGACCAATTCTGAGAACGTCACCAATCAGGTCCGCGACGTTCTGCAGACCCGTGTCTCCGCGTTCGGGCTGACGCAGACAGATATTAGAACGGTCAGGCTGGGAGACGACTACAAGATACAGGTGGAGGTCGCCGATACCAACAGGACGCGACTGGAAAACCTGATATCACGGGAGGGAAGCTTCGAGGCCCGGCTACCTCTCCAGATAAGCGATACGAAGAACTTCACGCTCGAAGACACCTACACCTTTGAACGCACCGGTTCAGGAGTAACTGTGAGCGGTGAATCTTACGAGTCTGGTGACGAGTTTGAACTAGGAGGTACGAGGTTCTCCTACATCAATAATTCCGACACCTCGGCTAATCTTGAAGTTGTGGCGTACGACGGCGAGGATGTCCAGCAGGTCCTGACCTCCGAGTCTGTGGTACAGGGCGGCACCCAGGGATACAGCTTCCGGTTCCCTGTAGTGATTTCGACCGAGGCCGCGAGAAACGTCCAGCAGGTCGCGAGCAACTACGGCACGGCGGTCGACCCCAATTCTGGAAACCCTTACCTGGCAATGGATAATGGAGACTTCGCGATGCTGGGTCTCTACGTGGACGATGAGAAGGCTAGCGAACTCAGGATGGCGGCCTCCTTCAAGCGTGAAGGAAATATTATCACACAGCCGTCGATTAACGGTGGTGCAGAGACCGCGGAACAGGCCCGGGCAGAGATGAAGGAGCTACAGTCGATACTCCAGTCGGGTAGACTTCCCGCACCTGTCGAGGTGGAGTCGTTCTCCTCTGTGTCTTCCTCGCTGGGGGCACAGTTCACCTCGGCGGCCTTCATCTCGATTGCCGCAGCGCTTATAGCGGTCGGAGGCCTGGTGTATGTGCGCTACCGCAGTCTGGGAGTCGCATTACCTATCTTTATCACGGGTTCGTCTGAGGTATTCATTATACTCGGGGTCTGGTTCTCGACAGTGGCAACTCTCGATCTCGCCTCGATCGCAGGAATTATCGCCGCGGTGGGAACAGGGGTTGACGACCAGATCATTATAGCTGACGAATCTGGTAGAGAAAAGATACGTTCATGGAAGAAGAGGATGAAGAGAGCGTTCTTCGTGATTTTCACATCCGCCGCATCGACGATTGGTGCGATGATGCCTCTGGTTTCTCCCGAGCTCTCGCATCTCGCGATCGGCGCCGCGGGAATAGGGCTGATCGGTTATACACTTACCCGGTCCACCAGCCCACAGTACATGGTGATCGGAACCATGGGTGTAACGGTCGCGGTCTTCGCCAATCTTATGGATCCGTCAGGATTTGCGCTCCAGGCGGTTAAGGGCTTCGCTATCACGACAATTCTCGGTGTCATAATAGGTATTGCAATCACGAGGCCGGCGTATGCAAAGGTACTCGAGCACCTTGAGAGCTGATTTTTCCCGGCCAGGGTTATAATCCTCCCTGAATAATTTTCCTGTATGAGGATACTTCTGACAGGCGCCGCATCTGGTATAGGAAGGGCGACTGCCGATAAACTGGTTGACAGAGGTCACGGGGTTATAGCGGTTGACATGGACTGTGAAGGGCTCGAAGTTCTTGAAGGAGCTGTCACTCGCTGCCTCGACATCTGTGATGAAGAAGCCGTCGCAGGGCTTATTGATGAAGAGGATTTCGATGTCCTGGTGAACTGCGCGGGCTACTACGAGCAGGGCTCGATTGAAGACATGCCGATTGAAACGGTGGAGAGGATTTTCTACTCGAATGTCTTTGGGCTGCTGAATGTTACAAGGAAGGCGTTGCCGACGCTGCGGGAAAAACAGGGCAGGGTAATCAATGTATCCTCTGTCGCCGGTAGAATAACTATGCCTTTTTCAGGCCAGTACTGCGCCTCAAAGAAGGCGGTGGAGGCTATCAGTGACGCGCTGAGGATGGAGGTATCCGATCAGGAAGTTGATGTGACCGTTGTGGAGCCGGGAGTGATCGAGACCGGTTTCAACGAGAGGGCGCGAAATGCACTTGGAAGGTACATCCCGGATTCGATTTATTCAGAGGAGTACGAGAGAATCTTGGAGCAGGGAGGGCTCGAGGGGGTCGATGCCGAGGTGCCGGCCGGGAAGATAGTCGATGTAATTGAGAAAGATAATCCGAAGCCGAGATACCAGACTCCGCTGAGAGCAAAGATTTTCGTCCTCGCGGAGAGTATTTTCCCGACACCCCTGAAGTATTACGTGAAGAAACAGATATGATCTACTGGAGCTCCATGACTGCTTCTGCAACATCGTCGGCATCTTCAAGTGCGGATCGGGCTTCTTCTTCCGAAGCACCAGTTTTCTCCATCACGAGTTCGACATCGTCATCAGGAATACCTGCGGACTCTTCCTCGTAGTCGCCCTGGAGCTGGAATATCTCCTGTCCCTGGACATCTATCTTTGAAAGTTCGGGGGAGGAGAAGACGAGTTTCCTGTCGCCGACCTCTACTGTTACGCGGTCAGCGTCGATCTCTTCCATATCCATTCCCATCTGCTTCATCATCTTCGACATATCCTTGCCGCCAAACATACTCGGGCATTTGGCCTCACTTTTTATATCCGTGATGATGGATCAGAACTATGATCGAATATCTCGTAATTCTGGGCTTCGGAGTCGTTACAGGAATCTTTACAGGGCTTATTCCAGGCGTTCATCCAAATACAGTTGTTTTCACTACTCTGCCATTCTATTTCAGCTATGAAATTGGCCTTCTACCTTACATGAGTTTCTTATCCGGTCTATCAGTTTCACACACTTTCCACGACTTTCTGCCCGCGATTTTCCTTGGCGCTCCGGAAGCTGAGTCTGCGCTATCGTCTCTTCCCGGGGCGAAGATGGCTGTCAGGGGTCGCGGTCTGGAGGCTTTCGACTACACGGTCGCGGGAGGTATGTTCTCGGTTCTCGCCCTGATCTTTGTAGTGCCTTTCCTGCTGCTTTTACTCGAATCCGTCTACGGCTTCATAGAGAGAGTCATGGCTTTCGTGCTATTGTTCTTCCTGTTCTTCATAGTCTTCAGATCCGATACCTGGATAACCGCACTGACTGTTGCTTTACTTGCGGGCTTGCTCGGCACCTTTTCTTTCTCGGCGAACGTCAACCAGGAGTTCGTGCTTATACCTGTGTTCTCAGGACTGTTCGCGATACCGTCTATAATCCACGCCCTGAAATCGGGTTTCCGGATACCGGGACAGCGCCGCGTCCCTGTATCGCCAGGGAAGTCTTTCCGTGGGGGCCTGGTAGGTTTCTTTGCCGGCCTGATGGCGGGGGTCTTCCCTGGACTCGGTGCAGCGGTATCGACATCGTTTCTCTCGCCCCTATTGTCTTCGAGAAAGGAGTTCCTTGCGGGCATGGGAGGTGTCAACACCTCGGATATTCTGGTCTCTTTCATCGCTCTCCATATTCTTGGCAAGGCTCGTTCAGGTGCGTCAGTCGCGCTGAAAAGTATCTCGACAACGGGCGCTTTCGAGATAGTTTTTCTCATCGGACTTTCTCTGGTCGCTGTTTCAGTTTCGCTCGTCTCTGCACGGTGGACCTCTCGTCTCTTCGTTTCGTTCATACGGAGTTACAGGCTCGAATACTTGCTTCTTGCGGTCTCGGCAGTCATCGTTTTTTCAACCGTCTGGCTGACAGGTCTCCAGGGCCTCCTGGTTCTATCAACTGCGAGCTTCATAGGATACGCCGCGCTGATAGAGAGCGAGAGGGCGGCATGTATGGCGGTGCTTCTTGTCCCGGCGATATCTTTCTACTGGTCTTCAGGTATATTTATTTAGCTAGGACTTCCAAATCGACACATGGATAACCAGAAAATCTTTGTTCTAGCCCTCATAGCACTTTTGACCTTTGTATCCTGGCTGATGCTGAGGCCATTTCTCGAATACTTCCTTTTCGCGATTATACTGGCTTTCATACTTTATCCGCTCCAGAAGAAGCTTTCCCGCTACATAAATCCCAGTATCTCTGCGTTTCTGCTGATGATTTTTGCGATCCTGATCGCGGTCGTTCCCCTCGTGTTTGCGACTGCAGCGGTCATCGACGACGCCCGGGACCTCACGCAGGATATCAACCAGACGGAGCTGATCAACACTACTGAGATAGAGAACTACATCCGGGAATATACCGGACAGCAACTTGATGTCGAGCAGACTATAAACTCTGCGATAACCGAGTTCACGTCGGTCACTTTCGGCAGCTTCTCTGAACTTGTTAACCTGATTGCGGGCTTCGCGATAGGTATAACGCTGATGCTGTTCCTTCTGTTCTACTTCATCAGGGACGGCAGGGAGATGGCTTTATGGATAAAGGAGATAATACCGCTTGAATCAGATGTCAGGGACAACCTCTACGAGAGGATGAATATAACGACCTGGGCAGTTATCAAGGGTCACGTACTCGTCGCGGTCGCCCAGGGATTGGTCGCAGGTTTAGGTCTTGCAGCGACCGGGGTCCCTAACTACATTTTCTGGACGTTCATGATGGTGATACTCGGGTTCATACCTATAGTGGGGTCTATGCTCGTCTGGGCTCCGGCTTCGGCGTACCTGTTCCTCACGGGGAATACTCTCATGGGGATATTCCTGCTGATCTACGGTCTAGTAATTGTTGGCCTCACGGACAATATTCTCCGCCCAATAGTCGTGGACAGGAAAGCGGAACTACATCCAGCAGCCATCATTATAGGTGTAATAGGAGGGGTCTACATCTTTGGTGCGCCCGGACTGTTCTTCGGGCCGATACTCCTCGGAGTCTTCAAGGCCATACTCATGGTTTTCAAGAACAACAACGAGATTGAAAATAATATCTAGAGATCTGAAAAGAGAATATGGTCTGTCTTCAATCATTTTAAAGCACAGAGAAAGCTTTATTTATATATAGAAATCTTTTTAGAGCCTTTATGTTTTTCTAGACGCCAGAAAGATTTATAAACAACTGTGTTTTTAGTGGTAGATATGGCAACTATAGCACAAGCTGCAGTTGCTGCATCAGTTCTAGTAGGTCTTGTATCTATTCCGGCTGCTTCACAGTCAGTAACTTCTGGAAAAGTAGTTTCAGATGATCTGCCGGATATATCTTCGAGTGAAGAGGTTCCCAAACAGGTCTCTAGGGAGGCTTCCTCCGACAGTTTCAGCGCGGAGGTGAAGACTGCCTTCAACGAGTTCAGGACCGAGGTAACCTCGGGTTCAGTTGAGGCATCTGTCGAGAACCCCAACTCGAGGCTCGACGTTGAGAGAACTCCCTCTGGAACGACCTGGGAGCTCACCGCTTCCTCGGGGACTCTCACGCTTGAGGAATCTGGAGACCGAGTGGTCGAGAAATCCTCGACTCCCTATGGATCCCTTGAGGTCACCCGCCACGAAGGGACAAGAGAAGTCGAGTTCGAGGGCTCCAGCCGCGAGAAAGTCGAGAAAAGACACCAGGAACTCATGAAAATGATGGAGTCGCGGAAGGAAGATCTCGACGAGAGAAGACAGGATCTCCGTGAGCGCGTCCGGCCGAACGTCGAGGTGATCGCGAACAGTTCGACCGCATCCGGCTTCGGGGACAACGATCAGGAGCATGTGGTGCTTGTCAACAACGACCTTGAGGAGGTCAACCTTGAAGGCTGGACTCTTGAGGACGAGGCAGGAAGCTACACTTTCCCATCGGTCGCACTTGAGTCCGGGGATCGCCTGAAGGTCTACTCCAGCCAGGAGTGGAAAGGAAACGAGGGAACAGGAATTTCCTGGAACGACGGAGGCGACACCGCAACTCTGTCAGACAGTGAGGGACAGGAGATCGACTCGGAGAGCTACTAGAGCTTCTCAACTTCCCCTTTTATTCTATATTTTTCTCCCGAGAAAAGCTTCTTCATGTGGAGGTGCTCGTCCTCCGCCACAAGGACTATTCTATCCAGTAGCCCGGAGAAGCCTCCGGCTCTTGTCTCAATCTCGTAGATTATCGCGATTATAACTCCCATAACGACGTACATGTACATAAGAGCGGTTAAGCTTTCCCACCTGTAACCCAGGAACTTTACAATCGCGAAAGAGGCGGCTGAAAAAATTGAGCCTACCACAGCTCCCTTTAGAACGGCTTTCTTCATGCAAAAACTCTTCCAGGACTCAATAAAAAGCTTTTTCACCTTTGAACATTAATCGATAACATGGTCTACTACCAGTGCCCTGACTGCGGTTACAAGCAGCGATCCAGGGCGGAGAAGCGCGTTGAATGCCATAAATGCGGCCGCAGCTACAAGAAAAGCGATGCGAAGAAGTACAAGGATAAATCGGCTGATGTTGATGATGAGAAGGGCACGGGGTTCTTCAGGTACTCGAAGAAAGAGGATTAGAGATCTTTAAACGTTTCCTGGTACGCTCTATTGCCGTGTTCCTCTAGTGCCTCGAGGTATCCTGTAAACCACTGGTTCATTCCTATGTCTCGTGAATCCGACTCCCTGATATCACTGGCTCCCTCGACGCCACCGGTTCTTACCACGAGGAAATCCCTTTCCATGTGTTTTTCCTGTGCTCTTTTTACAGCTCTCCCGGCCAGATCGAGGGAACGTTTTTTGAGCGGTCGTCCACCAATACCTCCTCCGTGCTTTCCTGTGAATTTCCTGTAACTTCTCTCCTCTGATCCCGAGATGTTCATGGAATACCTCTCATAGTTCTCTGATGTGTTGCCGAAGTTGATGCCGTGAAATCCATGTTCCGCGAGCAGGTCTACGATGTGTTCGACTTCTTCAGGAGGGGTGTCGTTTGAGAACTTTACTATAACAGGGAGGTCGTGTGAATCCAGGAACTCTCTGGAGATATGCTCAAGTCTTTCTTCCAGATCTGTGGTCTGCGGGCGACCTTTCTCGGTGTTCGGACAGCTCTCGTTGATCTCCACAAAGTCAACTCCTGCATCTTCCATGGTGAGCAATCCTTCCACGATTTCCTCGGCATACTTCCTTTCACCGATGTTGTCAGGGCTGCCCGTGATGCTGGTTCCGTAAGGACAGCCCTGCAGTCTATCTACACCTTTAATGTTCGCCTGTCCTTCGGCGAATCCTGGGTTCGGCAGCCCAAGTGCGTTGACGGTCGCTCCAGATTCACGCATGTGGAGGAAAGGACTGTCCCTGTCTACAGTTCTTCCTTCTCTGGGTTCCGGTGTAAAGGTTCCTGCGAGGTATGCTCCCGCGCCGTTTTGGGCTGTGGCCCTGTAATGTTTTGCTGACTTGAAAACTCCGGCCGCGTTCATCAGCGGTGACTGGAACTCTAGACCCCAGACTTTCCTTCCGAGCTCTTCTGGAGGACTGAAGTTGTGCCTGGAATCCGGATCTTCGATTCCTTCAGGCCGGTTCGATCCAAGGTGTTCGAGCATCTAGATTCTGTTGCGGTCACAGCTATTTTAGCTTTAAGTCCGACTTTCTAAGTATGAAACAGTTCTCAATTCCCGCGGAGAATTTCGATCTGGAGCTGACGATGACCTGCGGCCAGACCTTCTGCTGGCACAGGACTGAAGGCGACCTCTATGGTAAAGGCGGGAGCAAGTTCTACACGATCAGGAACGGCTCGCCAGTTATGGTCGAGCAACGGGGCGAAACGCTGTTCGTTGAGACTGAACTCTCACCTCGGGATGTGAAAAAGGCTCTGGGCCTCGACCACGATCTCCAGGAAGTATTCTCACGTTTCCCGGAAGACCGTGGGCTTGAGACCGCAAGGGAAAACTACTGGGGTCTCCGAGTTGTTCAGGATGAGTTTTTTCCCTGTCTGATATCTTACCTCTGCTCGCCACAGATGAGGATCCCACGGATCAAGGAGATGCATAATGAGATCGCAAGAAAGTACGGCGGAACTCTGGAGTTCAACGGCCGGGAGCTTCTCAGGTTCCCGACTCTGGAGGAACTTTCCGATGCTACAGAGGAAGAGCTGCGAGAGATCGGTGTTGGTTACCGCGCGAAGTACATATTCGAAACTATCGATATTCTCCAGGAAGGTTTCGATCCCGGCAGGGTCCGGGAGATGAGTTACGGCGACGCCAGAAAGGAGATGAAGAAGCTTTACGGCGTGGGCGACAAGGTAGCTGACTGCGTCCTGCTTTTCTCGCTCGGGTTCCACGAGGCCGCACCTCTCGATACCTGGGCATGGAAGGCTATCGAAGCTCATTACCCGGAGCTGCATAGCGATGACTACGATGAAACCTCGGAGAACCTGAAGGATCACTTCGGCGACTACGCGGGCTACGCCCAGGAGTATCTTTTCCACGCCGCAAGGAACAACGTGATAGAGGTGGAAGGATAGAGATGGGGATATCGGAGAAGCATCAATATGCGGCCGCGGCACTTATGGGGATTTCGCTTCTTGGAGAAGCGGCACTTCTGCTTAGAATGTCCACGATAACCGTCTTTTACGCCTCGGTGGTCGGCGGTGTATCGGGCGTCTACTTCTACTCTCACTTCCGGGATAGGTAAGCCACTTATCTCTTGCTCCGGAGTTTATCCTAGGTGAACTCGATGAAGGTAACTCTGGTTCGTGACGATCTTGACACCGAGAAGGAAGAGTCGGTCGAGGTTGAGACGGGTGCGAATGTTTCTGAACTTTTGAAGTCAAAAGATATCGAGCCGGAGGAGGTTCTGGTGTCGAGAAACGGGACCATAATTTCGGGCGAGCACGAACTTAAAGATGGCGATGAGATCAGGGTGTTCGATGTGATTGCAGGGGGCTAATTTTTATTTCTCATTGTTCCAGTATCTAGATAATGGAGTTTCTAGATCTGGAGGGGAAGGACGAAGAGGACATAGTTTTCGAGGTTTTTGATCTAAACACGCTACAGGAGAATGTCTTTGAGGAGCTAAGGAGTTCAAAGCTCACGGTACAGGAAATAGCCTCCCGGGTCGACCGGAATCGCTCGACAGTTCAACGAGCACTCCAGGACATGATGGACAAGGACATCATCATGAGGGAGGGCAAGACGGACAAGACTGTCTACTACGTTTACACCGCGCTGCCGATGGAGGAGATCAAGCAGATCACAACGGAGGCATTAGATACCTGGCACAGCCGTGTAACTGACAAGTTGAACTAGTACTCCCAGAAAAGGTACCCGAAGTATGCCAGTGCAATCATCTCACTGGACAACGTTAACATGGATTCCGGCCTGAAACCTATCGCGCTGAAAACTATCCCGAGACCGATAATACCGACGACTGTTTCACGCGAATACTTTTCTACAAGTTCGAGAAAACTCCTGAAACTGATATCGTTCCTGTAAATCAATGCTCCAAGGTGCCCGACCAGAATGTATTTCACGAGCACCGTGGCGACTAGCCATGAATGCCTGATGGCCTCGTAGACCGCAGATGCCAGAATCTGGACAACCATTACTACAGTTCAAGAATTGAACTCCAGCGGTTTAAGCTGTTTGCTCTTCCATGTCCGAGGTCTGGAAGTCCTTGATTATTATAACGTCGTCAAGTGCCTCAACCATGTTGTACGGTATCACGACGTTCTTCGCCCCGCCAACTTTCTGCGCGAGGTAGGACCCTTTCTTCGCACCAACCACTACCGCTCTAACGCCAAACTTGCCGAGATTCAGCTCGACATCCTTCAGCTTGCCGCAGTAGGACCCTTTCCTGGTGAAAACATCTTTGTCGGTGATCTCCGAGAAATCGATAATGTTGTCTGCCATTTATTGTAAGACCTCTTTACAAGGGAAACTGGCGGTCAGAAATTTAAATAGCTTGTTGAGGGGCTCGGCCAAATACATAAGGTTTCAAGCCATATTTCTGGTCATGAGGAACGACTGGTCAGAGCTTCTTGAAGACGACTCAGCCATTTACATGGCTGATGGAGGAACTGAAGAGGGATGCGGTTACTGCGGAGGTCACGTCTCGGACTCTTTCGAACGAGTGTTCAGTGACGATGACGGCGAGCTGCTGGCATGCCTGGAATGCGCTCCCAACGCCAGCATCGCCAAGGCACATAGGAGAAGAAAATACGGATAGGTTCGGAATTTTAAACATTTCACATCCAACCACTTACATAACCGGGTCGGGGTCGCATAGTCTGGCTATTGCGGTGGCTTGCTAAGCCACTGGGGGTGCAATGCTCCCACGCGGGTTCAAATCC
>CAYQYU010000009.1:0-43456 GCA_964421955.1 uncultured archaeon | reverse complement strand
ACTTCACGGTTTACCGGCCTCCAGGGTTAGAGATTTTCTGGTTTTGTAGTGGCTGTGGTAGCCTTTAAAGTCGGTCGTGTGGTGTTCCAGTTCCGGTTTCAATGTCGAGTTTCACCTTTGTCTGGAGCTGCCGGAGAAAGACGAGATGTTGAACATGTAGTAAGAGTGGACCGGCCCAGATTTGAACTGGGGATCTCCACGTTCCTGAATTCCTCGGTGAAACCGAGATTTCAGGTCGCAGAAACCTGAAAGGTTTCGAGTCTATCAGCGTGGCGCTCTAACCTGGCTAAGCTACCGGTCCTGTAGGTCTAAATTGGAGTGATACTGTAAGTATTTTTAATGCATTGGATACGCCGGACTTTTATTCTGGAGATTGGAATTAACGGATGTGAGCCTGGAAAACTACGCGGAGGATATTGAAGACATAGAGGAGTCGATAGAGGGCCGTTTCTCGAGGCACAGGGCCCACCAAATAAAGATTTTGCTTGATCACATAATGCCTTTCGTCCTGCTCCTGATAGGCTTTATTATAGTCTTCGAGTTCTTCCTTACAGTGACCCCCCGGATGGCGACATGGATCACATGGGCTAACTGGGCTCTGATTGGATACTTCGTTGCAAGGCTTGGAGTCTCCTACCGGTTATCGACCAACCACGAGAAATTTGTCGATGATCACTGGCTGGACATACTGCTGGTGATCCCGCTGTTCTCTATAGTCCAGGAGGTGAGGCTTGCGAGGGTTGCGCCAGCGCTGGCTGATCTGCCCGTCTTCCGGAGAGGTATACTTCACATAACAGAGATAAGTTCGACCGCGGGAAATGCTGCCAAGCTGACCCGGATAACCCGGATAATCAAGAGAAGTGTGTAGCTCGGCTATCCCCGCTCTTTCAGTTCCACACGTATGTGGCTCTCTACAGACTCTTTCAGTGGACCATTCCCCAGTTAAGGATGGACTGTTAGGTTCTGTCTGCTTATGCTGTCGAACATGAATTTATGGCCTCCAGGAATAAAAGCGGTTGTCAGTAAATCCAGTCTCTCGATTCCAGGAAACTGTAAGCGCCGGCTGTCGAGGCTGCTATCAGCATGTAATTGAGATATAGCGCGGAATGCCCTGTCTCGAATCCCGCAAAAAGCCATACCCAGGAGAAGATGCCGCCGATATGCATCCCGATGGCCGCGGCCGCGAGAACTGTCCTGACTGCGCCTTCCAGAAAATAGTTCAGCGCAGAAAGTATGCCCATATAGACCAGGCCACCAGCTACCATGAGAGTCAAGGTGTCTGTAAAAGATCGGAAGAAAGGAGACATTTCCGAGCCCGCACCCGAGCTGATGCCGTAGATAGTAAGGGCGATATCGATCAGGAAGAGACCCAAGATAACCTGGAAATCCTTCCTGTTCAGCCTGAGCCTGTAGTAAACTTCCTCTAGCATAACAGTTGGGCCCAACGGGATTTGAACCCGCGACGCCCGGCTGTCTTTGCGAAGCTCGCTTTCACTCGCTTCTTGGTCCTCGTTCTCCGGAGGAGAACTTGAGGTCCTAAAAGGCCGGTGCTCTGCCAGACTGAGCTATGGGCCCAAACCTTGCTAACTCGAAGACCTTACTGTCTTCTGTGACCAGCAACCTCAAAGAGGTTGCGGAAGTTTGAGCAAAGAGAGCATTCGCCAAAGGCGAACGCACGTTAGCTGATATTTTGTGTAGAAGGATGGAGGTTTTTATACAGTTTCGTGGTCGAAGTCGCCGTACTGGATGTTTTCTATCGAGGAGTAAGGTACGAAAACGGTGTCTGCCTGTATCTCCTGGGCGAGTTCTTCCTCGTTGAAGATATACGCGGCTTCAATCTCCACACCTTTCTCCTCTCTTGAGAGCTGGCTCTCGTTCTCAAGGAGAAAATCTCCGGCATCTGTTAGAACAATTACCGAGAACTCCATTTAAACTACCTTTCAATCCTTCCGCGGCTTGGCCTTGTTGAAGTCTTTGCGCTTCGATGTCTTTCCGAAGCCGCACGCGGCACATTCTCCTTTCCGGAGATGGTACGCTTTCTTTCCACATCTCCTGCACTTGCCGTGTGTTTTCTGGTTTCCCGTTCCTTTTTCACTTGCCATTAGTTGAAACACCTTCGTGTCTCGGCTATGCTGAAGATTTTTGATCTTCGCATTGGATCACTCCGGGCTTACGACGATAACGTTATCGCCCCTGACCAGAAGCTTCCCGTAGTCTGTTTTGCCCTCCTCCTTCTTTACCGAGGCATTTTCCAGCCACATGTTGAGGTGGAGGTCGAAAGCTCTGAGTTTTCCTGTTACTGTTGATCCATCTTTTAGTTGTGCGATAACTCGATCTCCTTTAGCTCTGTCAAGAACGTCCAGGGGTCGTGTACCGTCGTCGTTATCTGACATAGACTTAAGACACCTGTATCCTCGAAATGCTTGAACAAGATATATAAACCTACTGAGAACCCTTTCCTCAAGCCACGACTATACGACTTTTTATAAAGTTTCAGACCGGGAAAGAAGACATGGCAATCTGGCACCGTAACTCCGATACGAAGAAGACAGGAGGAAAAACCCGGCCTTACAGGAAGTCCCGGAAGTACGATCTAGGATCCGAATTTTCCGCACCGGAACTTGGAGAACAGAGGATCGAGAAGAAAGACACCCGGGGCGGTAACTCGAAGAATGTCGTTCGCAGGTCCAGGACGGTCAACCTCGCGATCGACGGAGAGGTCGAGGAGGTTGAAATTGAATCTGTGGAGGACAACCCGGCCAACCCGAACTATGTCCGGAGATCACTTCTCACGAAGGGTACGGTCATCGATACAGAGGAAGGCGAGGCAGTCATCACGTCGAGACCGGGTCAGGACGGCGTTGTAAACGCCAGACTACTCGAGGAGTAGCTAGCTTTTTACCTCTCTGGCTCCATTCTTTCTATATGATCCACGAAAACGAGGAGAAAAACGCCCTTTACACGGCCTTTAATGGCGATCTCGACGGTCTGGCGGAAAAGGTTACGGATTTCTGCCACGGCAAGTACGGCGATAGGTGCGAGTTCTACACTGTATCGATCGAACGCTACCATCCTGATGGGAGCTCCTGGCAGGTCCACGCGTTCGACAGCTTTGATGACCGTGCCACTAGAGCTGTAAAAAACCATCTGAGAGCGAGGAGGGACACCGTGAAGCTGCGTTTTGGCGGCTCTGATCGTGACTACGCGCTCGACTTTATCATCTGTCCTGCGAGAAACACAGGTCAGCTAGCCCGCTACGTCGGGAAGGACAGGATCGATGATTTTGAGGAAGACGAGCTGGTGGTGCTAAGTGTTGAGAGAAAGCAGGAGAGTATCGATAAGGAACAGCGGGAACTTCTGGAAGAGCTAGGTGGAGAATAAAATGGGCGGGTAGGTCACTAAACTCTGACTGCTTCCCTGAACTTTGAGAGAGGGATAAGCAGCCGTGAAATCACTGATCTTTCTCGGAAGTCGACCGGTATCTGGTGGCCGGCTTCATCGATGAAGTCAGTATCCATCATGATTCTCTCCACCTACTAAGTCTTTTATACTGTTCGCCTGCTTCAGGTTTAAACACCTTAAAATACGGTTACAGGCGCTATCTTCAGGGTAACTGGAGATCTGCATTTTCTCAATTGCCTGGCGTTCTTTCTCCGGGAGGTATCTGTGCCAGTCCTTGACTTTTCCGTCCATACTGGGTAATGCGCAGAACCCGATTTATAAAGAAGTCCAGGAGGTTCCGTTATTCCGGTATGCTTTCTATCATGTCCCTGATCTCTTCCCAGCTTCGCATTGCCTGACCTACCATCCTTGCATCTTCCTCGCCATAAGATTCTGGGAGAAATTCTTTTACTTTCCAGTAGCCCACACCCAGGTTCTTGTTGAATTTCTCCTCTAGCTGGTTCCTTCTTTCTCCAAGGGCGTAGCCTATCATGTACAGGTCTTCGGGACAGGTATCGTCTAACTCCTGTTCCAGCTCTTTTCTTATCCCTTCCCTGTCCAGGCTGGTTTCTATTGAGCTGCGGGTTATCTTGAAATATTCCTGGAAGATTCTCCGGTATTCCTCTATTTTGTCCTCTTTAATGTCTTTAGGCCTAAGTTGAGAATTCCTCTGCATTTTTCCAAAAGATAAGTATATGCTGGACTATATATTTATTCCGCCACCGTGTACTTTCTCCAGCGGCCTTCACCTTCTGTCTCGATCAGGCGGTAGTGATCCATCTTGTTGAGGTACTTTCTCAGCGTCCTTTCGACCTTGGGCTCATCAACTTCCTCGCGGTATCGTTCATACAGCTCACCTGGCTTGATCTCGCCCTCCTCTTCTATAACGTCGTATAGAACCTTCTGGTGTGGGTTCAGCTTGTCTATGGACTTCGACTTGTTCTGCTTCTCCGCCTCGGGAAGAGCGTCCTTCACCACCTCCAGAGGAATCTCCTCCATCTCCTGGTGCTCGGCCTCTTCTGCAGCGATCCTGAGTGAGTTGATCGCCACTCTCGCGTCTCCATCTGCCCTGTTCGCGATCCTGTGGAGCAGCGAGTTCTCTATAACTCCTGTCTCCATCCCCCACTTCCTCCTGTCCTTCAGGATGTCCACCAGCTCTTCCTGGGAGTAAGCTGGGAAATGTATCTCGCGCGTTCCTTCGAGCGATGACCGGATCCGGTCGTCAATATTGTAGAGGGCGGTCTCCTTGTTTGCAATCATTATCAGCGCGACATCTTCACGTGCAAAGTCGTAGAGTATCCGCTCTTCCTCTATCTGGTCGACCTCGTCGAGTATGACCACGGTCTTTCTCTTCGATGCTTTTTCCCTGAACCTGTCCACCAGCTCGTCCGTGGGAGTTCCGGTTCTATGGATCAGGTTGACGCCGAGATCCTGGAGAAGGTTGTAGTAAACCTTGAAACGGGAGGGATACCGCCAGCAGTTGACTTCACCGGAGACTACTTCCGAAGAATGCTTCTGCATCTCATCGATAACATACGAGGCCATTGTCGTCTTCCCAGTTCCTGGCGGCCCGTAGAGCAGCATGTTCCTCGGTGAATCTGACTCCAGCAAAGGCTCCAGGTTTCTCTTTATCTCCTGGATCTGGTTGTCCCTGTGCACCATTCTCTGCGGGATGAAACCTTCCCGGAGCACACGGGCGTCCTCTATGATCGAGTTCTGGCGTCTCACGGAACAACAATTATTCCGCTAGTTTAAAAGTCAAGATTATGGCTTTCCGCAAGTTCCGGTAGTTCCAGCAGGAGAGAACGGCCTACAGGGAGGAGAGAAAGGTACTTGAATTTTATTACTCAAATGTGGCTATATGGCAGGCGCTGTAGGAAGGGATTCCCGTGATTTTGAAGATTACGTAGATGAATTTGAGCTTGAAGGATATGATCTATCCGATATTCCTGGAATGAGAGTGCTTAATGGGATAAGAAGAGAGGACTACGAGGAGTTGCTTGAGGAAGAGGACTTCGAGTATGAAGTTGAGGAGTCTATGGATCGGCCTACTTACGCTTTGATGGAGGAGATGATGAGCCCTCCAGGCCGTAGACATGTTTACAGAGTACCTGGAGACGATGTTTTAATTCACTCCCACTTCAGTACTGTTGATACCTCGGAGCTTTCCATGCGTTTCAGAGAGGGTGTCCCGGAAGACCTGACTGACAGGGATAAAGCCCTGGTTGAAATCCACCGTCAGATATCGATGGAGCCACACTCTAGCAGGTTTATGAAGGCAGCCAGAGAATACGTTTCCGATCTTTTCAGGAGTTAGATATGCCGCAGATTAAGTTCCAGGATGTCTTCGTCCACCAGCTCGTGCTCCACCCCGACCTTCTGCTCGGGGAACTTTGAGCTTTCACCTGTGACTCTGGCGGCCTTGAACCTGTCTCTCATGTCGCCCGGCAGCTCGTCGAGAGCATCTCCGACAGTTGAGCCCTCCTCCAGTATCAGGGGGTCTTCTCTGTCGGGCTCCTCACCTTTCTCCTTCATGTAGATCCTCATAAGCGAGAGGTTCTCGAAGATCAGGTCCTTCAGCTCGTCCAGATTTTCTCCGGTCTCCGCAGAGATCAAAGTATCGTGAGAAACCTCGAGCTCCTGGCGTCTTTCGCTAGAAACTTGGTCGATCTTGTTGACCGCGCTGATCATGGGAACGTACTTCCTGTTGTCCATCAGCCCGTCGATGAAGCGGTCCATGTCCACATTCTCTCGGATTACGACGTTCGCGTTTGTGTAGCCGCGCTGGAACATCACCTGTCTTATGGTTTCTTCCTCTATATCGAGGTCGACTGTCGATGAAATATTGATTCCGCCGCGGCTCTTCTTCTCGACCTTAATGTCGGGCGGCGACGAGTTCAGTCTTATGTCGGCGTTGTAGAGTTCCCCGGTGATCTCGTCGAACCGCATCTCCTCTGGGTCGAGAAGCACGAGCACGAGGTCGGCGTTCCTGACGACTGAGAGGACCTGTGTGCCGTCTCCCTTGCCCTCGGCAGCACCGCCTATTAATCCGGGGACATCCAGTATCTGGATGTTCGCACCCTTGTACTTCAGCATCCCGGGCTCGACGTCGAGCGTCGTAAACTCGTACTCGCCTGTCTCGCTCTCCGCGTTTGTAAGCGCATTCAGGAGGGTGCTCTTTCCTACCGAGGGAAAACCGACAAGTGCTAGAGTCGCGTCGCCGTGCTTCTTAACCGCGTATCCTGAGGTGTCGCCGGTGCCTTTCTGCTTCTGCTTCTTCTCCTCCTTCAGCTCCGCAATTCTCGCCTTTAATCTGCCGCGCTCCGTTTCTGTCGACTTGTTGACCGGCGTCTCCTGCAACTTCTCTTCCAGTTCCTCGATGCGGTCCTCTATTCCCATCCCTGGGTAGAAAAAGCTCTAGGCAAAGTTAAAATAGTTGTAGAAAGCCGACGGCTTTTACTCTTCCACTACTTTGATGTTTCCGTCACGGCCGATGTTTAGCTGGATGTCGTCGGCCCATTCCCGGACGTAAGCGCCGGTGATGTGGACCTCGTCGCCTTCCTCGACGGCCTCGATCTCTTCCTCCCACAGGGTCAGGTCGATGCTTCCGGTATCGTCCTCGAAGACGCAGGTCACTATCTTCTTCTGACCGTACTGGGTCGATACCGCGCGAGGTGTCGGAAGCTCCGCGATTGTTCCGGTGATTTCAATATCGTCGTCTGCAGGATCAAGTTCCTCAACTGTTTTCTCAGCCATCAATATCCACTGATCCAGAATAGCTCTACCAGTTTTAAAAGACTTTCCGATTTTCGACGCGACGGTTAAAACTCTGGGCTACCCAGCTTTCCACATGAGGCTTCCGTGGTCGAACCAGGAGGAAGAGGAGCTGAAACAGAAGCTGGAATCGCTGAAGGAGGAAAAGGAGCGGCTGGAGAACCGTTTCAAGGCCGAGAAAAAGCGACGCTCCGAACTCTCCCGCAAGAAACAGGAGGCCGAAGAAAAGATCAACAGGCTGGAGGATAGAATACACGGTATTCAGGCCGACGAAGAGGAGGATGACGTGGAAGAGCCTGGGAATCTGGAGGAAATAGATTTTGAATCGGCCTACCGGCTGCTCCAGAAGCTTGAAACGGTCGAGTCTCCGGAGGAGGACATGGTGACGGTTTTTTCCCCGAAAGAGGTACATGAAGTAGAGGACCTGAAGGGGCTGAAGAATACTGCAAATAGGCAGCAGATCGAGCTTCTCCAGCGGCATGAATCTTTTGTCGCTTTCCTTGACCCGGATGTTTTCGAGCTAGTGCTCAAGACGCGGCCGTTTTTCGATGCGAACTGGGAGCTTTCCAACGGTTTTTCGACCCGGACTCTTCTCAGTTTCATCGAGTCGAAGAAGACCTGGGCTCTCGTGTCGGCGGGCGAGACCCGGATCTTTACTGAAAAGTCGGGAGAGTATAGCGAGGTTGAGACCTTGAAGTCCCGTGTCGACAGAAAGCACTCGAAGGGAGGGTTCTCCCAGGACAGGTTTGAAAGGAAGCGTGAGGAGCAGGTGCAGCAGCACCTGGAGCAGGTTGAAGAGGCGCTTAAAGAAAGGGAAAATATCTATCTGCTCGGCCAGAAAGATCTTTGCAAGCAGCTTCCTGGAAAACATCTAGGAGGTTTCGACCCCAACAAGTCCGGGCCGGAGGTATTTTATGGTTTCAGGATGGTCGGTAGAAGATGAGTGAGGAGCAGAAGATCCGGGAGATATACCAGTGGCTGCTCGACCGGTATGGTGAACCGGAGGAGCCTGATGAGATGAGCGGCGTTGACTGGGTGATCGAGACCATTCTTTCACAGAACACTAACGATGTCAACCGTGACAAAGCCTTCAGGAAGCTGAAAGAACGTTACGGCGACGATTATGCCGAGATTGAAAATTCTGATATCGACGAGTTGATCGAGACGATAAGGATTGCGGGCCTCGGCCCGACGAAGGCGGAGCGCATACAGGAGGCTCTCAGGATTATAAGGCAGGAATCGGGGGATTACAGCATCGAGTTTCTCGGCGGTAAGAGTGTTGAGGAGGCAAAGGAATGGCTGACCGAGATACCGGGTATTGGTCCTAAAACAGCGGCGGTGATTCTCTGCTTCCATTTCAGGGTGCCGGTCTTTCCAGTTGACACCCATGTTCACCGCCTCGCGAAACGCTACAAGCTAGTCCCTGAGAACGCCTCTCGTGAGAGGGCTCATGAAGTCATGGAGGAGAAGGTGCCGGACGAGATAAAGTATCCTTTCCACATCCTGCTGATTACACATGGCCGTGAAGAATGCAAGGCCAGGAAGAATGACTGCGACTGTGAGTTATGTGAACGGTATAGTTGAAAGAAAAATACGTACAGGAGCCCGAATTGACTTCGGGTTTTACTCCTCGTCGTCTTCTAGCTCTTCAGCAAGGTCTTCTGGTGCTCCAGCTGCCTGCTGCTGTGCCTGCATCTCTTCGACAATCTCCTGCGCCTTCTCGTTGATTGTGTCCTGGTCGATCATGTCTTCTTCCTCGAGGACTGAGAGAAGAGCGTGGACAGTTAGTTCTAGGTTGCCGAGCTTTTGCTGGAACATCTGGATCATTTGCTGAGAATTCATTTCATCTGCCATTGTTGTACACCTGAATAGATGATGGAACAGGTAATCAGCCTGCCATCTCTACACCTATGCTTGCCTTAAATAGTAACCTTTAAAAGGTGTGGCTTTCTGGGGTTTGAACTCCTGTTTCTCAGCCCCTTTCAAGCACCTTATCCGCGATTCTCCGGATATCGGTGGCGGCATCGTAGCGTACCTTTCTCATCCTGTCGTAGGACTCGTCGAGGTCGCCTGCGCTCGCCGCCACGAGCAGATCGGTGCTGGAGTCGTAGAGTTTCCGTGGTTTTCTCTCGGACTCTGCGAATATTCCCGATTCTCTGTCAACCAGCGCCAGGTTGACATGATCGTATCTTTTACGGTATTTCTCTCCAAAAATTTTCCTGAAGTCGGAGACATATACCTTCCCGAGGCGCTGTTTTTCGCCCCCGGAGAGCCAGGAGCTGTTGGCCTGTGTAACTATCCGGTCCCGGGAGATGACCGATCCCTCGAGCAAAGACTCGGAGAGCGCGAGTTCTCCCAGCCCGCCGATGTAAGGGAAGTCCGTGTCGGAGGTCTCCATAATTCTCTGCGCCTGTTTCTCCGGCAGTTTAAGATTTGAGAGGTCCTGGTGTCCTACTGTCTTCTCGAACTCGCTGTCGGGATAGTCTCTGATGTACCACAGATCGCCGTTCGCAAGGAATACCTCTGCCATCTGGCACCACTCACAATAGGGGCTATTGCTGAGTCCATATCAACATACTTCCAGTAAAACGGCTACAATGAGGTGCTTGCAAACCCGGAAAACGGCGTAGAAAGCTTAAAGCGGTGTCCGGGCGCCGCAGGCCTGGCATTTGAGTATCTCGACGCCTTTCTCCTTCACAATGTTCGTGTCCGGACGCTCACATTTCGGGCAGAAAACGTAATCGTCCGCGTACTGCTGGACCTTTGCCTGGACGTTGCCTCTGCGAAACTCGCCGTTCAGCACCAGCTCGTCGTTTTCAACGTGGCCAGCGGTACCCAGCTCGTTCTGGATGTACTTCGAAACATGCTTCCTGTCCCGGCCAAATTTATCCGCGATCTCGCCGAAGTTGGTGATAACAGTTTTCGATCCCGACTTTTTGGTGTCTGCCACAGGAACCTCGAAACGCTCTCCAGAATCCTGCACGTCCGGAACCTCCTCCATACCCTTCTCAAGGAGTTCATCGTAATCAGTCATGCAAGATCGTTAGGCACGAAGTTTCTTAACTAGATTGGATGATTATCTCCATTCTCCTGTCTTTTCCAGGAATTCTCTAAATTCTTCCCAGCTAGGTCTTTCAAACTGCCCCTTCATGCTGCTAGTCGGAAAAGGCCCTATGTTGCCTCTAATGTTGATAATTCCTCTATCATAGTTTATGGAAACGCTGAGATTAGTCGCGAGATGGTATGTTTCCCTAACGGCTTCCTCAATACTGTGCTTGGAGAATAGTACGCTAGGTTCTCTATGATAGAATGATCCATTTACTCTGTAGGAGCCATTCTCTGGAAGCTCTCTTAATATCTCAATCGCCTCATCAGGGTCAGTAAATCTCCTCTTAGCTCTGTATGCCATCTTATCACAGCTTCTTGATTTTCCCTGGTTGCGGCTCGTAGAATGTTCCTTCGCTGAGTAGGGTGTTGATGGTGTCTTCGAGCTGGTCTTCGCCGGCATCGACTTCGTCCGCTATGTCTCCGTAGTCCGCACCGTCACCTTCGTCGATGGTTTCGACTGCTTCGACTACTTTTCTTTCGAGGTTCTCGCGCTCTTCCTCGCGTTCGGTTTCGAACTGTTCGCCGAATGACTGTAGAAGAGCGTCGACTTCATCCTCTTCCAGCTTGCCGCTCATCTCTTTCTCGATGTCGTCCTGACTTTTTCCTGACTCCTTGAGCTGTTTAACAGTATCTTTCAACTGCTGCCATTCTTCTTCTGTTTTCCTGTGCCGGAGTTCGTGGAGCAGCTCGTGCTCGACATCTCGCTTGATCAGGATTTCGGCGTTCATGTAGATCTGGCCCTGGTATTCCCTTACCTTCCCGACCGCCTCTACTATGTCACCTTCTTCAAAGCCTTCCATGGGTTCGAGGTCGTTGAAGAACTTGATCTGGACAGTGTCCGTTCCGTCGTCGAGTGTTATCGATCCGTATGTTTCATCCTCGTTCTGGAACGAGTCGACAACTGTCGCGACCACGCGGGCGCGTGAAAAACGTTTACCTCCTGGAGTTAGGAGATAGTTGGGCGTGAATCCCTCCTTCTGGAAGTACTTGCCCGAGTTGAGTTCTTCTGCGGTCGCGAGTTTCGCTGTCTGTCTTTTCTGCTGTGGCATAATATTACCTCGTTTGAGTCAAATCTTTTGTATATTGTTCCGCCCGGATTTTGCCCATAGGCATATACTTGGCGTTAATTCTTGCCTCACGTTCTCCTTCCAGTTCCACCTCCATGAACAGGTGGTTCGGCCATCTAAAGGGAATACGGTTATGTAGATACCTGGTTTCGTAGTTGGCTGTGTCGGTGGCCTGGAGGAAGTAGCTTTCTTCATCCCGGCTCATGATCCTGCACGAGCTGGTCGTGTTGAACTGTTCAAGCTGTTCTTCAAGAAAATTGCTTCCGTCTCTGTATTGAGTGCCGTCCCCGAACTCTTCTCGCATTAACTCTGGTTCCTCGGGGCCTAGATGTTCTAGTTCGGCGGTCCCTGATCTGCCCTCCAGGCTGGACTTTATCTCCTCGACACTTCTGGGAATGATCACGTATTCTTTCCTATCCAGGCCAATAGCTCCGTGGAGTTCCTCCTCCCCGAAAAAATAGTAGATACGTGGAGGAAGACCTATTTCACGTCTTGTCTGGAGTTCGCTGACTTCGAGTGGATCTTCAAGGAACATTTTTCGCTATACCTGCTGGATGTGGCCGGGTTGCGGCTCCCAGAGATCGCCCTCCCGCTTCAGCCGGTTGATGATCTCCTCCGCTTTATCTTTTTCCAGGCCCTGTTCTTCGGCGGTTTCAATTATCTTTTCTACCTCTACAGGGTCATCGTCTCCGCCTGCGCTCCTGATGATCTGTTTCACGGTCTGTAAACGGTTGCGCTGGCTTCCCGATACCCCGGACTCGATCATGTCGATGTCGTAGTCGCCTGTCTCCGGGTCAACCCCGACCTGCTTCAGGTAGTAGGTCAGGATGTCGATCGCTCTCTGTGCGTCCTTTTCCACGACATCCTCTCTTAGCTCTGCACGGGCCGAGGCCTCCGCGACCCTGATGAGTGCCTCCAGCTGTCGGGCTGTGATAGGTACTGATTCACCCTCCTCGGTCCCGCCCCCCTCTCGCATGTTGACGTAGAATTCCTGTATCTTGTCGGCGGCTTCCTGCGTAAGTTCCGGCCGGATTCTCTTGGCGTACGCAACGTATTTCCTCATCATTTCCTGTCCCAGCTCGGCGTTTGTTTCCTCGGGATCGATATGGTTCTGGATCACCTGCTTTGATAGCTTCTCATCCTTCTCCTGGTCGGGCTCGTCCTTAACCGGGAAGATCAGGTCGAACCGGGAGAGCAGCGTGTCTCCAAGGTCGATCTGCTGGGCAATAGGTTCATAGGGATCGAATCGGCCGAGCTTGGGGTTACCTGCGGCAAGTATAGAGGTCTGCGCATTCAGCGTGGCCTGGATGTTTGCCTTCGCTACCGATATCTGCTGCTGTTCCATCGCTTCGTGTAAGGATGAGCGGTCCTCGGATCCCATCTTGTCGATCTCGTCGACCGCGGCCAGACCCTTGTTCGCGAGGACGATTGCTCCTGCCTCCAGCTCGAACTCTCCCGTCTGCTCGTTTCTAACTGCGGCGGCTGTGAGACCTGCGCCTGTTGAAGACTTTCCGACCACGTATCTTCCTTTTGGCGCGAGCTCTCCGGTGAACTTCAGGAGCTGTGACTTACCGGTTCCTGGCTCACCGATCATCAGTATGTGTATGTCTCCGCGGGACTTGACACCGTCCTCCCGGGTCTTCCTGACGCCGCCGAATAGCTGGAGCGCGATTGCTTTCTTGATCTGGTGGTGGCCGTAGATGGACGGCGCGATAGAACGGGTGATCTTGTCGAATATGTCCTCCTCGTTACCAAGCTCCTCAATCTCGTCGATCTCTTCGTCGGTCAGTTCGAGCTCCTCGAACTCTTGTTCTGTCGGTTCGAGGAAGTTGGCGTTCATGTAGATGTCGTATTTCTTCGAATTCTTCTGGAAAGGAGTCTCTTTAAGCACCCCTGTTATGTGGGCGATGTTTCCGGGCACGACCTTCTTCTGGAAGTCGGGGTCAACCAGGTCGCCTTCGAGACGCACGTTAATGGTTGCGGGCTGCTCGGAACCTTCTCTCGATTCAGGATTCTCCTCAAGTACAATGTTCTGCGTGTCGGTCATGACTTTTTCCTCGACCTCGAACTTCCGGGATCCACAGTCGCACTTGTACGGGCTCTTCAGCTTTGACGAGTCCTGCTCCTTCTCGTACTGGTCGCCGCACTGTGTGCATTCAAAAATCGCTGAGACTACCTCGGGCTTCACCTGTGATGCGCGCTTGATCATTCCCTCGATAGGTATGAATTTTCCTATGTGGTCGGAGCGGAGGTTCTTGATCTTGATGAAGTCTTCCTCTGGCATATTGGTGAACCGGACATGGAACTCCTCGTCCGAGACAATATCGACCCCGAGGACTCCCTCTTCCGCGGCATCGATAGCGCTGCGGGGTTCCTCGGTCAGGTAGTCCGACAGCTCGGGATTGAAGATATCCAGGTCCTGGAAATCGACGACCACGGAGTGCTCACCCTCTTGGACGGCCTCCGCGACGTCTTTGTATAGCTCCTGTGAGAAGAATTCTTCAAACTCCCTCACCGCCTCCCCGTACTGCATAGCATGATATTCTTGTCGGGAAAAAGTGAAAAACCTAACAGGCAGCGTATTCCCTTCATCCATATGAACTGGAGATCTCTATATCATAGTCGTGGATCTCTTTGTATAGTAGTCCTTTACCTCCGTGAACTTCCAGCATCGCCCTTAACATTTGCCGGGCTGCTCCAATTGTACTTTCCCGGCGGTTCTGGAGCTCTTCGAGCTGGCTTTCGCTGATGTAGACCTTCTCTTCTTCCCTGTCTATGTATGAGGAACCGTCAGCTGTACCTGACGTATCCGGCATGACGGTTATAGCCGCTAGGGATTCGCCTAAGACATCCTCTACCTGGACAGATTCTCCTTCGAGGATTCTTTCGGATAGTGTGCGCCGGGCCATAATATGTTGTAACCTAGAAGTGAATATAAAAATATTCTGGTGTTTTACAGAAGAACTCAAAATACTTCATCCCTATGTAAAGTAATATGCCGGAAGAAGAACTGCTTGATGAGGAGGATATTGAGGAAAGACTGGAAGACCTGGAGATCTGGGGCTATCAGTTCGAAAAGCTAAAGACTCGAGTGGAGTTCGACAGTTACAAGGAAGCTGTTTTCTTCGCGAACGCCGTTTTCTCGCTTGCAGAGGAAGAGTTCCACCACCCTGAGGTGAAGGTTGAATATGGCGCGGTCGAGATCGATCTGTGGAGCCACGACGTTGACGGTGTAACCGCGCGCGACTTCGAGCTCGCGGAGAGGATTGAGCAGAAAGTCGCAGATATTGACTGGAGCTGATTTACTACCGAGAATTAAAAAATTTGCTTTCTGTTATGCAGGTATGAGGGAGGATAAGGATAGTATTGGAGCTCTCGTAGATGCCCGGTTAAAGGGCGAGCTTGTAGAGCTTGTCAAGTTTCTGAATGATGGAAAGAAGAAAGGTATCATGGGAGGCTTTTTAGAAGATGGGTCAAAGATGATTATGGCGGCTAAATTGGCGGCTAACCCCGTATTCCAAAAATTAAGTCGTGAGCATCCTGAGCTTATGGAATCTATAGATGAGTATGCTAATGAAATGCATGAAGAATACGGTGTTGATTTTCCTATTTGGCACAAAGGGTTAGAGGATATTCCAGGCGTAAATTCTGATCTCGGTGTTGATTTTGGCTCTGCAGGATATTCTGTAGCAGAAGATGTGCTTGAAAGATGTTTGGAGGGTGATTACGAGGGAGCAAGAGGAATTTTAGCCAAAGAATATGATCCTGATGAGGAAGTATACGAGTCATTGGAAGAGCTGATAGATCTTTCCGAATATGTTAGGGGGCTGGAAGACGGTTTTTAGACTCTTCTTAAATAGAGATATAATAGAAGGATCACGGAATTAATATATGAGAGTTCCTGACGATGCTGACCGGGATTTTGTAGCCGGAGCGTTTGTAGTCAGGGACGGCGAGGTTCTGTTCCTGAAGCACCGGAAGTACGGTATCTGGCTCCAGCCTGGCGGCCACATAGAGGAAGGGGAGACTCCTGATGAAGCCGCGATCAGAGAGGTGAGAGAAGAGACCGGACTCGAGGTGGAGATTGTTGACGAGTTCCAGCCAGGCATGGAGTTTGAAGATGATTGGGCGAAGAATCTTCCGCGACCTATCAACGTCAACATACACCAGGTGGAGGAAGGTCACTGGCATGTTGACTTTCTGTACGTTGCGAGGATTGTCGGTGAGTCTGAGGAGTATGAGTACGATGAGGATGAGATGAAGTGGTTCTCAGAGGAAGAGCTTGAGAACGAAGACGTGGAGATGCCCGACAACGCCCGGAAAGCGGCTTTAAAGGTGCTGGAAAACTTTTCCTAGCGGCGGACGTCTTCAAGTCTCTCTATGGGTACAGGGTCTCCTGAGGAGGCCTCCAGCATTTTAATCCTGCTATCCTTCCTGAGGTCAAGAGAGATTATCTGCCCGGGATCGAAGAAACGGTAGTCAAGTATCTCGCCCTCGAAATGGTGGTCTGCCTCGCCTTCACCGGTTATATCTGCCTCTACCAGGAACACGATTACAGGGAGGTCAGTGGTATCCGATTTCTCGATGTAGACCTTGTGGAAACCCGTGGCCTCAACTTCAAAGCCAGTTTCCTCCTTCACCTCTCGTTCGGCACATTCCTTCACTGACTCGTCGTGTTCGAGACCTCCGCCAGGGAAATCCCACTTCTCGTGGACATGTTCCTTGCCTTCCTGCACCATCAGAATGTTGCCTTCGTCATTCCTGCAGATGACCAGGGTGGCGGAGATGAACTCTGCCATGTAGAATTAGTGGTAAAATGAATAGAAAAAGATATGTGGCCTAGAGAGCCCCGATCTCCTCGAGGTTCTCCTTGAGCTTCTCGATGCCGTTCTTAACGTCGTCGTAGGTCCTTCCGCCAGTGCATACGATGCGCCCGGATGAGAACAGAAGGAAGACTACCTTCGGCTCGTCCAGCCTGTAGACCAGTCCGGGGAACTGTTCCGGCTCGTACTCCGTACCGACAAGCTCGAAAGCGATCCTGTTCAGGTTCAGCGTATGGCCGAGTTCTGAAGATGCGACCATGTTCTGTACCGTGATGTCGGGTTTGGTCTCGATATCGACGTCCGCCTCTCTCAGCTCGTCGATGATCTTATGTACCGCTTCCTTCGCCTGCTCCGGGCTCTGGGTTCCTGTACAGACTACCTTTCCTGAGCCGAAGATGAGTACTGCGGCCTTCGGTTCCTTCAGTCGGTAGACGAGTCCGGGGAACTGTTCTGCTTCGTACTCCGTATTTTCCAGGTAGATCGCTATCCTGTCGAGCGGCATCCTGCGGTCGAGCGTGGTTGATGCGACGACATTCTCAATTTTGATGCTGTCATCTTGTTTGATCTCGTGTTTTTCTTCAGCCATGTTATCACCATAAGTTCAGGGATTCAGACCCTATCCAGAAGGTCTTTTTAAATACTCCTGTATCTGGTGTTTTAAAAAGGAAATCTTTTAAAGGTGGTTATAAAGGAGGATAAACTGGGGCGAAATATATGGAAGAGCACAACCGGCAACTCGTTCTGTTAGTAGGATTTATGGGGCTTCTGGCTGTAGTGATGCTTTTCCTCTTTGTTTACGCCCCGAACCCGGTCGAGCCGCCCGGAATAGAGTTACCGCTCCCGGATTTCATGGATAATGCGGTTAATACAAGCATAGAGGGCTGGAAAGACCTGATTGAGACCTTCAGCGATCTCAACAATAATACTTACAGCTAGCCTTAGTTTTCCAGGGATTTAATTGTCCCAGAGATATTCAGGACTTCTAGAAAAGCTTTTTCGCCGGATATAGAATTTAAAGTTGTAAGTGCGGCCCTGAAATCGTCTTCGCTCGATCTATTGACCCTTAGAATACCTTCTTGCTTGCTTTCATCGAACCTGTTGCCCATTATCCAGAAGTCGGCCTCACTGAGACTCTTTGAGCCCAGGTAGTCGAGACCGGCCTCCCAGATCGCGTCCACTACATCTCCCAGATCAACTTTTTCGCGGGAGTGGATCCTGAAATGGAGGTAACGCTGCTTTTCCTGCAGGGAAGGCGGCAGTCGTTTCAAGAGTCTTCACCTCCCTTTTCAACGCCGGGCCTCACGAAGCCATTCTCATCGACTTTCCCGGCTCTTTCAAGTATCCGGGAGGGATAGTCTGAGACTGCCTTCCTGCCCTCGTACCCGAGAGAGTTGATTATGGATTCGAGGTCTCTCGGCGCCCTGAGATCGTATTTTTCCCGTGCTCCCGAGGTGATTATGTACGGCGTGTTGTACTTCTCGCACAGTTTCAGGTTGCGCCGCCAGTGTGAAAGTATATGGGTCTGCGTTTTTCCTCCTGTCACTAACTGCTGGAAGTCGAAGCCTATCGCGACATTATTCTCCGAGGCCTCCTTCGCGATAACATGGTTGATGCCCGAATCCTTCCTTCCGCGTTCAGGATGTAGAATAATATCGACACGGGAGTCTCCCGCTGCCTTCCGGTTCAGCTCCTCGTTGCCTCCCAGGAACACCAGTACGTCGGCCTTTTCCCTGGAACTTCCTATCTTCTGCTTCAGCTCTCCCCAGTCCTCGGCTTCGAGTAAAACCGTTTCAAAATCGCAGCTGGTTGAGGTCCAGCCGAGCTCCTCTGCCAGCTCTTCGATCTCTTCCGAGGTTTCTCTTAGGCAGAGTTCGTAGAACTGTGGCATGTAAGAACTTTTGACCCCGAAAATGTTAATTCGTTAACCTTTATTTTCCCCTGTTATCGTTAGCGTTCTGTGAAGGCCTCACTTTTTCGGCGCCCTTGCCCTTGTTCCTCAGGCCCCGGGACTCTCTTGATGCGGGTGTAAGACCTCGCTCGATTCGGTCCCTTTCATCGCAGATCCAGTTGATGTCATCGTCGCTTTCGATCTGTGGGTGCTCCGGGTCGACCATGATGACCTCGAACCAGTGGTAGGTTCCGTCTTCTGCGAGCCAGTAAGAGTTCAGCACTTCAAGATTGTCGAATCTTCCCGAGGCTCGCTGCTCTGCGACGACGCGCTTTGACTTCTTTGGGCTGAAACGGTTCTGTCCGGTTCTCTTTGGACGTCGGCCGCCCGAGGGTCTCTCGCGCTTGGTGTTGCCTTTCTTCACACGGGAGCGCACAACGTGGAACCCTTCCTTCGACTTGTAGCCCACCTGTCTGGCTTTCGGGACGCGGATCGGGTTGTCGACTTTCTCGATCGCACCTTGTTCCCGCCAATCAACGAGCCGCTGCTGCCAGAGTTCGTCCAGCTTCTCCTTCGGCCGGTCGTACTGTTCACGTGCGTATTTGTAGTAAGACATATCTTGAGAAAGAGCAGGTAAACATTATAAACGTCTTGCCCGGAAACCCAGAATTTCGTTCTCCTGCTAACTGTCCCGTATCCGTCTCTGGCGGCGAAACACATAAAACACCTGTGTGTTATTATCGAGTTGTGATACCATGCACCCATCGATTAAAGTGCTGATAGGAGCGCTCATGGTGGTCATCGGAGTTTACTCTGCGGTGACGTTCTGGAACGATCTCATCTCTCTAATTCGTGGAGGTATCGGACCTCTGCTTGTTCTAATCGGGGCATTCATTGTGTGGCTCGAGAGTGACGAGTGGAAGATGAGACGTGAGGAATCAACCACTGTGCAGCAGCAGTTTGAACCCCATGAGGAAGTGACGACAGAGACAGAAGAAGAGGATGAGGAAGAAGGATTCTCCTGCCCTGAATGCGGCAAGACCTTCGACACCGAACGGGGAATGAATATCCACCGAGCGCAAAAACACGATTAAAAAAGCCGCTATCTGGCGGTACTATTTCCTATTTCTATTCTATTTTTATTCTATTGATCTCCATACAGAGACTCTACCTTTTCAACCGAGTCCGCCTCTTCCTTGTCTTCCCGGAACTGCTTGAGCCTGGGGAACCTTAATGCGTAACCTGAAGAATAGGTCGGCGACTTCTGGATCTCCTCGTACTCGACCTCGACTATTATCTCCGGCCGGACCTTGACTTCGCGGCCCTCCTGCTCGGTAATAAGCGGTTCTAGCTTTTGTGTAATCTCCTCAAGCTGCTCGTCGGTCAGTCCCGTAGCCATCTTCCCTACTTCCTCGTACTCGCCTGTTTCAGGGTTGTGGGCTCCCAGCTTCAGGCTGCCAATCCATCCACTTCTTCTGCCTTCACCCCACTCGCCGCCTACAATTGTGAGGTCGAGAGTCTCCATCACAGGCTTCAGTTTCACCATGTAGCCCACGCGGGAGCCGGGCTTGTACTTCGCATCGAGAGCCTTCATGATGATTCCTTCCTGGCCATCCGCGAGTGCTTTCTGCTGCATCTCTTGGACCTCTTCCTCTTCCGAAGTAACCACGTGGTCGGCGAGCCGGAGCTCCTGTTCTTCTTCATCCACTATCCCGGTGAGCTTCTCCCACCGGTCGCTGTATTCCTCATCGAGAAGCGACCCCTCAAGGTAGATCAGGTCAAAAGGTCTGACTTCGACAGGTATCTGGTTCTTTAGCTTCTGGATTTCATACTTCCTCTTGATTCGCTTGGATAACTCCTGGAACGGTATGGTGCTAAAGTCGTCGGTATCGTAGGCCACGACCTCGGTGTCAAGTATCGCGTTCTCCGCATCAACGTTGTTCTTCACGGCCCTAACGACATCAGGGAACTGTCTTGTCACGTCTTCCAGGCGGCGGGTGAAGACCTTGACCTCGCCGCCCCTGATGTGTACCTGCGCCCTCATACCGTCGTACTTGTAGTCAATCCCCGCGGGCTTCCCCACTTCCTCGAAGCCTTCCTCGATAGTGTCAACCTTTTTTGCCAGCATCGAGTTGACGGGCTGGAAAAGCTCCATGTCGAGCGATCTTACCTCGTCAATACCTTTACGACAGGCCTCCGCAACCTGCCTGAAGTCGTTGGTAAGATCGTAGGCTCTCTGTATATCCTCCCTGTGCTCGCCGTCAAAGAACGCCTCTGAGAGGGCGTCACGGATTATCCCTCCCCCCACGCCGAGCCGCATGTTCTTGATGAATGTTCTCGTGACATACCGGGCCTCGCCGGGTTCCGAGGATGATATCAGGTCGGCGACTTCCTTTCTCTTTGTATCCATGTTGACCGACTCGCCTTCTCCCTCCCCCATGAGCGCGACCTTCTCAAGCTTTTCCATCAACAGCTCTACTGTCAGATCCTGTTCCATCAGCCGCTGCTGTGTCTTTTTCTCAACCATGTCCTCCGCGACCTCTCCCAGGTCGCCTTTCTCCCGCCAGGCATCCTCGATCTCGTTCTCATTTCTACCTGTAGCCTCCGAAATTATCGAGACCATGGTCTTGCTCGAGATGCCGAGATCGAGGTCTTTCCACGCTGGAAAAGGGCGGCCCATTGACAGCAGAACCACATCGGGAAGTTCATCTCCTGCATCCTCGAAAAGTTCCGCGAGTATGGATGTTTTCTCGAGAGTCGATTGGGTGGATTCGAGCTGCCTGTAGGTCTCTACGAGACGGGAGTACTCCATAATCAAGTTTGGAAGGCTGAAAGGTTTAAACAATCGGATTCCAAGTATAGGTATGACCACTTTTGAAGACGTCCGCAAGGTGGAATCTTTCCGGAACTGTCGAGACGAAGTGATCCCCCGGGAGACCGTGGGCAAGATACTTGAGGCGGGCAGAAGCGCGCCTTCGCCTGGAAATGTCGACAGCCTGGAGTTCATCGTTGTCGAGAGCGAGCAGAAGAAGGAGATGCTCTACAGGACTCTGGATGACAAGAGGGTCCTTGATGCACCAACCCTGATCATAGTCATCTCGGACACGGAGAGAATGAGAAGGATGGTTGGTGAGGGTGCTGACGAGTACTCCAGCGCTGAAGTGGCGTGCGCCATCCAGAACATGCGCGTTGTCGCATCCTCGGAAGGCCTTGCCTCGTGCTGGATGAGCGGATTCGACCACCGCGAGGTAGGGGAGAAGTTCGGGATTCCTACGGAGAAGCGGGCGATTGGTGTTGTACTGCTCGCCTACACCGACAACCCGGTGCCACCAGACGACAGCTTCGACCTGACCGACACCTGCTTCTATGATGAGTACAACAACCAGGTGGAGAGTTTCTTCGACAGTTCGGGCTGGAGAGGGCTCAGGACCGAGAAGAGAATTCATTCGAAAAAAGGTCTCACATTACTCCACCGGCTCCGCCGGAAGCTCAAACAGCTTTTATAAATATCAAGGGATAAACGTTGTTTACTGGACGATGGTAAACATCTCCGGTTTTCGGGTAGAAACCGCCGGATAAGGTTTATAACTACCCGTAAATGATAGCTTTACTATAAAGGTGTGAAAATGGTAGCAAGTCAAGAGACTCTGGACAAACTCGAGGACATCGGACTAAACATGTACGAACGGAAAATTTACGCCGCTCTCCTTGGCAGAGGTACTTCTACTGCTGGGGAACTATCCGAAATGACACAGGTCCCGCGTTCTCGAGCTTACGACGTTCTCGAGTCCCTTGCAGAGAAAGGATTCTCAGTTATAAAGTCCTCTCAACCTATGGAGTACGTTGCTATTCCTCCACAGCAGGCTATAGAGAACATAAAGAAGCAGCACCAGAAAGAGCTGGAGGAGAAGCTGAACAGGCTTGACTCGTTCAAGGATTCTTCCGCAGTATCCGAGCTTGAGGAACTTTATGATCAGGGAGTCGAGCTTGTTGACCCCGCGGACATGTCCGGATCTCTACAGGGGCGCCACCAGATCCACCAGCACATGGGCACCATGTTCCAGGAGGCCCAGGAAAGCATCAAGATCGTGACTTCGGAAGGTGGGTTGAACGACCTGTACGACAACCACTCCGATCTGCTGGAGGAGGCCCGTGAGGAAGGGGTTAACGTGAAGGTGCTTGCTCCAGTGACCGATGCAAACAGGAACTCGTACGAGAACCTTAGGGAAGTTGCCGAGGTACGGCACCTCGAAGGAAAAGATGATTTCAGTCTTCCGAACGGACGTTTTGCGATAGTTGACAACGACGCCCTGACAATTTCGATGACTGGTGAAGACGTCCATTCCACACAGGACACGGCGTTCTGGACCAGGAGCGATCATCTGGCGGAAGAGACCATGGAACCTGTCTTTGACATGCTATGGCATCATTCCAGGGAGCCAGAAGGTCCCGAGAAACCAGAGTGATTTTCTCCACTTAATTCACTGCCGGGAAAGTTGATTTTAGAGGAGCAGAGGTAGCTATACCCGGGAAGCCTATATCCGCGGTGAGGAGGGAGAATAGGTTGAATGATGGCCGGGCCTGTATATTTGTTGTATCCAGTTTTTTGCCAGTCATGTTCTCTGCCAGCTCTAAGCTTGCATTTCTACCTCCGATTTCGTCAACGAGCCCGAGTTCCATCGCCCGCTCGCCCAAGAAGGCCTCTCCTGTACTGACCTGTTCAACTTCCGCCCGGGACAGATCCCTGTTTTCTTCAACTGTCGATACAAACTCTTCGTGAACCCTTCCAATCTTCTCCTGAAGTATTTCCCTTTCCTCCTGCGAAATATTCTGGTACTGTGAACCTAAATCCTTGTATCTGCCCGCGGTGATGTTGACGTACTCGATGCCGAGCTTCTGGAGCAATCCTGAAAACTCGAGGTAGGAAGCCCTGACTCCGACGCTGCCGGTCAGTGATGCCGAGTCAGCGACTATCCTGTCGCATCCCAGTGATGCAAGATAGGCTCCCGAGGCACCCACGTCTCTTATCCTGCACACGGTTGGCTTCTCTACAGAGTCTATAGCCCTCATCACCTCTTTCGAGGCGACTACCGCTCCTCCTCCAGAGTTGATCTCGTAAATTATTGCTGAGGCACCCCTGTTCCGGGCCTGCTGGTTTAGGTCCCTCACCTGGCCAGGAGTTATACCGCTGCTGGCGAAAGTCGGGGACGAGGGTGTTATCTGGCCGGAAAGAGGTATTATTGCCGCGGTTCCTCTCTTCTGCTGGAGCAGCTGGTATCCTGCCGAACCACCGACGATAAGTACCACGGCGGCCAGCCCGGCCACAAGAAAAATTCTGTTGTCCATAACTTTGGTCAGGTTGTATTTCTTTTTAACTTTTCATACCTTCTAGCATATCATGTCGCTCCAGGAACTTTCCCGGACCATCATAGAGGAGATCGAGTCCGGTGAAATCGAATCGAAGGATGAGATAGAGTCCCGGAAGAAACAGCTCTGCAAGGAGACCGATTTTGAAGGGATGCCGAAGAATTCGGACATTATCCGTTTCCTGGAAGAGGATGAGAAGGAGGCGCTGAAGCTACTTAAGACCAAGCCGATGCGGACAATTTCTGGCATCGCCAACATCGCGATCATGGCACGTCCAGCACCCTGTGGTGGAGGGTGTATATACTGCCCGAAGGGCGAGAATGCGCCCCAGAGCTATACAGGGAAGGAACCCGCGACCCGCCGGGCGATAAGGAACCAGTACGACCCCTTCGACCAGGTGCACGACCGACTCGGCCAGTACGAAAAGAACGGACACAGCATCGACAAATCGAAGCTTATCGTGATGGGAGGAACCTTCCCGTTCCAGGACCCGGATTACCAGCGAGAATTCATGCTCGAGGCCTTTAACGGCTTCAATACGTACCACGATGCTAAAGAAAGCGCCACGGGAGAGCTGGAAAAGGCGGATGATCTTGGCGCCGCAAAGGAGATCAACGAGACTTCGGACGTTCGCTGTGTGGGAGTCACCTTTGAGACCAGGCCCGACATCTGCGAGACCGATCACATCGACCGTATACTCGAGTTTGGAGGTACACGGGTCGAGATGGGTGTCCAGACGGTATTCGAGGAAACCCACGAGCGCACCAACCGCGGCCATGGAATGGGCCGGGTGATAGAGGCCACCAGGAGGCTGAAGAATGCGGGTTTCAAGGTGTGCTACCACCTGATGCTGGGGCTCCCGGGTGAAGGTTACGAGGAAGACATCCAGAAGTTCCGGAAAGTGTTTTCAGAAGAGGAGTACCAGCCGGACGAGATCAAGATTTACCCGTGCGAAGTCATACAGGGAACTGAACTGTACAGGCGGTACGAGGAAGGCGACTTCGAACCCATAACGGATGAGGAGGCGAAGGAGAGGCTCAAAGAGCTACAGAAGGAGGTTATACCCCCGCATGTCAGGATCAAGCGTGTGATGCGTGACATTCCGTCGACCGAGGTTGACGCGGGACCCCAGCTCACGAACATGAGGCAGATGGCTCTCCAGGAACTTGAGAAGGAAGGAGAGCGGTGCCGGTGTATACGGTGCCGAGAGGTAGGCCATGTCAGACAGAAGCACGGCCTTGAGCCCGAGAATCCAGAGTTTCTCGAAAGAGTGTACAACGCATCCGGTGGAAAGGAATTCTTCGTGAGCTACGAAGACGCCGGGAACGATGTTATTCTGGGCTTCCTGCGGCTCAGGGCACCCGAAGAAAGCTTCAGGCCGGAGATCAATTCAGACTCACTAATCGTGAGGCAGCTCAAGGTTCTCGGATCTTCGACCTCGCTGGGAGAAGAAGGAGAAGTCCAGCACCGTGGCCTTGGGAAAGAACTGATGGCCTGGGCCGAAGAGAAGGCGCATGAACTTGGCCGCGATAAAGTTGTCGTGATATCGGGGATTGGCGCAAGAGAGTACTACAGGAAGCTGGGCTACGAGAAAGAAGGTCCTTACATGGTCAAGCGGCTTGAATAACTGCGTATACTGTCTCACATCCGTCTTTCTGAAGTTTACGATTTAAACCTGCGGGTAGCCGTCGTGGACAGGGTGATTCTTGATTCAAGAGGACGAAGTTGAGAGCCGTCCCGATGCTTTTGGAGGTGTAGAAACCGCTCTCGAAGAACTGAGGCTTGAAGTGGAAGATGATCCCGAGGACGTTCTGGAAGATTATGAGAAAAGACTGGAATCGGTGAGGCGTGAGCACCGCGAGATCGTTGATGGACAGGTCGATGACCTGGAGAGAGCGACATCCCGTTATGTCACTCTTCTGGAGGGCTTCCTGGAGGAGTACCGGGGTTTCATGGAGCAGAATATAGAGGATCTGGAAGGGCTGGAACTGAGGAGGCAGAGAGTTATAGGCAGCTACTCGGATATACTTGATAAGGCCAGGACGGAGTACCGGGAGATGATAGAGGGCCGGATAGACACCCTGGAGGATCTTGCAGGACACAAGCAGCGCGGAATGTTCTATGGCCTTCTTGCCGGTTCTGCCCTGACCGGTGCCGGGCTTCTCGCCGCGAACGCCTACCCGTTTACAGAGGGAATCCTCGACTTCTACTCAGAGGCGCCATCGATATACCTGGATGATCCTGGAACGGCTGTTCTGACCCTTGGACTTCCCGTGGCAGGCGTCTACCTGTTCAAGAAAGCCTATGACCGGTGGAATGAGTACCGGGAGATTGATAGTGAGCTCCGGGAACTCAGGGAGAGAAGGCTTGAGGATCGTCTGGAAAGGTCTGAGGAAGACTTTCTTGGCGAAATGTAATACAAATACCTTATTTTTAGCGATAATACGTATTTTTGTATTACATATTTCTGGTCTGGACTATGCAGAATGGCTTCCCGGCGCCAGAAAGAAAATATGGTGATCCCCTCCCCAGAGGCTCACCGATGAGGAAGTCAGTTGGAGTGGGTCTGCTTCAAGGTCTGCCATTGCTCCGCGAACTCGTCTTTCATGTGCTCTAGAGCGATTCTTTCCTCGTCACTCAGTTCGTTTGACTCCACGATGTTTCTGTAGATCTTGTATGGGTGTGTTGGAACGTCTTTCTCCATGTTCTCTCTGAAATGGTCCTCGAACTTTTCTCTGTGCTGTTCTACTTTATCTTCGAGGACGCCCTGGTTTTCCCATTCATCGGCGAGCTTTTCTTTGGAACTTTTGCCGATGTCCCACATGCTCGCCATACAGCAAATTCAGTGTCCCACTCTTATTAACCTTGTGATTCTGTTAGGCCGGCGCTAAGGGCAGCTTAACGATTTATTGTATCTAAGACTCGATAACAACACCTCAAAAGGATTCTTACAGGATACCTGTCCTTGGCTGAAACAGAAGTTGCATAACAGCTTTAACAACGACTGGCTGTAATCTTACAGGTAATGCCCAGTATTATCAATGTTTTGATAGAGAGTTTCCAGCTCCTGAAGCAACGGCCACGACTGTTCGTGCCAAAGCTGGCCTCGACCTCTATAGGGGCCTTATGGATGATAGGGCTGCTCTCGGGCTACGGAAGTATCTATCTTTACGCGGCCACCGGACCGGTACTTGTTTTGCTGGCAGTCTTCGTCTCTGTCATGATGGCGGCGATGGTGAAGCACGGGGATGAGGAAGATATCTTGAGGAAGGGCTGGGATGAGGCCGCGGGCAGGGCCGGCCAGCTGGTAGCTACCACCGCCGCACTCTTTATCGCGAGTTTCCTGCTCTATATTCCTCTGGCTGCTGGCGCAGTGACATACTACTTCAGCGGGAGTTACCTGACTCTTGTGGCTGGAGGGGTTATTACCGGGATACTTATGCTCTCAATGGCTTTCATGATCTACTTCTTCCCCATTAGCCTGCTGGAGGAAGGCTCCGTCCTGAAAGGTTTCTCGGGCTCCGCGAAGATGTCGGTCAGCAACTCCCTGGAGGTCGGATTTCTCACGCTGTTATCTCTGATTCTTCTTGGAGTCGCATCCTTCACCGGCGACCAAGGCATGAAATACGCGGGCTACGCCGGCTTTTTCTCGCTGAGAATGGTTTCGGGCGTGATAACGACATACGTGTTTGTGGTGAGTCCGAAATATTATCTATCGGACTAGGCCTTCAGGGTCTTCACAAGTTCTTCTGCAGCTTTCTCTGCTTTACCTTCCCTGTTCTCGAGGACTTTCAGGTAAGCGCCTGTGAGGACGGAACCTGCGGCAGCCATCTCTCTCGCGACTCTCTGGTATTCTTCAACGTCTTCTACTGAGTCGTGTTCGCGGTCCCTGTCGCTATCTCCCTGGCTCCGGGAAAATACTTTCTCCGGGTCCGCATTAAGTATGATTATCTTCGAGGGCTCGAGGTTCTCCAGGGTCCACTTCGGTAGCCCGGGAATGTAGCCGTAGGGGGACTTGATCGATGCATGGGTGTCTACTATGACGTCTCTGTCTTCTGAGTCGCTAACGATCGAGCGGGCAGCGTTCATCTGTATTCTCCTGTAGGTTTCGGTGTCAAGATCCTTCATCTCGTCCCGGTGGTCCACTAGACCTTCCTTCTTCGCGGTCTCGAGCATCCTGTCGCCGTAGTTGATCACCTCGTAGTCCCTGTCGGAGAGCATCATTGCTTCCTCAAGCACTGTCGATTTTCCTACGCCGGAAAGACCTACCAGGATGTTGACATCGCCCATAGTTTATTTCTCCTCTACGTGTAGTTTTTCGGCAAGATATTTTAACCATTTTTCATCTCCCTCTAGAGGAGGGGTGAAACTGAAGTCCTGTATATTTTCCGCAACCTTGCCAGGAATGCCGCGTTCTTCCGCGTTTTCCTCCAGGAAGTCCTGGAGTAGATTTTTTGCATCGGTGTACTCCCGCTCAACTTTCGCATAGAGTCTATCATCCTTCACGAAGATGTTGTCGTACTTGCCCGAGAACTGCGCCAGATGGTCCTCTCCGTGGAAGACCTTCGGTCCTTTTATCTCCTCTATTTCCGGCAGCTCGCGCTCCATTTCGAAGAAAATTCTTGTCTTGTCTCCAATATGGAAACCGGACTCGAATATCCTGAAGTCCTGCTTTCCAAGTACCTGTTCCAGTCTTCTCATCGCCTTCCGCATCTGGGGATATACAATATCTTCCACGTCCTCCGGGTTCTCGAATTCGAGCACCAGGAACTCTGCCCGCTTATCAATCTCCTGCTTCAGCCCGAACTCTGTGTACTCGTATTCCTCTTCCTCGAAAAAGTGGATCCCTGGATTCTGCCTGAATCTCCAGCATCGGTAGATGAAGCGGGAGTAATTTTCCCGGGAAAGTACCGAGGCGACGTTTCTGTCCGGATCGACAGGGTCTATCACCACGAGATTGTCGTTCTCAAACTTTTCCTCAAGTTCCTGCGGTAGTCTCTCATGATGTCCTTCGGGATCGATTATTTCTGTTTCGTTCCAGCTGCTTGCGGCCTCAACCAGGTTCTCGAAACTCCCGTACTCCGCTATCAGAACCTCGGAAAGGTAGCCGGAGAAACCTCTGGTCTTCAGCGAGGATCCGTAGATTTCCTCCGCTCGTAGAAATACTTTCAGCATCACCACGTCTTTTCTCTGCTCCTCGCTCAAGTTTTCATCGATCCAGCGAGAGTGATGCGGCGTCCTGTCTACCGCGCTCTTTATCTCGCCTTTTTCAACATCGTAGCACGGGACGATCTCGACCTCGTGGCCGTTGATTTCTCCCCTGGTATAGGGGTGCTCTGCGTACTCTATGCGGTATTCGCCGTTGAACTCTTCGAATACTTTTTTACCGACTTCAAGGCCGTGGTTCTCCAGTTCCTTCCTTCCTGTGTCTTCAGAAAACAGCACGAAGATGTCGATGTCTCGGTCACCCTTCATGCAGGTTTTTCGGGATGAGGAACCTGCAAAGTGTGTCTCAAGAGAGAACTCCTCCTTTATGAAGCCAGCTATCTTCTCGTACTTCTCATGGGTCTCCTCCAGTTCTTCTTCGCCGGGATAGAACTTTTCTAGAACTTTCTCCCGGAGGCGTTCGGTGTCCATGTAGGCGAGTTAGCTATCGACAGGTTTTAATCTTTCCAAGAGATTCATGGAAGAGGTATTGCTCTTTCCCCGTGATATTCCTCAAGTTCGATTACTTCATCGAAATCGTTTTCAATCATGGGCCACGTCCTTTTCACGTCGTCAACTAGGTCAGTGAGATGTTTGTGGCGATACTCTTCGCAGACTTCTTCGATAATCTCTTCATTTTCTTTCGAAATATCGTAGTCCGTATTTATACTCTCGAATACTGTTTTCTTTTCCGGGCGTGGCTTTCCTGGTTTTCGGATAGACATAGTATCTGTCTTTACTCTCTCTTCTTCTAGCAGATCTTGCAGGGTGTAGTGAATCTCTTCAGAATTGGCTCCTTCAAAGTAGAGTCTGAAATAGCAAGGAGCTAGGCGATTGAATTCTTCATTTTCTTCAAGCTTTCTTAGTTCGGAAAGGTAGAGAGTGTTATGGATTCTTGACTCGAAAGCGACTGTATAGTGGTTGAGGGTTGCCAGTAAAACATCCTCTAACGTCTCTTCAGCTTCTACGGCTACCGCAGCCATGATGATAATTTGTGTAAAAAGTGTTAAAACGCTGCTCCTGCTGAAACAGGTTTCTGGAGGGTTCTAGTCCTTCAGACCCTTGACTAGCTTCCGGTCGTCTATCTGCCAGAACTTGATCTCGTCGCCCTCTCCCGCGTTGAGATCTTCTGGTAGATCCATCTCTTCCGTCTCGTAGGTGTCCATGTCCATTACCTGGGCGATTGTTCCATCGATTGAGACGACCTGGCCGACCTTCTTCTCGATGTCTGGGGACATCATCATCTTGTCTCCAGGCTTTGTTATGTGCCGATCTTTCTCGTCAAACACGCCCCGGGCTTTTATCTTGATCTTCGCACTCCCGTGTTTTCCCGGGCTTGATTTAGAAGTGCCGCGGACTTCGCAGGGTTCTCCGTCGATTATTACATACGATCCTTTCCTCAGATTAGATGCTTCTACCTGTGTAGGCATACTTGTTTCACTGTGTCGCGAGTTCGATGTCTTCTTTTTTAACTGTGTTCCTGTTGGCGTGGTTCGCGAGTTCGATGGCCTTGCGGGCTATGTCTTTTCCGGCGTCCTCTACTGCTGTCTTTAACTCTTCTACTGCTTCTTCAGAAACTCTTTCGGCTCCGGCGTTTCTTATGATTCTTTCGATGGGGGCGTTGGGTAGACTCATTGTATCACGTCCAAAAGATGCTTTGGGCAGCTTTTAATATGAAACGGTGCTCGAACAAAGCTTTTTGACTTTCGCATGCTGTCCTGAGGACATGAGCCGTGCAGTCCTTGATGCAAACGTCTTTATCCGTGGCAGATCCAACCTCGAATTCGACGAGTTCTACACCGTTCCGGAGGTAGTTGAAGAACTTGAAAGTTCGAAGTCGCGGTTGAACTTCGACGTAAGAGACGTGAAAGTTGAGAGTCCTTCCCGGGAAGTTCTGGACGACGTTAGAGAAAGGTCTTCGGCGGTCGGGGCTGCCACATCCGATACAGATGAGCGTTTGCTTGCGCTCGCCATCGATCTTGACATGGTCCTGGTGACAGACGATATGGATCTCCAGAACCTGGCAATGCACCTTGATGCGGATTTCCAGTCCTACATGGGTGAGGAAGTCGAGGAAAAGCTTTCCTGGGTGAAGGTATGCGACAATTGTGGTTCTCAAGTGGAAGGCAGTAAGTGTCCCAGGTGTGGTTCTACCCGGTTTCGCCGGAAACTAGATCGGTATAGTTCAGGATGAACTCCTTCGTCAGTATGAGGAGCACCGGCCCGAGTATGAGCCCTTTCAGCCCGAGTGTAAGCGGTCCTGCGATGAAGCCCGTGAATATTATCAGCGGGTGCTCGTTCATCTGCTTCGAGCCGATGTATGGCCGTAGGAGCATCTCCGGGAGGATGTTGAGCATAAGTATTCCGTAGCCAATTATAAGCGTTCCTTGGAGTGGCTCGCCCGTGATCAGATAGTATATTCCGATGGGTCCGTAGAACATGAATGCCGCGATCAGCGGTAGTAATGCGGCGAGCGATATCAGCACGGCCCATAGAGGTATAAGAGGCATAGGGTTGGTTATGAGAGAGATTGCATAGAAACCGATTCCCGAGATTAGCCCTATTATCAGCGCGACAAGGAACTGTGTGACGAATACTCCCCGGAAGATGGAGTCTATGGATCTCACCAGCGAACGGATTATCTTTCTCTCGTTCTCGGGCAGGTTTTCTACCACCTCATCCACCTGCTTCTCTATCTTGGCACCGTCCCTGTAGAGGTAGATCAGAGTTACGGTGAAGATACCCATCTGGATGAAGACTGCGGGAATCTGGGCGAAGATATCGATGAGCCAGCTGGTGGCGATGTTCGAGAACCTGTCGACCACATTAATCACGTTCTGCTCGAACTTGGCCGAGAGATGGAAGAAATCTATAATGTTTAGTATGCCCTGTCTAAGCGACCCGGTAAGTGCGTTTAGCCCGGTTATTATGTCCACGAAGTTGTTTATGAAGAAGTAGGTTCCTATCAGGAGCAATCCCAGGACGCTAGATGTTATGATTATTGAGGACAGGAGATCGTTCTGGATCTTTCCGTTGAGTTTCTGGTGCGCGAACCTGAGGAGATAAGAGGCTGCCACAGCCAGTATGATCGCATCAAGGAATGGGTATAGCACCCATATGCTGCCCAGCGAGAGGAGAAGCGCAACGCCGAGAATCTCTCTTTTGAAACGGATATTTTCCTCTCCCATTATAGGATGAGTTGTGCACCCGATATTTTATTATCTGTGATTGCGAGTGTTGTCACTGCCAGATCAACCAACTCACCGAAACTTATTTAAAAGTTAGGGTAGAATGAATGGTCTACGGGAGGGGAATCCGTTCTATGTCTGAAAATGATACTATGTCAGAACAGGAGCACGTACCGCGTCGCGAATTCGATTCATACACAGTTCCCGAGGAATGGGAATCTGAAGAAGACGAAAAATCTGAGGAAGAACAGGAAGAATCCGAGAAAGTCGCACAGGGAGAAGGCTACGAAGTAAAGAGAGAGGAAGCATCTGAAGGAGACACAGTTCTAACATGTTCAGAATGTGGATCACAGCGCTTCGAAGAAGACTCTGCGGAAGGCCAGCTCGTATGTGTCGAATGTGGAATGATTATAGACGAGAACCGCATCGACGAATCTGCGGAGTGGAGGGCCTTCAACGAGGAAGAACGTGAAAAGAAAGCGAGAGCAGGACAGCCACTTACCTACACCAAGCACGACATGGGTGTCTCGACCGAGATCGGAAAAGGTTCCGGAGAGCTTTACAAGGTTTCTGGAAACAAAAGAGCGCAGTACTACCGCCTGAGAAAATGGCACAAGCGTTTGACGAAGTCCAAGGACCGCAACCTGGGCTTTGCACTATCGGAGCTCAACTCGATGGTCTCCAACCTCAACCTTCCCGAAAGTGTACACGAGGAGGTTGCCCGACTATACGAGAAGGCTGTCGATAAAGGTCTTGTAAGAGGGCGTTCAATGGAGTCAATTATCTCCGCACTGCTCTACATTGTCGCGAGAAAACAGGGAACTCCAAGAACGCTCGACGAGATTTCCGAGGCTTCGGGAATTGAGAAGCGAGAGATCGGTCGCGCGTACCGTTACGTTGCGAGAGAGCTCGGACTCAGGATTCTGCCGGCAAAGCCGCAGGACTATGTCCCGAGGTTCGCTGGAAAGCTCCAGCTCTCGGGCGAAGTCCAGGCCCGTGCCAGGCAGATCCTGAAGGAGGCCCGCGAGAAAGATCTTCTCTCGGGCAAAGGCCCTACAGGTCTTGCTGCTGCGGCACTCTACATCGCCGCGGTACTTGAAGGAGAGAAGAGAACACAGCGTGAAGTCGCCGACGTGGTCGGCGTAACAGAGGTCACGATCAGGAACCGCTACAAGGAGCTCGCCGAGAAGCTTGGCCTCGAGGAAGAGCTTGAGGAAAAGAGCAACTAACTGCTCCTCCACATTTTACTTATTTCTATTATTTCCTGTCTTTAATGCCTGTCTAGCTGCTGGAGTGTTCTCCTGACTTCTCCCCAGTTGCCGAAATCTTTGCCTGAGGCCGTGAAAAGTTTAAGGTCTCCGAGAAAGTATCTTTCCGCTGTTAATGATACCGAAGGATGACCACCGTTCTCGGTATACAGTACATTTATGGACTTTACAGGTACATAGGGTGTTTTTACATCCATACCCAGATCTCTGAGCTCCTCTAAATCCTCTTTTCCGATTTCATAGCTTTCTCTACGCGTTCCGGCTGCTCCAATATTGTTTCTCTGTCTAAGGCTCATCAACCTATCCAATTATAAGATTAAACCGACTTAAAAAGGTCTATACTCTCTGAATGATTCTCTTGATATCATGTATTGGAGCGTCTGTTCTAAAACCCGTAGAAGAGAAGTGGGTTCGAGATATCGGATATCCTTTGTTCTCTATGGCCTCTATAACGGGTTTTCTCTTGGGCGAGGATATTTCCATGTTTGATGCGAGTTCATGTATGTCGTAGAAAGGCGTCAGAATCTCCGCCTCATCGTGGACCAGTTCAAGAAGATTGCGTGAGTCTTCCCAGTTCTCCGGAATCCGGTCCAGCACATCTCCAGTGAAGCGCTGATCCGCAAACTTTCCAGTCCATAGAGGGCCGGCGATGTTCGTTTCACTGTCACATTCAGGACAGCTCTTCTTTCTCTCTAGTTTTCTCCACCGGCATTCGGGACAGAAAGAAAGGTATCCGATGTTCTCCAGCGCCTTGTTGGTGCGCTGTTTTGACTCTGTTACACGACCCATGACTCTGGAGTAATGCCGCTCGTGGAAGCATAGCCTGGGGTCGAAGCATTTGTCGTACCGGGCGAAGTTTTCGAAAACTGTTTTGATGTATATCCTCAATGCGGTCTCGTGCATGAAGCTATTCTTCATCGGTTTCGAGCCGTACCGCCTCCTGCATACGGTGGGGTAGCTCCCGGCAGGAGCCGCGTTATCCGTTGCTGTAAGGCCCACGAAACTGGAATGTGATGCTGCCCTCGCTGTAGAGTCAAGGAAACGGGTGAAAGGTCCAAAGGGATCTACATCGATAACGTGGAAGAAGTTCCTGTGCTCCGAGAGAAAGACGTTTGCGTCCTTGTTTGATACCTCGGCCTCGATACCGTTTTCCTCCAGGCCGCGTTCGATACTTTCGATTGCCCCGGGATTTGTATCGTTGAGGTAGACTTTCCCGAGCGGCGAGTACCGGAAGCCCCGGATCCCCGATGCGGAAAGTGCGTCGCATATCCTGGGATTCTCGATCTCTTTATCAGCCAGGAAAATCTCTGCGGCTTTCGTTGATATGTCCCGGTTGGTAAGCATCTCTTCGTTGTAAAATACTTCGGAGCTCTTGTCAGGTTCATCTTCTTCCGGGACAAAGACGCGGTATTTTCGCTCTTCCATAACTCTGGTCGTCTACAAAATATTTTTAAACCGGTTCCTGTGTGGTAGGCCACAACTTTTATTAGGGCGAACCAGAGAGAGCCGCTGGAATGGGTTTATAAACTTGCCTAAATTTACTCTAGTCTGGAGATTCTCCATGTCTAGCGTTGTTAGTGAGGTAAAGAAAGCGGAAAAGGATGCCGACTCTATTGTCGAGGAAGCAGAAGAAAAAAGTGAAGAAATTCTCGAAGAAGCAAGAGACGAAGCAGAGCAAATTGTATCCGATGCGAAGAAGGAAGCGGATCAGTTGAGGCAAAAAGAGATAGAGAATTTTCAGGTAAAAGTTGAGGAAGAGAGAAAAGAGATAATGGAAGAGGGAAAAAGAAGTGCAGAAGAGCTTGGAAACTCGGCCTCCGGAAACATGGAAGAGGCCGGAGAATTTCTAATGGAGAAATTTACGGAAGAGTTCCTCTAGAGAGTGATATTTCACATGGTAAAACCTGCTAAAATGACAAAGGTATCGGTAACCGGACCGAAGAAGCACCTCCAGGAAGTAATAGATACGCTGTATGATCTCCAGCTTATCGATATAGATAGCTACGAAGGTGAGCTTGAGACAGGAGAACCTTTTGAAGAGGCCGAAGAACTTTCCGAGATGCTTGTTGATGTACGCTCTCTCCTCTCGAAGATTCCCGAAGTTGATGTACAGCGGTCAGAGTTCTCGCTCGATAGTCTTGAAGGAACTCTAGAGAGAGTTGCCGCAAATGTAGAGAGGCTGGAAGAACGCAAGACAGAGATTTCTGAAAGTCTTTCCCGCCTTGAGGATCAGGAGGAGTTTTTCCGTAGGCTCATGGGAACGGATCTAACTGTGGACGATCTGAAGGGAACGAGAAGTCTGGAAGTTTTCATAGGCGAGATAGATGTTGAAAATTTCCGGGAGCAGGTTCCGGTCTCAAGCTTTGAGGTTTTCGAGGGCAGATCCGCTGAAGTCGTCTTCTACCGCGAAGACGAATCGGATGAAGTGGAGAGAGCGTTGAGAGATACAAAGAAGTCCGAGTTTAACCGGGTTGAGACCGAGTTTTCGGGTACGGCGGAAGATATAGTTGAGGCTGCTTCGGGGAAGCGAGAGGAACTTGAAGACGAGCTTGAAGATATTAATACTGAGTTCGAGGAAGTCGCGGAGGAGTGGCGCGGAACTCTTGAAGAAGCAGAGGAGTTTCTTACAGAGAAAGTGGAGAAGTCAGAGGCCCCAATCGAGTTTGCAACCACAAAGAGAACTTTCATCGCGGAAGGATGGGTTCCGTCCGCACGGCTTGACGAGATGGAGGAGGAGCTGGAAAGACGAACTGGTGGAAAAATACATGTTGAGAGAGAGGAAGGCGAGAACCCTCCTGTTAAGCACGAGAACAACCGTGCGGTCAAACCGTTTGAGTCACTGACTGACCTGGTCGCGGTTCCAAAATACAGTGAACTTGACCCTTCATTTATGCTTCTGCTGACGTTCCCGTTACTGTTCGGGTTCATGATCGGAGACGCGGGGTACGGGATTACTACACTGATTGTTTTCTACGCGGCCTACAGGATGTTCCCCGCCGCAAAAGACATATTCAAGTCGCTTATGTATGCTTCAGTCGCGACCATAATATTCGGGCTTGCGTTCGGAGACGCATTTGGTTTCGTGATTTTCGGCCACCATTCGGAGCTTGCCGCGGTTACAGGCATACACTTTTTCGAGCAGATACCGATCCTTTTCCACAGGGCCGAGCACCTGGGAGCTGTTTTCCAGATCGCAGCCCTGTTTGGAATTTTCCACGTCAACGCCGGCTATTTACTTGGCGCGTACAACGAGTACAGCAACCACGGTCTGAAGGAGGCTTTCCTCGAAAAGGGGAGCTGGATCATGCTCGAGATCGGGGCACTGTTCTGGTATCTCTACGGTGCTTCATTTGGAGTACCGGTGCTCGCAGTCGCTATAGTTATGCTATACCTCGGTGAGGGTATAGAAGGGGTGGTGGAAATTCCGTCGCTGCTTTCAAACATATTATCCTACCTCCGGATATTCGGCGTCGCGGTCGCTGCAGTCGCACTTGCGGCGGTAGTGAATGCGATGGCCGAACCACTTTTCGCGATGGAATCTGTCGCGGGAATTATCGGAGGCGTATCTGTTTTAATGATTGGACATACTTTCAACACATTCATCAAAATCATGGAAGGCTTCCTCCAGGGAATCCGGCTTCACTACGTGGAGCTTTTCACCAAGTTTTTCCAGGGAGGAGGCAGAAAATACTCGCCCTTTGGGCAGAGAATGAGATAAAAATGATACTTGAGGTGAAAATCCACAAATGGCAGTAGAAGGAATGGCCGCAATTGGTGCAGGACTGGCGGTCGGTCTATCGGCGATCGCAACCGGTTACGCTCAGGCAAAGATCGGTGCGGCAGGAGTCGGTGCACTGGCTGAAGACGATTCGCTCTTCGGACAGGCACTAATCCTTACAGTTATCCCGGAGACCGCCGTAATTTTCGGTCTGGTCGTTGCGCTGATTGCGACAGGATTCATATAGAAAAACCGAAGCGGGCCCGTCAAGGGCCCGTCCAACCCACATTTTCAGACCAAAAAGTGATACAAAATGGGACTCGAACAGGTACAGGACGAAATACTCGAAGAAGCTGAAGAAAAAGCGAACGAGATTGTAGAAGAAGCAGAGGAAGAGGCAGATCGAATAATCTCCGAGGCCGAAAAGGAGGCAGAGCAGATTATGGAGAGCGCTGAAAGAGAGATCGAAGAGGAGAAAGAATCCACCCGGAAGAAGGAACTTTCGAATGCAAGGATGGAGGCTCGCCAGATCCGGCTGAACAGGAAACAGGAGAAGCTTGACGAGGCATTTGAAAATTTCCGCAACCGGCTCCAGAAAATTGGAGAGGACGAAAGAGAAGAATTCATCGAGAGCTGTCTCGACCGGGCCGGCTTCGAAGTCGGGACTGTAAAGGCGTCTGGCGAATTCGGAGATGCTGTCGAGAACCAGGGACTTGACTTCAAGGAATCAGAGGTTGAGGGAGTAATTCTGGTATCGGAGGACGGCGAACGGAGACAGAACTTCAGCTTTGACAAAATCGTGGAAAACTACAGGGAACGTTATCGCAAACAGATTGCGGAGATACTTTTCGAGTGATCAAGATGGGCTACCCCTACATGTACGCCCGTGTCAGCGCGAAACGGGCCAAACTCCTCGACTCAGGCGACTACGAGTCGCTGCTGAAGATGCAGCCGAACGAGATCGCAAGAAACCTCGAGGAAGGAGACTACCGCGACGATATCAACGAACTCGGGGCGCGGTACGACGGGGTAGAGCTAGTGGAACTCGCGCTCAACCGCAATCTTTCCCGGACGCTCTCACACCTGAGAGAGACATCTCCAGACAACCTCCAGGAAGTGATGGACGCCTACCTGAGAAGATACGATATACAGAGCCTGAAAAGACTTCTGAGGTGGAAGCGGGGAGGAGAAGATATAGATATCGAGGACCTGATGATCCCCGTTGGAAGGTACAATCCGGAAACGCTCCAGGAACTTGCGGAAAAAGACTTTGAGGAGGTACTGGCATCGATAAAGTTCCCGGGATCGGAGGTAGACTACCGAGGCCATCTAGAAGGAAAGGAAAAACTGTCGGAGATAGAAAGAGCACTGGACAAGGCCTACTTTGAGGAACTTGAACTGCTCGCCTCAGAGGTTGGAAGCTCGCAGTTCCGCAGGTTCATAAGGGAAGAACTGGAGTACGAGAACTTGAGGACAGCACTGAGACTGAAGAAGTACGGGTTCTCGCGCGACGAGATCGAGCCTTACCTTCTCGCGAAGAACGGATCCTCGCTTGTCGAAAAAGTGCTTGAATCGAGAGATATCGATGAAGCGCTTGGAACCGTCAGAGAAAATAGAGGCATCCAGGCCGAAAGGCTGGAGGATATTGAACATGAACTCGAGGCACAGCGTCTAAAGGACGCGCTGAAGATGCTCCACACCGAACCTCTTGGAGTAACATCGATACTTGGATACATCGTTGCAAAGATAATCGAGGTCAAGAACCTCAGGATGTTGATCAGGGCAAAGCAGACAGGAATCCAAAACAGGGAAACAATCAGGAGAAACCTGGTGGTGGCATGATGAAAATCACAGATTTTCGGAATAGCAGAAAACCGGAGGTTTTCAAGTAAAATGGTCGACCATGAATCCAGGAAGAAAATCGCAGTAATTGGTGACAGCGATTTCACAACGGGGTTCAAACTTGCAGGAGTCAGGAAGATATTCAACACCGAAAACTACCGGGAGAAGATCCAGGAACTGGTTGAACGGGACGACCTCGGAATCGTGATTGCGGAGCAAGAAGATCTGGAAGAACTCCCGGAGAGGATCAAGAAGATGGTCGAGGAATCGGTCGATCCTGTCGTGGTTCCACTATCGGAGACCGGTACAACAGGACAGATCAACGAGAAAATCAGGAAGGTAATTGGCGCAGATATAACCTAACATCATACTAGTCAAGGTGACAAAATAAAATGGCAGAACAATCTACAGTTCAGCAGAATGCTGACGGCGAAATCTACAAGGTAACAGGGCCGGTCGTTGTGGCGACCGGTATGGACCCCCAGATGAACGACGTTGTCCACGTGGGCGACGAAGGACTGATGGGAGAGGTCATCCAGATCGAAGGAGAAAAAGCATACATACAGGTCTACGAGGATACAACTGGTGTGAAGCCAGGTGAACCGGTGGAGAACACCGAGCAACCGCTATCCGTAGAACTTGGACCGGGACTACTCGGATCGATCTACGACGGACTGCAGCGACCGCTCGAAATTCTCCAGGAGAAAACCGGGGACTTCATCGAGAGAGGGGAAGACGCTCCAGGAATCGATCCGGACACCGCCTACTACTTCTCGCCCCAGGTGGGTGAAGGAGAAGAGGTTGAACCTGGCGATGTCCTGGGAGAGGTAGATGTCTCATACGGAACGCACAAAGTAATGCTGCCACCTCACTACGATGGAGGAACGGTTGAAGAAATCCATGAAGGAGAGTACAGTGTTGAAGAGACTGTCGCCCGGGTAGCAGACCAGGGAGTCTCGATGAGACAGGAATGGCCGATCAGGCAGGAAAGACCTGCGGAAGAAGACCTGCGGCCTGAAGTGCCTCTGGTAACAGGACAGCGGGTCCTCGACGGTCTGTTCCCGATCGCGAAAGGAGGAACCGCGGCAGTTCCCGGAGGATTCGGGACAGGAAAGACGGTTACGCAGCAGTCGCTCGCAAAGTTTTCCGATGCGGACATCATCGTCTACATCGGATGCGGGGAACGTGGAAACGAGATGACCGAGGTACTCGAAGAGTTCCCGGAGCTAGAAGACCCTCAAACTGGAGACAAGATCATTAACAGAACAGTATTAATTGCGAACACGTCAAACATGCCTGTCGCAGCCCGTGAAGCATCGATCTACACAGGCATCACCATCGCGGAGTACTTCCGCGACATGGGACTCGACGTCGCGCTAATGGCAGACTCGACTTCCCGGTGGGCTGAGGCGATGCGAGAGATTTCCGCCCGGCTGGAAGAGATGCCGGGAGAGAGAGGTTATCCTGCTTACCTGGCATCAAAGCTCGCGGAGTTCTACGAGAGAGCGGGAAGAGTCGAACCTCTTGGAACTGATGATCCCGGAAGCGTCTCCATCATTGGAGCAGTCAGTCCCCCGGGAGGAGACTTCTCGGAGCCGGTAACCCAGAACACTCTCCGTGTTGTGAAAAACTTCTGGGCGCTTGACAAGGACCTCGCGGAGAAGAGACACTTTCCCGCGATCAACTGGGATGACTCCTACTCCGGCTACGGGGACATGCTTGCCGACCACTTCGAGGAACAGGTTGAAGGCGAGTGGAGTGAACGCATCCAGGAGATGAAGGACCTGCTACAGAAGGACTCCGATCTCCAGGAGACGGTCCAGCTGGTCGGAAAGGACGCACTTCCTGACCGGGAAAGACTGACTCTGGAGATCGCGACGATGGTCAAGCAGTTCTTTCTCCAGCAGAACGCTTTCCACGACATCGACCAGTACTGCTCGCCGGTGAAGACATACACGATCCTCGACCTGATCCTGGACTGGGGTGAGGAAGCCCGCGAGGCGCTTGATGAAGGCGCACTTGTCGAGGAAATTATCTCTGTAGACTCCCGCAACCGCATCTCCGAGCTCAAGTTTACAGAGGATTACGAGCAGGTCGAACAGGAGATCCGGGACCAGATGCAGCAAGAGCTTGAAGAGGTGGTTGAGGAATGAGTGTCGAAACAGCCGGACTAAAGGAGACAGTAGAACAGACTTTGAATGCAAGACAGGAATTCGGCTACAGTAGGGCTGCCTGGGAACAAGAACGCGAGCTAGAAGACCGACTAGTTGATTACCTCGTTGAAAAGGCGGGTCTAGATGAACAAAAAGCCGAGAGGCAGGCAGGAGAGATAGTGACTGATACTGTGATCGGCGATATGGAGGAGGCCAAGCAGAAAATTGATGTAATCGAAACTCTCTGCGACGAGTTTAGGAGTGAAGGCATCCAGGACGTTGCACAGCGTGCACTTGAATTCTACCAGGCAGCAAACAGGCACGACCGGGGAACCCCGGTTTACACGGAAGCCAAAGAGGAACTTGAGCAGACGGCTGAACGCTACCTGAGTTCCGCTTTTGATATGGAGGCTGCCGCAGTACAGGCAAGCAGGATATCAACAGAGGTGGCGCTGGGAAACGGTCATATCTATGATGTAATGGCAAAACTGAGAGCGATAGAAGCGTTTGAACAACTCAGGAATGGACCCTACTTGGAAGGTGTAAACTGATACTATGACACAACAAGAGTACCAGACGATAAACCAGGTCAAAGGACCACTAGTATTTGTAGAAAAAACCGAAGAAATTGCTTACGGAGACATCGTAGAGATTGAAACACCCTCGGGAGAAGTTAAGAAAGGAGAGGTCCTCGAGACCTCGAAGGACGTTGTAGTCGTCCAGGTGTATGAAGAGACACAGGGAATCGGGCAGGACGCCCGGGTACGCTTCCTCGACCAGAACGTCAAGATGCCGGTGACAGAGGATCTGCTCGGCAGAATCCTTGACGGAACCGGCGACCCGATCGACTCGGGTCCTGAAATCATTCCGGAGGAAGAGAGGGATATCGTTGGTGAGGCGATCAACCCGAGTTCCCGTGAGCTGCCGGAGGACTTCATCCAGACCGGAGTTTCCACTATCGACGTCATGAACACTCTAGTGCGGGGACAGAAGCTACCGATCTTCTCCGGTGCCGGACTGCCGCACAACGAGCTGGCGATGCAGATCGCCCGCCAGGCAGATGTTCAGGGAGAGGACGAGGAGTTCGCTGTAGTCTTCGCAGGCATGGGAATTACCGAGGAAGAATCCCAGGAGTTCATCGAGGAGTTCCGCGAGACAGGAGCGCTCGAACGCTCAGTCGTGTTCCTGAACAAGGCAAGCGATCCGGCGCCTGAACGAATTATTACCCCACGTCTCGCGCTGACAACTGCGGAGTACCTGGCTTATGATGAAGGGTACGAGGTACTGGTTATCCTGACAGACATGACAAACTACTCGAACGCTCTTAGAGAGGTATCAGCCGCAAGAGAGGAGGTTCCGGGAAGACGTGGATACCCTGGATACATGTACACTGACCTCGCGAATATCTTCGAGCGTGCAGGAATTATCGAGGGCCGTGAAGGATCAGTCACACAGATCCCGATCCTGACGATGCCTAACGACGACATTACACACCCGATTCCTGACCTGACCGGATACATTACCGAGGGCCAGATCACCCTTGACCGGGACCTGATGAACCGGGGAATGCAACCCCCGATCAACCCATTGCCTTCCCTGTCCCGCCTGATGGACAACGGAATCGGCGAAGGATTCACAAGAGAGGATCACCCCGACGTGTCTGACCAGCTCTACGCGCTTTACGCTGAAGGAGAATCTCTCCGTGACCTTGTCGCGATTGTCGGTGAGGACGCGCTCAGTGACAAGGATGAGAAGGTGCTCGAGTTCACTCGGCAGTTCGAGCAGGAGTTCATCCAGCAGGGCTACAGGAAGAACCGGTCGATAGAGGACTCACTTTCCATCGCCTGGGAACTACTTTCGATCCTGCCCGAGGACGAACTAATCAGGATCGACCCTGAGCTAAGACAGAAGTACCTGGAGACTGGTGAGGAGTAAGGTAGAGGTGATGAAAGATGACGCAGGACGTTAAACCCACAAGGAGCGAGGAACTCCGGCTGAAAGAAAGGATCGATCTAGCCGAGAACGGTCACGATATCCTGGAGAAGAAACGGGACGGCCTGATCCATGAGTTCATGGAGATTGTCGATGAGGCGAAAGAGATGGACGAGAGACTGAAAGATGTCTACTCCGAGGCCCGTCTGAAGCTGCTTCTTGCGAAGATCTACGATGGTGGAGACACTATCCGTGCGAATTCTCTCGCCGTCGCTGAAGAGCCGGAGATCACCAGCGAGACCCAGAACATTATGGGAGTGGTAGTTCCTGAAATCGAGCCTGAGAAGCAGATCCAGACCCACATTCTCGACCGGGAATACGGAATCACCTCTTCCACGTCAAGGATTGATTCCGCCGCCGACAAGTACGAAGAGCTGCTTGAATCAGTAATTGATGCCGCGGAGACCCAGACAAAGCTCCTGAAGCTTCTCAACGAGATTGAGAAAACAAAACGCAGGGTGAACGCGCTGGAACACAAGGTCATTCCGGAGATGAAAGAGGCGCTTGACATTATATCACAGTCACTTGAAGAATCGGAGAGGGAAGAAACTTTCCGGATGAAGAAGGTCAAATCTATGTCAAGTCAAGATTAACGCCTTTGTCCAGTGGCATGCAGATAAAA
>CAYQYU010000008.1:0-46722 GCA_964421955.1 uncultured archaeon | reverse complement strand
GGTTCCGTTTAAAAGGCGTGTTAACGAAACCCGAAGTTGCTCTCAGATAAAGAAGGTCAAGGAAATGCAGGACGAGAGATAGATTTAAACTGGGGATCAAGAACTTTATACATGGGAAGAATCCTGAGAAAGTTCCTGAAGAAATACGTTGAAGGATTTGCTGCGAAAGTAGTTGGAAAAGTTTTCTGGCCACCTGTTTCTGTAGCGGTCCTCGCGCACGGGCAGAACGATGATATACTCGCGCTACACAACGGCGAGAACTATGAGCTTCCCGGCGGACTTGTCGATCAGGGAGAAGATCTGAGAGAGACTGCGAAACGGGAACTGAAAGAAGAGACAGGCTTTGAGGCAGAGATTGGAGACCTTCTCGATGTCCGTGTAGGGGAAAGATATGGTAACATCGAGTTCTTCTTCGAGGCAAATGTAACTGGCGGCGAGAAAAGTGGTTCATGGGAAGGCCATCCGGAGTTCATTCCGGAGAACAGATTAGAGGATACAGTCTGGAAGCTGGAGCACTCACACATCCACGAATATCTTTTTCCCGGGTAAATAGCAAGCTGACTATCCTATCCGGGTTGATATAAAAATGTTACTACCGAGTAAGAACTCATGGTTGGCTTGGATGCTGAAAATATTTTGGAGGATGGGCATATCAATACCGTTTCCGATATCTACAGAAGCGTTAGAAACGCAAATGGAGGATACAGCAAACTTAAAGCTCTTCAGCTTTGGCTAGGTGGAGCTGATCCAGAAACGATAATTGAAGAACTAGAGATGAGTGAAGGTACACGGGCACCCACTATTGAGGCTTGGGCGGATGAGTGGAAAGATGTACGACTTGTGGATCCTTTCAACCGTGATACACCTTATACCGAGGCGCTTTTTGAAGGTATAGATAGCTTTGCAGAGGACAGATATGACTACTTTTCTCTGCTTGAGAAAGAGATATACGGAAATCTTCCTGAAAGAGCTGCTAAGGAGGTAGGAGGTGGCGAGGAAGTAAGTGAATCGGTAGAGAATCATCTCAGAGATGAAGGGGTTGTGGAATCGATAGGCGAACCTGAAGAGAATCCTTTCGCCGGCGAAGTATCTTACGAAGAAGTCGGAGAATACTTCAAAGTCTTGACGCTACAGGATAAAGAAGCGAGTAGAGATAACCATAGTAAACCGTTGAGAACCTTCCTACTTATGGATACAATGAACAGTGATTGTGTCTCATATGAGAGCTTGGGCGATATTCTTGATGTAACTCCCTCCAATATTGGCAACTGGATTTCATCCGGCGACTATTCGATGAAATCGGCTGGTCTGATAGAGAATGGGAAGGGAGACTACGAAATGACGGAGAGAGGAGAGCAGGTCAGAGATATGGTTTTTGATCACTACGAGTCATTCCGAAAAGTTAGTGAATGGCTGGAAAGGAGCTCCTATAGCAGTAAATCTTAAAGCTAATCTTTGTCCTCTTCCTCGGTCTCTTCTTCGGCCTCTACTTCCTTTTCGGCCTTCTCTTCGAGGTTGGGGATCATTTCATCCGTGTCGGCGGCCTTTGCGATCGATGAGGTGTCCATATCAGGTGCCATACTTTCGGCCTCCTGCTCTTTCATCTCCTGGAGGTCCTTACCAACTCTCGAGACGAAGTCCCTGGTATCGTTCTTGAGCTCGTAAAGCTCCTTCTCGTTGACATCCTGTAACTCCTTGCTCTTCACCTTCTCGATCACATCCTCCCAGCGTTCGAACATTTCGATGTGGGATTCGCCAACATCCAGATTCTCTTCAACTACCTCGGGTAGGTCCTCCTTGTCCTCCGGAGGTTCAACACCCTTCGATTTTAAAGCGGCGACGTTCGCCTTGAGGAACCTCTTGTAGTCGTCAATTATGTCTTTGACCTTCTTTCTTGCACCGAGCTGGGAGACAAGCTTGTGCATTCTGCGGACAAAATCGTCCGCCTTCTCGAGGTGTTCCTCGATCTGCTGTCCTGTGGTCTCCTCAGGGTTCTTCTCACCCTGGTCGCCGAAATCGTAGAGCTCCTGCGCGATCTCGATGTATTCCGGCTCTAGCATCTCTTTTTCTACAAACATTTCCTCAAGCGTCTCAGGCACCTTTTCCTTTGCGGGCGGCTGTTTTCCTACAAGCATTATAGGTGCCTGTCCTGCGTTAGCCATAACCTGCTCGAGCTTGTGAGGGATCGAGGATTTGAAGTTCTTCTCTGCCTTCTTGTAGCCCGCGGCGGCTAGTTTGAGTCTTTTCTTGACGCTTTCTCGAGTCGCAGAAATCTTGCCCCGCTCGAGCAGACGCTTTGCAGGCATGAAGATTCCCACGTCGTAGACTGGTTCGCCGTTTCTCACGGCCTCGATCGCGAGCGGCTCGCCCTTTCTCAGCGAGTCCCAGAATTCAGTCAGGAACGGGAAGTACTGGATCGTGATCCTGTCATCTGTTTCTTTCGCGAGGTCCGTAACCTTCCTTCTTATCTTGTCGCGAGCATCCTTGGGAACGTCCTGCTGTAGTTTAGTATCGTCCAGAATAACGAGCGTGTCGATATCGGAGTCGTATCCGTGCTCTGCCTGTGGAACGGAGCCCCATACGGCGACGCATTTGACCTTGTCGCCGAGTTTATCGACCAGTTTGTCCGCAAATTCTTCCGCGGCCTCTATTCTGCGCTCCTTGGATTTTTCTCTCATCTCCTTGACTTTATCGGCGCCGCTCATGTAGAACCACAATGAATCCTTGGTTCATAAATTTATAAACCTTACAGTGTAGTTGTTACTTTATGGTAGAAAATAAACTGGGCCCTGTTCATAGTCTCGATCAGATGGGAGATGCGATGGTTCGTATACCTTTTATTAGTGATAGAGAGAGTTACGAAGATACTCTTGAGCATGGAGGCTGCGATGTCGGATTCGTGTACGGTGCGCCAAACGACTACGAGAGCAGGATCAGGTTCATGGGCGCGCAGTATGATATCACCCATAACTGGGATTTTGGAAATGATGTTCCTGATGTACTCGTTGTTCCGGAAGAAGAGCAGGAAGCAGTTGATAGTTCAGAGATAGAAAATCTTGAAGAATTAGGTGTCGATGTCCAGGAACCCTACAGGGAACTTGACACCACCGCGGATGATGTGGATTCGGCCCTTGATGTCGCAGATGGAGGTGATACTGTGCACGGATTTACCTCGGACTACCACGGCTGGAAATGTGATTTGACAGCCAGAAAAGCATTTGGAATGTATGGAGATGATAACACTTATCGCACCTTCGCATTTGACACCTATATAGGAAAGAGAGAGCAGCCCTGTAAACGTAACTTCTTCGCCCAGACCGCCGATGTTTTTCTCCGCCAGCGGGATGCTGTGGAGAACCTGGATCGATAATTTACTGGTACTCCTCTTCCTTCCACTGCTGTGGCCGGGCCTGGCCCTGCTCGATAGCGCCCTGGCTGGAGAACGTATCATCGAAGCTTCTTGCCTGGAGTAAACCGTCGAGCGGGTCGAACGCGTGCTCCTCGATCTTCGCCCACTCCCGGTTGAAGCTTCCCTTGTCCATCCCGAAGAAACGGGCCATGAGTTCCTGCTCCACTGTCTCGAAGTTGCCGTCGACAGGGATCTTGTTGACGTTCAACTCCTCGGGTTCTATTCCGAGCTCTATCATGTCCATAGCCACCCGAGTGACGTACATTTCCTCCCTATATTCCCCGCCGACCTCGAAGATTATACGGGCCTCGTCGTCAGGATTGCGGGCAAAACCGTTCTTCACCATGTGGTAGAGCCAGTAGTAGAGCGTCTCGTCTCCCCGCGTAAAGGGTCCGTGCCTGTGGCCCTGCTGTTGCTCCCACCCCGGCTTCGTAAGGTGATAGGTCTTCACTATCTTCGCCAGCGGCTTCTCGGGATTGATGCCGAGATCAGGATAGTCTTCCGCAAGCTTCTTCTCGTTGTCGATCAGCTTCTGCATCTCATTCCACGGATCTACGCCGTAGGAGGCGGTGTGCTCCATGTCGATCGTGAACTTGACAAGGTTATTATCGTAGTCTTCTCCCAGGTCTTTGCGGGCCTGACGGTTGATTGCGTGGCATGCTATCGCGATATCCTTCGGCCGCCACACTCTTCTTAACTCACCGGGGCTTCCAAACATCGCCTCGATGTTCAGCCTCAGCCCGAACTTGTTCATCCACTCGATCCAGGTGTAACTTCCCTCATCTCCCTCCTTCAGCTCGGGCTTCTCGTATCCTTCAAAGCCGGTGACCGTAAGTTCGAATGGCTCGTTGTTAAACCGGTCCTTTTTCTGGGTCCAGTGACCCCAAATGTAGCATATTCCGACCGCAGCGATAACGTCCAGCTCGTTCTCACGTCTCTCATCCAGGAAGGCTTCGAACTGCTCCCAGCTGTCGAAGTAAGGGTCGTCGCCATCAACCACGTTGCTCTCCTCAACGCTCTGTCTAAGCGTGTTCTCCCAGATGAACTTGGGTACTTCCCAACCTGGGTGATTGCCTTCATCAGAGGAGTAGTCGGCAGCCTGCATCCAGGCAGGGAGGATGTGGAAGAACAGCGATGACTCCTTGTTGAAGTCGTCACGGACACGGCCCTGGGTTAGGTTCTTTATTATCTGGTTGTTCTCAGGGTTGGAAAAGGCTTTTTTGGCTTCTTCTATTACATCCGGGCGGTCCTGGGCCTCCTCGTATATCCTGGTGTTCTGTATGTCAAGGTTTCTTGATACGGACTGGAGCTTTCCCTGGGCGGAAAGAGCGGCCTGTGTACCTGTCCCCCAGAGGTCCTCTATCAGCTCCTCCACGGCGTTATCCAGGGAATTCTCGGGTACATTGATGCCGGTTGCTCTGATACCTCTCTCAAGTTCTGGTTGCACATTACCATTCTTCAGGTCGAAAAGATCCCGGGAAAGACGCGCTGTGTTGCTGAAAATTCTCCTTGCCTCAGCCCTGAATACATTGGATATTTCCTCAAGAGTCGACACCTTTCTCACCACTTCCTCTCCCAGCTCATCTTCCTGAGTCGTTCTTCTTGCGGCGATTTCTATGGGCTGTTCAAGCTCGTATTGATCTAGGCTCTGGAGAAAGTCTTCCTCCGCGCCCTGATCGATGCTTGAGGCGGTCTGGAAGAGGGAAATCTTGTCCTTGAAAGATATATCCATTTTCCTGCTGAAGAAGTAGTCATCCACCTCCTCAGCTTTCACCTCGTTCCATTTCTCCCGGAAATCTTCTGATTCATCCGAAAATATCTGTTCGTACTGCCTCCAGGGCTGTTCAACCATCTCCAGGAAGAAGTAGTCGAACAGGTTCTCCAGGAACTCTTCGTTCTCGTAGATATTGATTTCCTTCCCGCCGTTGATGTTCGTGATCTGGAAGCCGAATGGATCGACGGAGACGTCGGATGCTAGTCTTTCTTCCCGGGCCGGTATCATCTCGTTGGAGGCGTGCATGTTGACGTAACCGACGTCGAAGAAGTCCTCTTTCTGTTTGCTGGCCTCCCACCGGAACGAGGCCATCTGCTCGAGGTAGCGCTTGAAGTACCGGTGGACGATGTTGTACCCTGTTATTCCCTGGCCCCGAGTCGCGTATGCTCCTGTAAAGCCGATGTTGGGGTCGCCGTGTAAAGTGATAGTGTCGAAACCGATCTGGTTGATAACGTTCATTAACTCAGGCCTATCGATCTGGAAGGTTGCGGGGTTGGTGATCTGTACCTCCATCACTCCACCTCCGATCTGTGCCATCCTGCCGATACGCTGGTCGAGTGGCGAAGGAACCTGTCCGATGTCGAGTCCGGAAGTGTTACCGATGATGTAGTTCAGGTCGCCAAAACCTTCCTCATTCCCGGAACCGAGATTCTTCCTCAGGGTATCAAGTAAGAAAGCCATGACCCCTCAATTCATGACGAACAGGCCGAGGTCGACCTTGAAGTCGTAGTAAAAGTCGAACTTGAAATGGTTTTGAAAGTCTCCCACGGGATCGGCGCTGGCAGGGATCTTGAACTCGTCTACAAGGCCTGTAAATTCCCTGAGCTCTTTCTGTATTCCCCGGTACATCTCCTCGTCCGCATCTTCATCCTCCTCTCCGAGTTCTATCTCAAGCACCGTTTCAAGCGCCTCCAGCACTCCTTCCCCGTACCGCTTCTCGATGGTATTTGGGGTGTCTATACCGTCTTCAACCCTTCTCAACGTGGATGAAAACTCTACAGGGATTTCCCTGTCCAACTCCTCCTTGATCTTCTCCCTGACCTCTCTCACCTTGAAGCCCTTATCGCTCCTGGCTTCCTGTATCTTGCTACCTCTCTCTGTCTGTAGCTCGCCGTGGTAGTCTTTCAGGACCTGCTCGAACTGGTTGGCGTGTTCTTCGACCCTTTTCTGGAAGAATTTCTCGAACACGTGGCGACATATCACCACGGGATGCCACTTGATTATCGCAACTGAAGGCCCCTGGGCCGGTGTCTGCGGCTGTTCAAATCCCGCGAGGTTGATATGGGTGACGTGTATGTATATCATACGGTAGTGGGTGGCGTTCGACCCGTCCTCCACAACTTCAAGCATTCTCCCCCCATTTACCATCGGTCGATAGGCCACGAACTCCATCGTCCTGAACTGGGTCGAGGTGCCCCGGAAATCGAAATAATGGCTGAACTCGGCCTTGAGCTCATCACGACTCTTCTCGTTTATCATCTTCACGTCCCTGACGTAAGGTTCAAGCCATTCCTCAGTCTCATCAATCGAGCGTTCAATACTCTTCAGCTGCTGCTTTAGCTCCTTCAACTTTCTCTGGATCTCGCTTCCGTAGAGGTCCTTCCACTTCTCGTACATCGCCCATTTTTTCCGCAGAATGGCCTTCTCGTTGTTCGGCAGCTCTCCTAGCTTCTCGCCCTCCTCAAGATCTTCGAGCGAACTCATCTCCTGGAAGTCCGCGACAATTGAGGGATATATGTTGTTGTCACGGTAGAACTTTAGCGAGGCCTCGTCACCGCCCTGTCCTCCGGCAGCTCCCGCGCCGTCCACGAGCTCTATGAAGTCACCTTTCAGAATATTCTCGTCTCCGGAACGCATGTTTTCCGCCCGCGTCCTCAGTTTTCGGATATCGTGTTCAAGCATGTGCTTCTGCTGGATCAGGTTCGAGATATTCCTCATCGTGTCCCTGACGTTCTGCTCCGCCTGGTTCTTCCTCTGCATGTACTCGCTGTGGAGCTGGCTCTGGGGTGACACAAAGATGCTCTCGCTCAGTTTTTTCGCCGTATAATCCAGGTCGTCGTCAAGCTTGTCAACCGCCTGGAAGGCCGCGGCTCTTGGAGCGCCCTGGCTCCCGGAAATCACCTTGACCGTCTTGTAGGGATTGCCGCAGAGATCGCCAATACTGTTACCAGCGTTCCTTAGCTGGTCGAGATTTCCTATCTCCCCACTTTGAACCCTCTTCTTGAGTTCATGGTCTATCTCCCCCTTCACGGGCATAACGACGTGTCCAAAATGGCAGGTTTTCCCGGGTTCGTCTCCGTGGCTCACGCCCATAGATTTGTTCCACTCCTACTTAAAATCGGTGAATCGAAACTTTAATCAACAGCTCCGCCACAAATCCTCTTATGGGTTTCCTGGACAGTATCAAGGATTCATTTTCATCTAATTCGTCTTCTGGTTCCTCTAACAGCAGTTCTCGATCGAGAGGCTCAGATTTCGGCGGCAACGATTTCGAAAGCTCCTTTGAAGGAGGATCACAGGGTCAGGGCCCTGGAAATAGCCCAGGAGGAATGAATGATATTGATAACAGCAGAGATACAGGTTTTGGAAGTCCCGGCCAGAACCAGCAGGGCCAGAACCAGGGAGGTATCGATCCCGTGGGACAGGGTCTCTCCGATGATCCAGCTCCCGCGACAGACTCTGGTGCAAATGAACCACAACCTCCGAGACAGAACCAGCCAAATCAGGGACGTGGAGGTCAGCCAGGCCAGCAGAATTCGAGGAGACAGCAGAACAGCCAGGGGAACCAGTCCCGGGGAAAAGCTCCACAGGAATCTCCAAATCCCCAGACAGGGAGACCGCGGGAAGGAAGCTCGGAGCCACAGCTAAGTCCGCAGACAGAGAGAGAAATGGAGAACGCGGGCATGAATCCTCGTGGAGGAAGCTCTACCGCCAGCAGGGAGGACATCGATGAGCTGAAGTCACAGAATGAGCAGATCATAGAGCTACTGAAGAGAATAAACAGTAGCCTGGGTGGCGGGACCCGGAACAGGCACGGCGGCCGCAGATAAAAGATTTCATTTCTAAACAGGACTATGAACATAGAATCCGAGCTACCGGAAGACTTTGAAGAGCTACCAGCGGAAGAGAAAATTGAGGAGCTCGAGAAACTCAAGCAGGAAATAGACACTGAAACCGATGCTGGCGCTCTCAAGAAACGCATAGTCGAGGAGCTTATCCGGAACTACTCTGACTGAGTTTCCGGAACTACCGGAACATTCTCCGCTTCTTTATAAATGGAGCGACGGTAATTTCTGCGTGCAATGGAAGAAACCAGCTATATCGCCATTGAAGATATCCGCGAGGAAAGGACGATATGGAACGAACTCGGTGTTGGCAGCATCCAGGTTTGATAGCTGCTCTTGAAAGAGATCGAGTAATCACTGTGTTGGGGCTCAGTCCTGCATGAATCCGAGGAAAGTCCAGATACCCTTGAGGAACAGCATGCCCGCTATCCAGTTCTTGTAGCCCACAAGCACGGGGGGGCTGCCGGTGAAGAGGATGGCGGCGGATAATATATCCGCCGCCCCTCCCAGCACATATACTGGAACAGGCAGGGGAACTGAATTTATCATGCTTCCTCCGCCCTTGAAAAAGAGGAAGCCAGCGTGAAACTGTGCCACCGCAACAGGCAGGGGAGAAAGGGTGAACCAGAGCAAAGCGGCGGATAGAAGGTCGAGCGCACCCATGGGGTCAGGTCTTACTGGAGCCATTCTATCTCACTCGAGCTCTATTACCTGGTCGGCCGCGTTCTTCAGGGCGGTCGAGAATCCGGGTTCCATTCCAATTATAACGGTCTCCTTGCCGTGCTCCTTCGCCTTCTGTATAACTGGTAAAAAATCCGTGTCCCGGGAAACGAGTACAATGATATCGATCGAATCGTTGAAGACGGCCTCCATCGCGTTGACAGCCATGTAGACATCCACATCGCTTTCCTTGTCTTTCTCTCTGCCAAGTCCGAGCGCGGGTTCAAAGCCCTGCGAGACGATGGCCTCGATCAGCTTCTCCGAGGCGTACTGGTTGAGAAAAACCTTGCCGACCTTTATGGTTCCCATCTCGCCTATCTTTTCACGGAGGAGATCCAGATCGAGGTCAAACTCCTTCCTGATAATGTTTGGTCCGTCGACGAAGACGGCGATCCTTGGCTCGCCACTCACCCGATCCTTGAACTTTTCCAGTACCATACCAAGGTTCTGCATCTGAAGATATAAAGGGATAATCACTTGTTGAAAAAGTCTCTCGCGTTGCGGGTAGTGATCTCGACAACCTTTTCCCTTTCCCTGTCCTTGAGTTCGGCTATCCTCTTCGCACTTTTCTCGACGTTTACCGGCTCGTTCCTATCGCCGAATAGATATGGTGAATCGGTTTCGAGAAGGATGTTCTCGAGAGGGATTTCCCTTGCGAGTTCCTCTACACGATCAGAGTAAATTACCTGGGTTGTCACTCCAATTATCATACCGTTCTCGACAGCTTCCTTTGCGAGCGAAACTGTTCCGTTGAAACAGTGGAGCATCACCCCGGGAAGATCGTGCTCTTTCAGGATGTCGACAACCTCTCTTTCCGCGTCCCTTGAATGGACTACAACAGGAAGGTTCTGCCCTTCTGCGAGTTCAAGCAGTGACCGGAAGACCTCCTCCTGCCTTTCTTTTTCTCTGCTCGCAGTGACGTGATGGTGGTCCAGTCCGATCTCTCCTATCGCCGCGGGCAGTTCTTCCCGGATCTGTTGCTTCACCTCTTCAAGCTCGTCGAAGCTTTCGGTGTAGACAGGGTGGAGCCCGAGGTTAGCGACCATGGTTCCGGGATAGTTTTCCTGGAGATCTAGCGCCGCTCTATTGTGTTCGATGTTGCTTCCTGCGTTGACAGTGAATTCCAGTCGTTCCTGGCAGCGTTCTATAACATCTTCCCGGTCATGGTCGAACTGCTCGAAGTCGAGGTGGCAGTGACAGTCGGCTGGTTTCATACAGCTGTGTTGGGACGCTAGATTTAAACAGGCACGGATTCTGTAATACAGAAACGCCTTTTTTGTCCAGATAGGGTGTGTTTGTAATACAATTTCCTGTTCTGGAGCGGTTTTGTGTGGATAAGAGTACAGGGTAGTTTATATTAGGGAAGATAACAAATGTTAAGTGGGGGTAGGGGGTTAGATGCCAGAGCTTCAACGCCAGATCGGCTTCTGTCTTGTGTGTGGCAACAGTGTTCACAGTGATCAGTCCTTCTTTGAGTCAGACGAGGGCGTCTGCCACAGGACCTGCATAGAGCGAAAGAAGTAGAAACTGCGGACTCGGGTGTCCGTGGATTAGATTGAGCTATATTGAAATTTCTCCGGGCAGGGTCATATAGTATCAAGGGCTCTAAAAGGACGTTTCAGGATCTTGAAACGGTTTTTAACTGGTTTATTAGTCATAGGGGCCTGACAATTAACTTTTTTTAACTCAGGTAACATAACGGTGTTATGGGGGGTGAAGGAATGGCCTTTCTAGGTCTAGAGCTGAACGTTGGATTAACAGTTTCCCTCGCAGTAGCTATCCTGGCAGCGGTTTGGAACTACAGTAGTCTGCCTGACATCAGATGGACAGAGATTACCGCCGGGGTGATGGCGTTTATTGCCGGTGCAGGACTTGACTACATGCTGGCCGGTAATGCGCTAGGAGCGATCTTATCAGTTCCGTCTTCAGCGGGAATGATCGTCGCGGCACTCTATCTGGTTGGTGGATTGCTACTGCTTGTGGGAGGTCTTGCCAACGGTCTACAGCTCCTTCAGAGACAGTACGGTTAGTAATCTACCGCTTTTCCTTCTTTTTCTTTATCTTGGACCCGCATTTATCCCGTTCTCTACATCGAATAGATGATATCCTGTTTCTTCCTTTTCCTCCTCAGGATACTCAAATTTTAGAAGGACCTGGTCATCGGTAACGCCCGCGACAGCCTCCGTTTCCGGCTCAGTGTAGACTCTGTTTCCCCTGGCACTGTGACTGTGGTTGAAGCCTGCTTCCTCCAGGTCAAGGACTATACCTGTACCGTATCCCTGGTCGAGAACGTATCGGGCTGAGCCCTCATTTTCTTCTTCAAGTTCCCAGCCCATTTCGGAAAGTTCCGGGAAGTATTCTTCTATAAGATTGGACATACCCTAGAGTTGGAACTTGAGATCTAAAAGTTTTCCGCTTCTTCAGGATCGCTTTTCCTCATCAAGTTTCGATCCGGTGGCTCCGGTCTGACCCATGTACTTGTTGTCCTTCTTCGAACCATAAGGGGTCTCTGCCTCCTGGGTCATGGTCTCGAAGACCACCTGGCACACTCGATCTTCAGGGTAGAGCTTGACCGGTGCGTTCCCGAGATTCTGGATCTCGAGAGTGATGTCACCCTCGAAACCCGGATCGCAGTAGCCGGCGGTCGCGTGTACAATTATTCCCAGCCGTCCATATGAGGACCGGCCCTCGACCCTGGCGACGATATCGTCTGGAATATTCAACGTTTCAAGTGTCCCTCCGAGAATGAACTCTCCAGGGTGGATGACAACACCTTCATCCGCGGTATGCTCCTCTGTTCTAATGTATCGATCGTAGTCCTGCATGTTCTTGGTGTCGATCATCTCAACCTTCCGCGTGTTTAGAATCCCGAACTCGTAGCCGAGCCTGAGGTCAAGCGATGAAGGCCCGAGCTGTAGATCGACATCCATCTCCGGACCTTGGTTTACGTAGACAGCGTTTTTCTGCTCTACGAGCTTCTTTATGTCGCTATCGGAAAGTATCGCCATATAGTCTTCTCCGGTAACTTACGCTTTTATTCCTTCAGCCGAAATCCGGCTTCATGCGCAAGATAGTGATCCTCTTTTTCATTCTATTTCTTGTTACCGCTGCCTCGGGCGAGGTCCAGTACAGCATTGGCGTGGATGAATATTCTGTGGCGATGAACTCGACGGTAGAACTAGACTGCGATAGAACGTGTCCGGGTCTCACCTGGCTTCTTCCGGAAGATGCAGAGGTCTTGGGTGTCCGGGACGGTCGCGGGGAGATAGATGGTTACACGGTCTCGGGCGGCGAAGTTTCAATCCCCGGGAGAAGAAGTTATGGATCTGATGACCGGGTGATCGAGATACGGACGGTCATAGATTCCGATGCAGAGGAGATTCACGAGGGTTTATACAAGCGGGGTCCGCTCAGATTATCGGGCTTCGAGGGAGAGAGGACTACAGGCACTGTAAAGGCGGAGGACCTTCTCTCAGGCAGGACAGGTTTCGGCTTCGATATGTCGTTCTCCGGCAAGAAGATGGTCTTCCGTGGGGAGGGACCTGTAAACGTCAGGATGAAGTTTGGCGACGGCTACGAGACGGAGTATTTCTCGTTCTTAGGCGCCGAGCCTGAAAATACGGGCATAGCATACGAGGTTCCTGTCGGCACTCTCGGCATCGTGCAGGACTTCCCGCTTTTCCCTGTCGCAGTCCACAGCGACGAGAGCTACGAGAGGAAGGTCAACGAGTGGAGCGCTGGAGAGTACGTTTCGGGGGCTATACAGATCAGGGACCGGGAAAGTATCGAGGAGGACTTCCTGCCGGTTCTCGCGCATGAAGTCGTCCACGGCCTGAATGACAGGGAATTCAACTGGGACAACACGCATACGACTTACTTCGATGAAGGTACTGGAAAGTACGTCGAGTTCCTTGTTAAGCGAAAGCTCTACCGGTCGGAGGAGATCGACCAGCCACCCCGGGAACTGTTCGGAGAGGAGACTAGGTACAGGAAAGATGGCAGGACCTACATCCTGCCCCCGCAGGGCGACAGGGAAGAACTCTGGGAGTACTACCAGGAAGAGAAGGATTTCATGAAGGAATGGAACGCCATGGATACTGACCCGGAGACCAGGAAGTTTGGCTACGCCTACTCGGAGCTCGTGATCAGGAACTATGTAGCCCGGATGAATGGGTCTTTAAGCGAACTTTACAGGGAGATAGATGTCAACGCCGAGATAGAGGAGCCAGGGGTAAAATGGAGCATCTACTCGGGCTACCTCGACATGACCCCCTGCAGTTACAGTTCCCGTGAAAAATTTGACCGGTGTCTCGACGAGATCAACAGTTACGATTATCCTGTCTACTCAGGCAAGCCTTCACGGAGCACAAGGAGCATAGAGGTCGAACGCCTAGAGGTTCCCAACCGGACCATAAATGCGACGCCATCTATAGACAGTGTCAAAGAAGGCGAGGTTTCTTTCGGGCAGTTCCTCGAGGATTTGCTGGTCTACTGGGCCAGACAGTTCGGCTCTATCCTTCAAGCTCTAGTAGCTTCTTCTTGAGGTCGCCGTACTGGTAGCCGCCCGCGCCTGTTTCAGAGACGATGCGGTGGCAGGGAATGATCACAGGGACGGGGTTCCGGGAGCACGCCTGGCCGACCGCGACAGCAGAGGTATCGAGCTTTTCTGCGATCTCCCCGTATGTTTCGGTTTCTCCGTAGTGAATCTCTGACATCGCTTTCATCACCCTTCCCGTGAAGCTGTCCGGGAACTCTACTGACAGATCAAATTTCTCCCGTTTCCCGGTCTCGTATTCCCTGAGCTGTTTCTCAATCTCTTCTGGATTCTCTGTTACGAGTTCCTCGTCGATTTCTATCCTCCGTTTCAGCACCCGTGTCTCCATAATCCTTTAATCCCCTTCGAACTATTTCTAGCTATGGTTCTAGACATACCGGTCGAGCCTATAATCCAGCTGATCCAGCAGCACGGTGTGATCGCGGTCATGCTGGGGATGGTTATCGAGGAAGTAGTTGTGCCGATTCCCTCGCCGGTGATACCGATGGCTGCAGGTGCACTGCTGGTTGAATCCACAGGACTTGCTGCAGCACTGGTTGAGATAGTCCTGTTCATCGCTATACCTGCCTCGATAGCATCTGTGGTGAGTTCATACTTTGTTTTTGCGATAGCGTTTTTCGGCGGAAAACCCGCGATCCAGAGGTACGGCAGGTTCCTGGATATTTCCTGGGAGGAGATCCAGCAGTTTGAGAAACACTTTGATTCCGACCGTGAGAAATACTACGTTGCGCTTTTCAGGGCAGTCCCGATAGTACCTCTTTCACTTGTCTCGGGTGCCGCAGGCCTGTTCAGGATGGACTGGCGCACCTACGGGGTCTGGAGCTTCATAGGGATGATGCCTCGGAATACTGTGCTAGCGTTCATCGGCTGGAGCCTGAAAGATGATTTCATGGCCGTCGCGGGCCAGATAGATACTGCCTCGACCGCCATACTCGTGTCGGCGGCCGCGGTAGTTCTTGCGGTGATAGTTTACAGGAAGACCAAGGACCTCTACAGGTACCTGCTGGTAGATCCCGCGGAGTACTAGTATTTTGGCTCCCGTTTCTTCGCCTCTTCCAGCGACTTATTGATCCAGTCATTTGCGTCTTCTTTAACTGATCCATCATGACCTGGGTAGAACTTTTCTACGTCGAGTTCCGCTATTTTCTCTATGGACTCGATCAGGATTTCACGGTCGCCCTCGGCTAGGTCAGTCCTGCCGAAACTGCCTCCAGGGAACACTAGGTCGCCGGTGAAAAGTATCTTCTCCGCGGGCGAGTAGAGGCAGATGGAGTCGTTTCTATGGCCTGGAGTATGGATCGCGCGGAATCTCACGCCTCCAAGATCGATCTCGCGGCCTTCATCGAGTTTTTCCGCATTCACAGGAAGGTTGTCGGGCTCAAAGGCAAAGACTTCGGGATCGAACCTGTCAACTATCTTCGGCAGGTTGTCGACATGATCGTGGTGAGAATGCGTTACAACGACTTTATCGACCTTTTCAAGCTCCTTTATCATGTTCCAGGAGTCGCCGGTTCCGGCGTCGATAAGAATGTTCTCCTGGTCGCTCAGTAGCCAGACATTTCCGGTAAAGTCCTCCGAATTTTCCGACAGGTTCGTGATTTCCATCAGTTACCCTCGAGCGCGTCTATCGTGACCGCTGATGCAACCACCACTTCTTTCCCGGGAAAGTCTTCCTTCTCAAGCTCGAGGTCGTAGGTGTCTTTCAGCGAGAACCTGCCCTGTAGAGTCCCCAGATTTTCTTCTTCCTGTCCGGTGATGCTGTATCTGTGAGGCAGAAGGGAGAAGAGGTCTGACATCGTCCTGAGGAACTCTATGGCTGCGCTCCTGCTCTCGATAGTTGCGAGCACGTCGTCCAATTCCGGGTCCTTGACCTTCCAGACATGCTTCAGCAGTGTGAACTCTTTTGACAGCAAGCCCACTTTTTCTCCCGTTTCCTCGTCGATTATCCTGTACTTTCCCGCGATATCCAGTCTCCTGTCGGCCTTTATCCGGAACACGACATTTCCATCGGGGTCGGTGAAAGGAAACTCCTCCTTCATCTTGAATAGCTTCTGCTTGGCCTTCAGGATGAGTGTTTCCGAGGAGTCAAAGATCTCGTACTTGTTTCTCACGAGCGACTGTTTGATAGTGTATTCAGTATCCGAAAAGTCAATACGGGAGAGAGAATCGTCTGGCATAGTTAAGCTTGTGCAGAATCGTTTTTGAATTTCTCCCTTCCTAGTCTTTAATATCTTCTTTTATCTCTCTCACAGCCTCCTTTATGACTTCGTCGCTGTAGCCGTTCTGTCTCAGGGCCTTAACGACTTCTTCGGGACTGTAACCCTCCTCGAGTGCAGACCTTATTTCCTGCTTCAGTTCTTCTTTGTCCATGAAAGAAGCTCTAGAAGGCCGGGATATAAAATTTGTGTCATTACCTGATCCTGTACCTGAGGATCGCGGCCACTCCACCCATATTTGAAAGCCGCTGGCCCTCCTCGTGATCTGAAGAAATAATTTCGAGTTCCGAAGACATTTCCCCCGCCTTTTTACCGAAAACGTCAACAATGTCGCTGATGTCCTCCAGGTCCATATCCTCGCCGCACTCGTCGCATTCCACTGAGTCGGAAATCTCGGGTTTCTCCTCAAGGATGTTCTTCTCGTGATCGTTTGGGCATCTGTAGTGGGCCTGGAAAAGGTTTACATCTTCTGTAATGAGTATTGTCTCAACCGCGCCCATGTCGAGCGCCTTCTTGACCTGTTCGACGCCGTACTCGCTCTTGCCGTTCTCCTCCTTCAGATTTCTGAAGAACTTGTTGACAAGATTCTTCTCCTTGACTACCGCGGCGTCCTGTATGGCATCCTCTGACTTGTTGACGAGCTCTGTCAGGGCTTCTTCACCCGAGTAGTTCAGTGACTTGTTCGCAACCACTTTTTCCTTCAGTTCCTGGTGAAGATAGCCGTCCATAAGCTTGTCCTTCACCCACCCAGGTCCTCCTACCAGAATTCCGAGCAGCTTGCCTTCACGGGACTTGTTCAAAAACGCCTTCTTCGCGTTTCCTGCGACCTCGTCCAGAAAATTCTTCAGCATCTGTTCCCTATGTCTTGCGAACCTCTGCGCCGACTGACCTCCCGCGCGCGTTTTTCCTGGAACCTCGGAGGTCATCCTGTACTCGGTCTTGATGGAACTTCCCTGTAAGTAGCCTATCGCCGCTTCATTCTTGTCGACCGCGATCAGACCGTATACGCGGTCGTCCACGATCATCTGCCTCAGCGGCTCGAGCACGAACTCCTTGTCGCATCGATAGTGCCGGGACTCGATAGGCTGTGGCGGCACGACCTCCCAGACCTGGATGTCAGGCCGTCCCTCCCGTTCGGAGACATTACCGGAGAAGAAGGCAACACCGTTCTCCGGTGTCTCATGCTCCTCTTGGACCTTTCTTCCAATCTTGTCGAGTGCCGCCTGGACGTTCTTCCGGGTCTGCTTCGACTTGATGTTCTCCGCCTCGCTCGCCTCAGAGGTCACGAAGTCGGATATCTTCGACATGTCGTAGCCCGCCGGAATGTAGAGAGATACCAGCTCAGTGTTGCGACCTCTAATTTCCTCCAGCTGCTTGATCAGCTTCTTCAGCTCGTACTTCGACATGTGGTTGTCGGAGTTGTCGTCGGTCATGAGGCTTGATGAGGAAAGAAGTCTTTTAAACTCCTAGAAGTGCTCCCGGAACTTTTCCCGCGATAGTTTGAGGTAGTCGCTGTCTGAGGTGAAAATTTCGAGACACGCGGTTCCCGCGAATCCGGGAAGCGTGTCTCCAATTATCGAGAAGTCGAACTCTGCGCTGCCGATCGGCATGTGGAGGTCTTTGCCCTCCCTGGTGTCCTGTATGTGGAGGTGGGAGATTATATGGGTGTATTCCTCCAGGAACTCGGCTATCTCTTCTTGGTCGATCTCGGCGAACGCGTGGCCGTTGTCGAAGCACATTGAAAGGCCCAGATCTTCAAGTATATCTGCCAGTTCCCAGATGTCGGCGGCTTTCGAGGTCTCAAAGTGGATGTTCTCGAAGCAGACCTCGACTCCGTGCTCCTGCCCGAGCTCGCTGATTTCTCCCAGCTGTTCTTCCAGCCTCTCCCTCATTTCTTCTTTGTCCTCGCCGTACCTCAGGTTGGCGTGGACCACCGCCTTTTCCGCACCGAGCTCTGAGGAGAACTCCAGTAGCCGTTCCAGGTAGTCCTTCTGGGCCTGGTTGAACTCCTCGACGCTGGTGACTATCGGCTGCCTGAACGGCAGGTGGACTACAAGGTCGAGATCTCTGTCCTCAAGGTCCTGTTTCAGCTGCCCGGTATCTATTTCTTCCGGGGCTATCTCCATCTCTCCTATAGAGATTTCCACAAAGTCAAACTCTTCCGGCACGCGGGAAACTTCTTCCGGTTTCGGCCCCAGGGAGATTCCGAGTTTCATTCAATGTTCCTCTGGTATAATTTTTTCAGCGGTTTCCCGGGCCAGTTTGGGTGTGGCCGCGGCTATTATATCGTGGTTTTTCTTATCTTTCATACCTATTTTTTCCTCCTCGACTGTTTCACCGTCCCAGTCCGTGACTTTTCCTCCAGCTTCTTCGACCAGCAGGTACATTCCGGCGGCTTCTTCGGGAGAGTTTACGGGCTTGCTTTCGAGATAGCTGTGTCCGCCGGTAATGAAAACGTCGCGGTCTCCCTTGGCCACGAGGGCGTAGTGCTGTCCCTGCGAGCCGTAGTCGTTGCACCAGTGTTTCCAGGCTTCCCGGGCTATACTGGGCTTCTTTCCCAGCATCCCCTGGTCAATCAGCAGGGATGTCTTTCCCCCTCTCTCCAGCTCTTTCTTCCCGCTAGTAGAGAGGGATTGATTTTTCCCGGGATTGCCGGTATCTATGTAGGCACCCTCTCCCCGGTAGGCGTGGTAGAGTTTACCGCTCGCGAGATTCAGGTATCCTGCGGCCACAATATCTCCAAACTCTGGATTTTGACCCTTTGCTATACCTACTATCGGCCCGTAGGGCCCGTTCTTCTCTATGAGATGGTGGGTGCCGTCTATCTCGTCGAAGACTACGGTGTAATCAGTTTCTCCCTCTGAAGCCTCCATTCTCTCCTTTGCCATTTCTTCAGACTGGAGTTCGTAAGACCCTTCCTGGTCCTTGAAGAAGGAAATTATGAGTTCTGTCATCTCCGTGTCCACCTTCGTGACTACGTCGTCTTCGGCAATGTTTTTCTCGTCCTCGCCCTCCATTGACAGCTCCTGGTGGAGCCTTTCTGCTTTCTGAAAGATTTCGAGAAGCATCGGCTGGAATCTGTCTCTGTAGCTTGTCATCCTACTTCACGATCACTGTAACTTCTTCTGATTCGATCATTTCTCCGTCTCCGAGGTACTCTTTTTCCTCTTTGACGTCGAACATTTCCGGCTTCAGCATGTGTCCCGCAACATGTAGCCGGCCTGATTCAATATCCCAGTCCTGCTTTCTCAACGCCTCCTCGATCCCTCCGATGTCGTCGCCATACTCTGGTCCTGCCTTTTCATAGTCGAGCTTGATCGATTTAATCTGCTTCTCGACTTCTGGTTCGTCTTCAGTGATTTCGAGTTCTTCGATGTGCATGACCTCCCTTATCGCGTCCTCGAAGCCCTCTATGTCTCCGTAGACCTCGACACTATCCAGCTCCTCGTTGAGGGACATCTGGTTGTCTGATTTGTACTTTCTCAGCGATGATATTACCTGCATCGCGCGCTCCCCGCGATCCAGATCGGCCTTTACATCAACTGGTTCAGGCCAGTCTGAAGTGTGGATGCTCTCTGTCGAAGAGTCTGGGGTGTACATGTCGTGGTGAATCTCCTCGGTTATGTGGGAGAGGAATGGCGCAAACAGCTTCAGGAAGTTGCTGTGGACGCTTCTCAGCGTGTGTTTGGCGGACTGCGAGTCCGAGTCTTCGAGCCTCTGCTTCGTGATCTCGAGGTAGTTGTCGCAGAAGGTGTTCCAGAAGACGTATCTCAGCCTGTCGCGGGCCTTCGCGAACTCGTAGTTCTCCATCTTTTCGGTCATGAATTCGATCAGCTCGTCCATCTCGGCCAGCATCCAGCTATCTATCTTCTCTAGTTTCTGCCCACCTCTTTCGATTTCATCCAGAGGCGCGAGCTGTTCGACGAGCTTCGAGGCGTTCCAGAGCTTTCTCATCAGTTTCTCTCCGGCCCGTAGCTCCTTCTTCTTGAACGGGAAGTCGTCACCCACGCTTGAGCCCGCGGCCCAGTAACGCGCCGCGTCGACAGGGAACTCTTCCAGTACTTCTGCGGGCGCGACGACGTTGCCCTTCGACTTGCTCATCTTCTCCCTGTGCTTGTCGAGGACATGGCCGTGGTTCATTACGGACTCGAACGGGACTTCTCCTGTGTGCTCGTAGCATTTAACTACTGTGTGAAAGAGCCAGAAAGTGATGATGTCGTGACCCTCCGGCCTGAGATTGAACGGGTATAGTTCCGGCCGCCCGATCTCGAACTCTTCCTCTTCTTCATTCCAGTCCCAGTGCGCGTTGATCAGTGGAGTCAGGCTGCTCGTGGCCCAGGTGTCGAAGACGTCTTCTTCCGGCCTGAAAGAGCTGCCGGAACATTCGGAACATTCCTCAACTGGAGGCTCGTCCTCGATAGGGTCGACTGGTAGCTGGTCTTTCTCCGCGATGACTTCCTCTCCACATTTTTCACAGTACCAGACCGGGAATGGAATTCCAGAGTCCCTCTGTCTCGAGATACACCAGTCCCACTGGAGGCCCTCGATCCAGTGCTTGTAACGCGTGAACATCTTCTCCGGGTACCAGTCCATCTGTCTCCCCGCATCCAGGTATTTCTTCTTGTGGTCCAGAAGCTCGACGTACCACTGCTCCTTTACGAGGAACTCGATCGGTGTGTCGCATCTCTCATGAGCCTGAACGGTGTGGTTGATCTGTTCCCGGTCGAGTAGCGCACCTTCCTCTTCAAGCTCTTCTACTATTTTTTCCCTGGCTTCTTCAGTGTTCATTCCCTCGTAGTCTCCCGCGACTTCTGTCATTGTGCCAGACTCGTCGATGGCGATTTTCAGCGGCAGGTCGTGGGCCTGGTACCACTCGATATCTGTCTGGTCGCCGAAGGTACAGCACATGACGATTCCCGAGCCAGTCTCCATGTCAACTCGCTCGTCCTCAAGTATCGGGACTTCCTGGCCGAAAATTGGGATGCGGGCTTTCTTCCCGACCAGGTCCTGGTTTTCCTCATCTTCCGGGTGTATGAAGACTGCAACACAGGCGGGCAGTAGCTCCGGTCTCGTGGTCGAAATCGTGAAGTTGTCGCCGTTGACAACTTCGAACTCAATATCGTTGAAGTGGCCCGATTTGTCGAGGTCCTCGGCCTCGACCTGGGATATCGCGGTCTCGCACTCCGGGCACCAGATCGCGGGCCCTTTTTCTCTATACTCTCTTCCTTTCTCGTAGAGGTCGATGAAGGACAGCTGGCTGATACGCTGGACTCTCGGCTCGATGGTCTTGTATGTGTTGGTCCAGTCGTGGGAGATCCCGAGCGACTGCATGTTCTCCGTGAACTGTTTCTCGTATTTTTCACACACTTCACGGCATTTCTCCTGGAATTCCCTCCTTGTAAAGTCCTGGTGCCGGATTCCAAGTTCGTCCTCTGTCAATCTCTCGCTAGCGATTCCGTTGTCGTCGTAGCCGAACGGCTGGAAGACTTCATGGCCGTACATTCTCTGGAACCGGGCCATGAAGTCCTGGAGTGTCTGGCCGTAGAGATGCCCCATGTGCAGCGATCCGGATACTGTCGGTGGAGGGGTATCTATGGAGAAGACCTCTTCCCGGTCTTCCACTCTCGTGTAGGCGTATGTTTCATCCTCGACCCATTTCTTCTGCCATTTTTGCTCGACTTCTTCCGCGTTGTAGTCTCCTTCAGGCATTTCGATCTTCCTCTTAAAATGGGGCTGAAACTGTGATTCTTAAATTGGTTTTCTGCAGCGTCAAAACTGGTTCTTCGGCGCTAGATTTCATTATCTGTGATTCACCCGAGAATGGACTGGAAAAACTGGTAACTCTAGATGTAAGAGTTCCTTTCCGGCCGTACAAAACGGCCACCCTTGGTTCGAGTTGAAAGGCTCATATTCTTCCTCTACCTGGCGATTCTTTTAAAATTATAGCTCTAGAAGTCCGGTGGAAAACTGCTCTAGGACGCGAACCTTGACAGCTTTGCGTCGCCCGGGAACTCCATGCCGTCCTCGGCAAATACAACCTTTGCATCGACTTTCTCTTCCAGCCATTCTTTCTGCTCTTCTAGGTCGGAGTCGAGAAACTTGTAGCCGAAATGGGTGATGATGACGGTCCCGGGATCCGCGGATTTCAGGATTTTTGGAACATCGTCAAGTGAGGTGTGCCCGCCATGTCCGTCGTTTTTCGGCCGGTTGCAGAAGATCACCATCGTGTCAACCCCGCTGTAGAAGTCGAGCAGTTCCTCCGAGAACTCGGAGTCGGTCCAGAAGCCCACCTTTTTTCCATCGCTCTCAAGAATGAAGCCCTGTGTCTTGGGGTCGCGGTGGAACATCTCCTGCGACTTTATCCGGACATCTTTGAACTCGTATTCTTCTCCGTCTTCAAGCTGCTCTACTTCCGCGCAAAGGCCCTGGTGGTAGTTTGAGACGGACTTCTCGATGTCGCTGTATCCCTTCAGGCATGTTTCGTTTGCAAACACTGCTCCCGGATGATCGTAGGCCTCGGTCATCATCTCTATGAGCGCCTCCGCATCGCTTGAATGGTCGAGGTGGCCGTGGGATACTACAACCGCCCCGGTCTTTTCGGGTTCTGCAATTTTGTGGCTGTGAACCAGCGCTCCGGGCCCGGGATCGACGTGTAGCTGCGCCTCGTCTGTTTTGACTATTATTCCTGCAGTCTTCCTTCTCTGCATCCCGGTGACATACCGTCCACCACCTGTCCCGAGAAACTTGAGTTTCATACCTGTAAAGCCTGGACTAATATACAAAAAGCCATATCATCTGCTCCACAGATTTATATCCAGGAGAGACAGAAACTTGTCTGTGGACAGCTACTGGAGCGACGACAAAATCGACAGAAGCGGCAGAATCATAACCCGGGCGGACATAGAACTCTATGACAGAAACGGAGACCTGAGCTATGACGAAGGCCCGTACTACTTCCAGGTCTCCCTGCTCGGAAACCAGAGCCTCACAGCCCGTTACGTTGCTGTAGACCGGTACGATGAGGTAGTGCAGGAAGAGGAGAGAAGATGGAGTGACGAAGAACCTCTCCGAATAGAGTTCGAACTGGATGAAGAGGAACGCCAGGACCCCGACAAGATGGCCGAAGCCATAATCCAGAAACTCGAAGAACCGGGAGAAAGGACTCCTAAACCAGCGGTTTAGATAACAGAATAAATTAACGAAGCTCACCCCACCGAAACACTTTTATATTGTTACTGAGTAATAGCAACATATGAGAGAGGTTATATGTTACAAGAGTATAGCGGGGGAGAAAATGGAAGATTTGCGGGAGGATATAGAGGCTCGTGACGTTGAACTCCGGAAGATGAGGATTTATACAGGTGAGGCTAAATGAGCGATCAATACGACACCGAATGGTTCCTCGATATAGAGGAAGATAGCGTAGAAGGAGATGAAACCCGGAGAGTTACTGAGATCGATGGATACAGGATTGAGGAAGAGAAAATTGGTTCTCCTCTTGACCCTGAATACACCCAGGTAAGGGCTTTCCGTGGCGGAGAGCTTGAGACCGCGGTAGTGTACGAGGGCGACGGTGACGGTCTCGAAGTTGCCGAGCACGTTGGTGAGAAGCTGGAGGAGGAAGGCTCCGAGTACAAAACTCCTCTCAGCATCCTGAACCAGGATGGTTCAAGCGTTGAGGATCTCTGTGATGAGAGGCTCGACAAACCCACAGCGGCTTCAGGAAAATCCCCGTTCTAAACAATTCTTCAGGGTGATTTGAGATTTCTGAGAGAGTAGATGGCTTAAAGGAGATAGATAGAGTTGAAGTTTCGGATATTAGAGTATCCGAGATACCCCATCACACTGATGTAGCAGTACATGACTCCCCGCCTCCAGGATCGGTTTTCTACGAGGGAGATTTCATAGGATACGATTCCGAGGGCGATCTCTGGGTGGTACAGGATGTTGATTGGGGAGAAGATTTGTTCGCAAGATACACTTCCGAGGCCCTTAATCTTGAGGTTGCTGGATACCTGGATCTTGGAGAAGAAAGCCGCTCAGGGGCTGTAACAGGTGAAGATCTCTATGAAATGGCGAGGCAGAACATGGAACCAGGCAACACTCCTGATCGAGTTCTAACTGATCAAAGTGGCTATGCAGAAGTAGAGTATAACTGGTGACTTCTTTTTAACTAGAGACACTGATTTCTTTCCATGGAGATTCCGGTCTGGATAAAGGCGATCTTTGCCTGGGAGTACTCTCCTGGAAGTGAGAAAGAGTTTTATGGAGAGATCCAGGAATGGTGTAAAGCTACAGGTCGTTACAAGGATTTCGAAAGCTTCTTCAGGAGCCTTAAAGGTAAGACACGGTCCGCTACTCCTGGTAAAGGTAGGGTTCACTCGATAAACAATTTCTCCAAGGGAGACTACATCAACTGCAACGGTCTCGCCACTATCTCCGCAATCAAAGGTGCTCTCGACTTCAAGAAAAGTTTCGAGGTAGTGATAGAGTACGAGGGCGGAATGGATCCTGAAACCGGTGAAACCCGGGAGTTCAGGAGTCATGTTTTCCTTTCTGATGGACGCAAGAACTATGGAGGTCCAGCAGGACTTAAAGAGGTGGAGGAGCACCGGGAAAAGGTTCTGGTTCTTCTCTATATGCTTGGAGATGCGTATGTTCTCTGGCACTCAGGCGAGAGGGAAAAGGCGAGAGAAATAGCAGTTAAAGTGGAGGAACAGATGGAGAAAGAAGGGATCAAGTCCCAGTACATAGAGAGAAGGATCAACGAGACCAGCTCGAACTTCTGAACTTACTTGACCTCGCTTCCAGTGGCCATTTCCTCGTCAGTTGTCAGCAGGGAGACGTTTCCTTCCTCGTCTTCGGCGGCAAGCATCATGCATTCGCTTGTCTCTCCGCGCAGCTCTGAAGGTTCGAGGTTCACGAGAACTACTACCTCTCTGTCTTCAAGCTCGTCTTTTTCATAGTGGTTCCTAAGCCCGGCGCATGTCTGTAACTGTTCATCTCCGACATCGATCTGTACGATGTAGAGCCTGTCCGCGTTCGGGTGGTCCTCGACTTCCAGGACTTTACCGACGCGTATATCCAGGTCCTGGAATTCCTCGAAGCTTATGCTATCCGTCATTTTTACTCCCTCGACTTCACCTTTGTCTTCGCTACTGTCTTTTTTATCTTCAACGTCAATCTTCTCGAACAGGACTTCCCGTTCCCCCAGTTCGTGGCCTGACTCTATTCCTCCGAGCAGCGGGTCGATGAACTCGTCGTATCCCTCATCAGTGTGGATCTCCGTGTCCAGCATCTCCGCGATCTTCTCTGAAGTCTCGGGCGTGAAGGGGTATAGAAGGACGCCGAGACCCCTTACAATCTGGACCGCGACCTGTAGAACTGCGTCCCTTCTATCCTCGTTATTCCACGGCTCTTCCTCGCTGAGGTACTGGTCGCCCAGCCTCGCGAGCTCCAGGGCTTTCTCCAGACCTTCTTTCAGGTCGTGGTCCTCGAAGGCTTCCTCGTACTCCTCAACTATTTTTTCCGCCCTGTGGATAGTTTCCTCGTCCCTTCGCTCAAGCTCTCCAGCAGGTATCTCGTTGTCGAACCATTTCTCGATGAGTGAAAGCGTACGGTTGACGAAGTTTCCAACTGTGTCGTTCAGGACGTTGTTAATTGCGTCCTCGAACTCCTGCCAGGAGAAGTTGGTGTCGTGGTCCGTTGGAAGCATCTTCGACAGGTAGAACCTCCAGTAGTCTGCAGGATAGTGCTCGACTGCCTCGTCGATGAAGATTCCTCTGTTTCTGCTCTTGGAGAAGGCACCCTCCTCCCACATCAGGTACTGCTGGATGAACTCGTACTTTGGCAGGCTGTATTCAATATCTTCGTTTGAGGCTCCGATAAGCATGGTCGGCCAGATAACAGTGTGGAATATCGTGTTATCCTTGCCGATGGAGTAGTAGACCTCTGCATCCTGGTTCCAGTGCTCCTTCCATTTCTCACCGTCATCGAAAAGTTCTCGTGTAAATCCTATGTATCCTATAGGCGCATCGAACCAGACGTAGAGAACCTTGTCCTCGTAGGTTTCTGGATCGAGCTTTGCAACTTTTAGGTTCTCTTGCTCTATTCTCTCGTTTACCCTTTCCACAGGGACCTTGAAACCCCAGTCCTGGTCACGGGTAATCGACCGCTCTTCCGCCTCTTCAAGGTCGTGAAGCACCTGGTTCCTCATGTTTTCCGGCACAGGGTCTTCCTCTTCCACCCAGTTTCTTATCCGGTCCTTGTAGTGTGTCAGGTCCAGAAAGAGGTGAGTGGTATCGCGGAACTCGATGTTGCTCTGGCCACAGATCTGGCACTCGGGATCGATTATCTCTTCAGGATCCACCAGTTTTCCGCAGTCGTCGCACTGGTCTCCTCTTGCAAGCCCGCCGCAGTGAGGACACTCTCCCTCGATATAGCGGTCGGGAAGGAACCTCTCATCATTTCTACAGTAGGGCATTGTCTGCTCTCTTTCCGTGATCAGTCCCTTGCAGTAAAGCTCTTCAAACATGTCGTGGGTCTGCCTCCGGTTGTATTTGCTGTGGGTATCGCTGAAAATCGAGAAGTCAACGTTCAGGCTCTCATAGGCCTCCTTCACTTTCTGGTTCTGCTCGTCCTTGAGTTCCTCGGGCGTTGTACCTCTCTCGATAGCCTCGAGTTCTAGGGGTGTCCCGTGGACATCTCCACCACAGATAAACTCATTCTTGACTCCCCTGATGTCCAGGTAACGGTGTAAGAGTTCTGCGGGTAGTACACTCCCTGCCATGTTTCCGAGATGGGGCACTCCGTGGATGTATGGAAGTGCTGAAGTTACGGTAACTCTTTCTTTCTCGACTTTGAACCACCTGTAAAGTGCTTAGACGGGAATTTTTTAACTCCTTTCTGGAGTAGCTTTTAGTGATAGCTGTCTGCGCCCTTACCGATGCCTCTGCTAAGAGCGTCTAGTTCCTCTTGGCTCAGCTCGGCCCGGTCTATCTCATGTTGAAGCATGTTTCCAAAGTAGTAAACCCCTGATAAAGGATCGCTGGTGACAACTAGAACTCCTTCAGTCTCTCCGTCCTCCACACGTATGTAGAATATATCTTCAGGTGCGTATTCAGGGGGAAGGTCGGTTGCCTCTGATTCGTGTACAGGGCCGAAGTTGTATTTCTCCAGATACTCGGTTTCAAGTGAGCTTAGAAGCAGTATTCCTCCTGTTCCAGATTCATGGATTTCCTGTTCAACCGCTTTAGCAGCGTTCACTGCGAGCACCTCTCCGATGCTCTCTAGGTCTTCTGTTGAATCAGCTTCCTCTAGAAGTTCTATTATTGAATCGGCAAAGCCTTCAGAGTAGTCTGAGAAGTTCAGGTAAGGCAGGCTTATACCTATGTATTCGTCTTCAAGCAGTGGCTCTAATTCCTCGCCGAAGACATGTATCTTGCCCTCACTGTAATCTATCCATCTAGGGTCTTCAGCAATACTTTCTTCAGCAGGCCCTTCAAGCGCACTCCAGATGCGCTGCTGCTTCAGCACATCTTCTAGACCGGTCTCCCGTATCTCGTTCCTGAAGGTTTCAGTACTTCCTTTGTACATTGCAAAATAGGCAGAGTCCGGAATAGTTTTTAGCCTAACTGGTACACTGAAAGATATGAAGGTTCTCTTCGCCACAGGCAACTCGGGGAAAATTGAGGAGTTGAAACCGCTTTTCAAGCGTCATAACCTCGAGCTGGAGCAGGTAGATGTTGATGTTGAAGAGATACAGGCAGTTGATGCTGAAAAAGTGGCGAGGCAGAAGGTGATCGACTCCTACCAGGATCTTGGTGCTGAGGAAACAGTGATAGTGGATGATACAGGTTTCTTCGTTAACGCTCTCGGCAGTTTTCCAGGTTCTCTAGCCTATTTCTTCAGTGAAACTGTAGGTGTGGAGGGTCTTCTACCATTGCTACAGGAAGAAGACGACCGTTCAGCGTACTTTGAGACCGCCATCGCAGCCTACAACGGTGAAGAATTAAAGGTCTTTACAGGCAGAGTTGACGGTAGAATCCCGAAAGAGGCCAGAGGAGAGCCTCATTCGCAGCTTCCTTATGACAGTTATTTCATACCTGAAGGGACAGAGAAGACTTTCGCGGAGGACCCATCTCTCAAGAGGAAGAATTCTCACCGGCTTAAGGCTGCGGAGAAGATGGTTGAATGGCTGGATTCTAGATAATCCGCCTTCTAAGTTTTGCAAGCGAGGAAATTCCGTAGTCCGGCTTCTGCATTTCTTCCGCCCGGGCAAGTTTATCGCGGTCGATGTCGCCAGACATAACTGCCGCGGTCTTCAGACCCAGTTTGTTCCCTGTTTCAATATCCTCCAGCCGGTCACCAATAAACACTGAGCTTCCGGGGAAGTAGCTGAAGTAGTTCCTGAACTGGTCCTGGAAGATCTGTTCTGGCTTACCCGCGTTTTTAGCTGGAGAAAATTCCTTGAGTGCGAGGTTTATCGGCCCCTGGTGGGGTTGCTCCCCCTTTGAGGTCCTGAAAGTTTTCTCGGTGGAGCAGATGTATAGCTCGCCGTCCTTGAGAATCTTCATCGCTCTTTTAAGCTTGGAGTAGCTGAACTGCCTGTCAAATCCAGCTACAACTATGTCCGCGTTTTCACTTACATTGATATCGTGGGCCTCGAGTTCATCTATAAGCCCGGATTCTCCTATCGGGTAGACCTCGGTAACGTTCTTCTTCTCAAGGTGTTTCGCGACCGCGTAGGCAGAAGTTATGATGTCGTCTTCTTCCGCGGGAATCCCCATAGAAGTCAGTTTCTTTGCGTACTCCTTCCGTGTTAGAAGAGTATTGTCAGTGTGGAAGTAGACATTTTTACCGGCCTCCCTCAGCGAGTCAACGGTATCTTCGGCACCGATGATCGTGGAGTCCCAGCTCCAGAGCGTCTTGTCGAGGTCAAAGAAAAAGTGCTTGAACTCGTCGAGGTCCATACTCACCGTTTTAACGTTTAAAGCTCTTATACATGTCTATGGCCAGCATCCGTGAAGCTGCCGAAAAACTTTCTAAACAGGATTCCAGACTAGAAGAACTTGAGGAAAAGTTCCGGGATATCGACAGTATTGAAGAGGACGCAACAGTTAAGGAAGGATTTCTGTCGAAGGAAGTGGAAGAGGTTGCACCGGGAACTGTCGCGGGTGTCGATGGAGGGCTTCTGAAGCGGCGCTACGCCTCCGGTGACGTGGTAGCGGTCAGGGCCGTTGCAGCAATTTTTGATTATGGCGGCTCACTTGAAGTCGACTATATTCCCTCCAGAAACCCGGAGCCGGATTTCCGGGTGTTCGAGGCCGAGGACTCCCGAAGCCTGGAAAGAAACGCCGAGGCCAGGCGGATAGAGAGGGAGATAGACACGGTCGACCGTTCTCTTGACCTGTCGGATATCGTGCTTCTGGACGGCTCAGTGGTCCCGAGCTATCTTGAAGACAGCGAGGTTATAGACCAGTACTCGGAAGTGTTCGAGAAGGCTGGCTCCGGAAAATTCGTGGGCGTGGTCGAGGACTCCTACGGCCTGAAGCTGTCGAGAATGCTCGAGGAGAAGCTCGGTGTCGAGATAGGTGATATCAGGGACACAGTTCTCATGGACGCGATTCTTGATGAGAGGGAGAGGAGTTTTGTGAGGCGGTACTCGGACTCGCCAGCAGAACACCCGGTTCTACAGGAGCTGGAGGACCGGCATGTCAACAGGATCAACACCTTCTATGTCAAGCTGTCCGAGAGGGATTTACCACTGAGGATAGATTTTTACGGCGACCCTGGAGAGGCCGACAGGATTTCCGGTCTACTGCTTTCGATGAAGGCATCCGTCCGTTATACTGTACCTGCGCCTGTCCTGGAGGCGGACAAGCGGGCGAAGATCCCGGAGAAATATCTTTCTCGCCTTGAGAAGCGTTTCTCGCCCGGTCTTAAGAGGAGAGATAGACGGGCTTTCTGAGAAAGGATTAAATTCCAGCCTCAAGAAATAGGCTTTAGACCTGTGAACTCGAATGGATACCTACAATAAGCTCTGCCTGCTACTGATATCGATACTACTTATATCAGGTCTTTCAACAGCTGCAGACCTCATTGTAAATGGAGGATCCCAGACGCTTACAGATGGCTCTTACACCTACGACGATGTTGAAATCAAGAATGGGGGAACACTGTATATAGAGGGAAAAGTAGAGATCAAGGCTAACTATTTCTTGCTCTCATCCCAGGTTCAGGGAAATGCAGAGAGTAGCGACAGATGCACGAGTAGCCCTGGAATGGGAGATGGGGACGGTGGAGGCTACGGAGGAGCTGGAGGCCCGGCTCATCCCCCGGGGCTGCCAGCCCGGGGCTCGAAGACATCCAACCAGATTCTTCAGGGTCAGCCGGGGAAGGACGGTGGCGACTCATGTGTGAACAATAACGACGGTGATCCGGGTAGAGGAGGCGCAGCCCTGAAAGTAAATGCATCTAATATCGATGTTACCGGAGACATATACGTCAACGGAGGAAATGGAATAAGCGGAGGAAGTGGTATAGGAGATACAGGAGGTGGAGGAGGAAGCGGTGGCGGCGTCCTCCTCACAGGGGATAGCGTAGCTTTCGCCGGTTATGTCGAAGCCACCGGTGGAGGCGGCGGATTCGGAGGTGCAGGAGGTGATGGAGGAGAAGGCGGTGGAGGAAGATTCAAGATTATTGCTTGCAGTATATCTAATTCAGGAAGCTATGATTTAAGCGGACACGAAAGTGGAACATTCTACTCTGACACCGCCAGCACATGTAACAGCGCTCCTTCAGCGCCTACTAATCCCGAGCCGTCCGACGGCACCACAGTAACTTCCTCTCCGGTGACTCTGAACGCGGAGTTCAACGATCCTGATGGGGACTCAGGTACAATCCGCTTCTATGACAGCTCGGGAAGCCTTATTGGCTCCTGTTCCGCCTCAGATGGGAACAAGTGTTCCAGCGGTGTTTCTTGGAGCATAAGCCATGGAGATAATGACTGGTATGCGGTAGCCGAGGATTCTAAGGGTGCAACTTCATCCTCAAGTAGTACGTGGACGGTTATCAAGAACCAGCCGCCCCAGGTAGACAGTCTTATAAGGCCTGACGGTACAACTTTGAAGGGCAACGATACTGTACTGCGGGCGGATGTCTCTGATCCCAACTCCGGCGACACTCTTACAGTAACTTTCTACGACAACAAGACCGGAACCTCAATTGATAGCGCCACGGTGACAGGTGGAGGTACCGTTGAGGGCACATGGAGCAGCGCCGATCTCGGCGGCGGTGATCACAAGTGGTGGCATGTCGAAGTCGCCGATTCCTGGGAGACATCGAAGAGCACCGATAACGCTAGCTTCTTTGTAAACGCTCTTCCCACTATAACCGACAGCGATCCACAGGACGGCGGCTTTTCAGGTGATGATCCTGTACCTCTCAGGATATGGGCGACCGACAAGGAGACTACAGCTCTTAATGTATATTTCTACAACGATAGCGATGACATGCTGATCGGCAAGGACACCTCTTTCGGTGGAGGTATGGCCGAGGTTTTATGGTCGAAACCGGTGGTCAGCAACGATTACACCTGGTACGTGAATGTCTCTGACGGCACGGAGAACTTCACTTCGTCCGATTTTGACTTCAAGAAGCTGACATCGCCCGATTTCAGGCCTACAGTGAATGTAGAAAACCGGTATTCCAGCATAATAGCCACTCTAGGTGATTCCAGCCAGTTTGTCTTTGAGGTCAGGAACAGCATTGGAACCCCGAAAGATCTGAACACCTCTCTCCAGGGAATAAATGCCACTTTCCTGGAAAACGACAGGTTCTGGATAACCTACAGTCTCGATGCACAGTCTTCCAGGAGGTTCCAGGCGCGTATCAACCCGGATACGACGGGAGATGAGGAACTCAACATAACCACGACGAACACCGAACTCGGGCTATCGACTACAAAAAGTGTACCAGTGTACGTGAGAAAAGACACGGCGATCTCGACAAGAAACGTTGTCCCGGGAATAGGATTCCTCCATCTCGTGATAATTGTGGTCGCTGCTACAGTTCTCTATTCTTTTTCACTCTGACGATGTAGCCCGCGACCCTGTTTCTCAACTTCTTCGACTCAAACTCTTCTGTCTCCTTGAGTTCTTCCTTGTTCTCGTCAAAGTCCTCGCTAAACCTGTCGGGATCCGCGTCTACGAGATCCTTTGCCAGGCGCTTGATGTAGGTCTGTCTTACTCTACCCATACCCAGAGTCTCGGTGACAAACTTCTTAAAACCAACCAGCTTTAAACCTGCGTTCGCAAAACGTGGTTATGGCCAGTATCAGACGTCTCGTGATCGATGTGCTCAAGCCCCACGAACCATCCATAGTCCGCCTCACAGAGGAACTGGCGGAGCTTGATGGAGTAGAAGGTGTTAACTCTTCGCTGCTGGAAGTAGACGAAGAAGTCAAGAATGTCAAGATAACCATGGAAGGACTAGTTAAAGAAGACCAGGTAAGATCACTTATAGAGGATTCAGGCGCCTCGATACACTCCGTTGACGAGGTCGCCGCGGGCGAAAGGCTTGTCAACAAGGTAAACACTCCACAGGACTGAAACCTCATGAATCTGAATCTCAGGGAAGCCTGGAAGAGGGAGGAGGTACGCTCAATCTCCCGTCGCTACTTTATATCCAACGGTTTCGATGGAACTCTTACTTCCATCGGCATAGCAGTGGGTTCCTTTCTATCGGGAGTATCCTCCGGAATAATTGTTTTCCAGGTCGGGCTCGGTGCGGCAATAGGGCTCGCAACCTCGGGAGTATGGAGTGTCTGGGAGATAGAGCGGGCAGAGAAACTTGCGGAACTTCACGAGGAGGAAAAGGCAATGCTCCGGGACCTTGAAGGCTCGGAGCTGCACGAGCGAAAGATGCAGGGAAGGGTTATAAACGCTGCCATGAGCGGTTTCGGACCGATTATAGGGATAATGCTGCCTGTTATACCTTTTCTTTTCGAGCCCCGGGTACTCGGAATGCTTGAGGCCACTCTGGCGTCTATAGCTATAGGTGTTCTACTATTGTTCTCCTTCGGCGCCTACATGGGTTCGATATCGAAACAGAAGTGGTACTACGCAGGCTCCAGAATGGGTCTGGCTGGCCTCGTGGTTGCGGCACTCAACTATGTGTTGCCGGGATGATACACTAGTTTAAAAAGCTGGAAACAGAATCTGTTCTCACTTCAAAGGAGGTGTATTTATTCTATGAAAGGTACAGTCAAGTTCTTCCATGACAGGAAGAACTACGGTTTCATCGAGACAGATGAGATGGACGAAGACGTATTCTTCCACTCGAGCGAGCTTGAAGAAGGGGAATCTGTAGAAGAAGGTGACGAGGTAGAGTTCGAGCAGGAAGAAGGCGACCGTGGACCAAAGGCCGTGAATGTTGAAGTGGTTTAAAACCTCCTCCGGAAATGGATTTTTCAATTTTTTTCTCTTCCTATTTTTCTCCTCCCCAAACCAACTTAATTATCCGGCTCCACTCCTTGTACATGACCGAGCTTCTGTACCTGCCTGATAGGGATTATGAGAAAGAGTTCGAAGCTGAAGTTTCAAAGACGCGAGAGGCCGATGGCTATATCGTTCTTGAAGAAACAATGTTCTATCCTGAGGGTGGTGGACAGCCTGCCGACCGCGGAGAAATCTCCTGGGATGGGAACATTCTGGAGGTTACTGATGTCCAGAAGAGTCACGGCGAGGTCCGACACTTTGTAGATGGCGACGAGTTCCCGGAATCTGGACAGCAGGTTCATGGCGAGATTGACTGGGAGCGCCGATACAGGCACATGAGAATGCACACTGCACAGCACGTCATATCATGGTATGTCCTGGAACAGTACGGTGCCGCGACCGCGGGAAACCAGATACATGGGGATCGTTCCCGCATCGACTTCAGGCCTGTCGAGTTCGAGGATGACGATATTGAGAGAATAGAGAAGGCGGTGAACGCTCTTATACAGAAGGAGCTCGATGTCGAGAAGAAGATGATGGACCGCGACCGACTCGAATCAGAGGTGGAGGAGGGCCGATCCAACCTTGAGCTGATACCTGATGGGATTGATCCGCTGCGGGCGGTGATTATCGGCGGCGAGGATATCTGCCCCTGTGGAGGCACACATGTCGACAATATCGGCGAGATTGGAGAGGTAGAGATTGTCAACCGCGTCAGTAAAGGCGCGGACACGGAGAGACTGGAGTTTGTGCTGGGGGATTAGAGGTGAGAATGGCTCCCCGGCTACTGACAGGATTCCTGGTCGTGGCTATATTCGGCTCGATGACATACTTCATGATGCCTTTACTTTCAGAATCCCTGTCAGGAACCTGGATACGTGACCGGGCACTTGCAAACTTCGTCCTGAGTATACTCGGGTTTAGCATGGCTATTTTCGTTATATCCGGGATGTATGGGCTTATCGAGGGAGACAGCGGAGACTAGTTCTGGTTAAGATAGTCTTCCAGGAAGACCATCGCGGGAACTCCGTAACCCGCATCGGCGTGCCATTCCATCTGCCTGAACTCTTCCGGCGTAACCCAGCGATAGTCGGATAGCTCTTCTTCGTAAAGTTTGATTCCTGTCTTCTCTGTCTCCGCAAAAACTATATGGCAGTTAACTTTTTCCTCATCCTCTATTTCCACGCGGACAACATCTTCAAAGCTACTGATTTCGAGTCCAGTCTCCTCCTTTAATTCGCGTTCGGCCGCCGCGAATCGGTTTTCGCCGTCCTTGGTTATCCCGCCCGGTAGCTCCCACTTGCCTGATTCTCGTTCTCTCACGACCAGAAACTCTCCGCTATCGTTCCTGACCAGGACTTTCGCAACCGGTATCCCATTCATTCTTCTGGCCACACCTGTTCTCCGTCGAGAACTATCCTGGCATCTTCCTGCAATAGAAGCGAGAACTCGTCCCTGAAAATTCCGATTACACGCGCGTTCTCGAATTCAAGACCTCTATTTTCCATCTCTTCCAGGAGTTCCTGGCGAGGGTTTTCTTCCTCGCTTATCGACTCCATGTCGATATCTGTATGGACAAACGCCACGTCTTCGTCTCCCCGGGAAAAGTCGATGTCATCCTTTGAGAGCCTTTCACTGCTCATAGAACTCGCCTTTCTTCCGCTGCTCCTGGTCTTTCTGTGATCCTGGTTTGTTGGCTCGCGGCCTCCCAGTTTCCGGGTCCTTCCTGTAGGTCAGATCAACTTCTTTCAGGAAGTTGTTAAGTGACTCCGAGATTCTTGAGGGCTCCGTGCTTTCGCCCTGAACGCCGGGCTCACCCCTGAAAACTGTTCCTCTATCAGCAATATAGTCAAGCATCAGCAGGTCGTGATCGATCACCATTAGAGGCCTTTCTGTTTTGCGGGCGAAGCGCTTGAGTGTCCTCGCGAGACTGACTCTTCCCTCGACATCCAGGTATGCGCTTGGCTCGTCGAGAAGGTAGATTTCCGCGTCCCTTGCAAGGGAAATTGCGACTGCGACTCGCTGCAGCTCCCCTCCTGAAAGCTCCTCTAGATTGTGCTCATACAGACCGGTAAGTTTCAGGGGCTCGGCTATGCGTGTTCTGAACTCCTGCGAATCAGGATTTACGTGTTTTCTCAGCGCCTCTTCCACTGTTTCGTCCCCGGCCTCGATGTACTGCGGCTTGTAGGAGATTGATAAGTCGGGTGATTCTCCTTCATCAGGTTCTATGGCGCCGGCCAGCATCTTTGCGAACACGGTCTTTCCGAGACCATTCTCTCCGAAAATTGCAAGTATCTCTTCTTCGTGGAGGTCTCCCTCTGCTGTCTTTAGCGAGAACTCGTCCTCCCCGAAATCCTTCCTGAACTCTGGAAACTTCAGGACTGTTGCGTTGTGCTCGACCTGTGATCTTTTCGAACGGTCGAACTTGATTGACTCGTCCCGTATGCGTAAATTATGGGAGGGAAGATGGCCGTCGAGATACTGGTTGATACCGTTCTTTGAGGAGAACGAGTTCGATACCATTCCGTAACTCCCGGGATCGCCGTAAAAGATGTGTACCGTGTCAGATACCAGGTCAAGCGTAGCGAGATCGTGTTCTACGACAATCACTGCGCGATCGTCTTCCGCGAGCTTCCTGATCTCTCGCGCAACATTTAACCGCTGCTTCACGTCGAGGAAAGAGGATGGTTCGTCGATCATGTAGATGTCTCGATCCTTCAACAGAGTTGATGCGATCGCCACGCGCTGTAACTCTCCGCCTGAGAGTTCTTCCAGTTTGCGGTCAAGCAGGTGGTCGATATCCAGTTTTTCGGAAATCTCTTCGATATCTGAACGTTCTCTGGCGTCTTCAAGCAGTCCTCCGACTTCACCTTTGTAGACCTCGGGAATCACCTCGACCTTCTGCGGCTTGAAGGCTGCTTCGACGTTGTCCGATGAAAGCTTCTCGAAATGGTTCTGGAGTCCAGTTCCCCTGTAGTATTTCACGAGTTCGTCCCATTCAGGTTCGTCATCGTACCGGCCCAGGTTCGGCTTGATTTTGCCCGCGAGTATTTCTAGCGCGGTTGACTTTCCGGTTCCGTTCTCCCCGAGCACTCCGACGACGCGGCCCTCTTCCGGGACCGGTAGACCGTACAGTCTGAACGAGTTGTCGGAGAACTGGTGTACTTTTTCGCCTTCCTCGTACGGCAGCTGCACGAGCTTTATCGCATCCTCGTAGGGGTACTTCTTGATCGCCATCCGGTGGGCCTCCATCACGTCTTCCTCATCAATATGCAGCTCACCTTCCTCGGTGAGGTAGAAGCCGCCTTCCTGACCTGATCGATTCAGCGGGTCGAAGTTGATTACAGTTTCCTGGGCAAGATCTGGCTCTATCTTGTCCTGGTCAATCACGACGATGTAGCGCTTCGATTTTTCCGTTGGCATAGTTACAGCTGTCCTGTTATACGTTATAGAAGTTTGGATTTTCTACTCGAACGCCAGCCTGTAATCGGTTCCTGTGACCTTGTCGACGATGTGCTCGAACTCCTCCTGCGACAGATTGATCTTGCCCTCGTAGTCCTCGTCGACTACTATCTTCTTGTACTCTCCGTCGGGCTCGAAAACCGTGTTGACCGACTGCACCTCCGCAGGTGAGAGTAAACCCTTGATGACTTCCAGGTCGTCCGATGCGTGTTCCACCACGCGAATCGATTTATCGATCTGGTTTGCAAGCTCCTTCACTATCTCTCCCTGTCTACCCACTACTTTTGCGCCGTCTCCTTCCGCGGTAACTATAACGACGACGTTCTCGGTGTCGAAGACTCTCTCTATCTCTGAGTCCTTGAGAGAGCCATACTCGTTCGATAGTTCCTGGAGTATCCGGGAGATTTTGATGTCGATCTCGTCTATTTCGCCTTCATCGAGCTTCTCCTGGCAAGCTGAGCACAGCTGGTCGCTCTTGAGACATACGTTACAGATTGGAGCCTTCATAAAAATAGCCGGGGCGACCAAGAATTAAATACTTGAGGAAACAGCTATACTTCTAGTAAGTGTATTTCCTGACTTTGAAGACTCTGGGGAGCACAATATTTGTCTGGAGATCTCGTATTCCAGTTATCTTCCTACCGAGAACGAGGTTGATCCAAACACGTTCGATGTAGGTTGCTCGATGAGCTACCAGTTCGATGACTAGATCTCGTCGTTTATATGGTGGATCAGCCTGAGCGAGTCGTAGATCGCCAGTAGCGCCAGGAACAGGATGCCGTAGAACAGGAACCAGGTGTTAAAGCTGTAGGCCACGAGCGATGCACCGAGCACAACTATTCGACCCTCCCTGCCTATATCCGGTGTGAAAGCGGTCCTGAGCTTCTGCTCGGTCTCGAGCTGCAGGATTTCAGTGAATGCGACCGCTGCGAAAACGATTGCGACGGCGTACTTCGGAACTACCGCTAGAGATACCGCGCCCAGCAGCAGGATAAGTTCGTACAGAACCGTCGAACTTGTGAGCGCTACCTTCATCCTGTCTGTGCGGCCTTCCATACGGGAGGTTCTCTCTGCAGACCGCATCAAGAGCAGGCTGGATATAGCCGATGCTCCCGCGATTACTCCCGCGTACTCGGCTGAGGTGGATAGCACTGTTGCGGCTGAGAGTGAAAGCAGAAGTGCCGCGGATATTCTAAGGTAGAACTGTTTCTTGGCCACATTTGCAGATTGTCAACCAGAATTAAACGTTTTTCCCTGATGGGAAGAAATAAGGTGAAAATGGCGAGCCTCCGCAGTTGGGGGGGGGAGGGGAGTTTCGGGTGTTCGCGGAGGGCCTGCCGGTGAATATAAAGGTAAACTGGAGGAGATCCCCGGGCTGGGGGGGGGGAAGGGAGTATTGTTGTGCCCGTGAGATCTCCCCCGGTTAAATATCGTTTTCGAAAATCGAAGATTTTCTGGGAACCCAGAAAGTCTCCGAATTTCGTCTTTTCGGAATTAGCCGTTCATCACTTCCAGTCCCAGGTCGTTTACGTCTCCTTTCATCTCTGACTCCTGTTCCTCGACATCTCCGAGGACGTAAGGTGATTCTACTCCTGTTACGATGGAGATAACCTGGATTTTACCCTGTAGTTCTTCTTTTACGCGGGCGCCCCAGATGACCTGTGCATGATCATCCAGCCGTCCCTGTACCGTTTGACCAACATCGTTGATTTCGTTGAGCGTGAGGTCCTGGCCGCCGGCGATGTGTACCAGCGCTCCGTTTGCACCTTCGAAGTCGACTTCAAGTAGCGGGTTGCTTAATGCTTCGTGTATTGCTTCTTCTCCCTTGTTCTTGGTGTCGCTTTCTCCGTACCCTACCACTGCAACGCCGCCTTCGTTCATGACGGATTTGACGTCCGCGTAGTCGAGGTTGACGAGTGAAGGCTTCGAGATTGTCTCGGTAACGCCCTTGATCATTGTTGTTATGAGCTCGTCCGCTACTCCGAATGCCTGGTCGAGAGGCATATCTCCCGCAATATCGAGCAGCCGGTCGTTTTCAATTACAATTGCGGTGTCCACATGTTGGCGTAGCCTGTAGAGGCCGTCTTCTGCCTTCGACATGCGCGCACCTTCAATCTCGAACGGCATTGTTACGGTTCCTATTACTATGCAGTCCTCTTTCTTCGCGATCTCTGCAAGTACTGGTGCTGCACCGGTTCCTGTTCCGCCTCCGAGGCCCGCGGTTACAAATACCATGTCCGCGTCCTGGAAAAGCTTCCTGAGTTCGGCGCGGTTCTCTTCTACTGACCGGGCACCCTTCTCTGGATGTCCGCCTGCGCCAAGTCCCTTGGTTAGTTCTCTTCCGACTAGAACCTTCCGGTCCGCGGAAGAGATTTCGAGGTGCTGTTTGTCGGTGTTGATAGCTACCGTTTCTGCTCCCTGGATATCTTTTTTCTGGATGCGGGTTACCTGGTTGTTCCCAGCTCCGCCTGCACCTACGACTAGGATCTTAGCATCTTTTACGTCGTCGAGATTTTGAGTTTCCGCCTGTGTGGTGGATTTCGAGTTGTCGATTATGGATTCCATCTTGTATCGTCCTTTTTTGCGAGTGCGGTAGAGCTATACCTAACCTTTTTAAACCGGCATAGGTAATTCTACCCTAGAACTTAGACCAATAGCCCAAACTTACACGTTTCGTTCGATTCGAAGCCCAATTCGAATCGTGTGATCCAACTCGCGCCCAAACGAGTTTGATCGGATCTGTGATTCACGCGCCCAAGCGTGAAAATGTAGTCTTGTAGTTAACCATTTTCGAGACTGGTTTATAAATGTTACCTATGTCTAGTGTTTTCGTTGTTCACAGCTTCTGAACACTACCTACATTCCTCCGGCGGGAGATTACAAAAAACTTCGACTTCCAGTATTGTTTATGCCGGATAAAGAAGAAGTCCTGCAAGTTGCGAGAAATGCTCGTATAGAGGTCTCTGAAGGGGAGGCCGACGAATTTACAGAGGACTTTGAGGAGATCCTAAATATGTTCTCACAGCTTGAAAAGGTCGATACTGAGGATGTGGAGCCAGCGTTCCACCCCGTAGAAGTAGAACCTGAAACAAGAGAGGATGAGAAAGAAGAGTGCCTCTCCAGGGAAGAAGTGTTCAAGAATACCGGTAACAAGGAGGACGGAAAGTTCAAGGGACCAAGTGTCTAAAATGAAGCTCGGTCTAATATCTGACACCCACGACAACCTGGATGTTACATGCCAGGCCATAGAGTTCTTCGAGTCCCAGGAAGTTGACGCGGTTATCCACTGCGGCGATATGGTCGCGCCCTTCACCGCGGAGCTTTTCGACCGCGACAGCTTTGACTTCTACTGCGTCAGGGGAAACAACGACGGAGAGTGGAACCTGAAACCTGCGGTTAACGAGTTCGGAGAGTTCTACAACAATATTGCGGAGCTGGAGTTTGACGGGAACAGCATCGCGGTCTACCATGGAACTGAGGAAGAAATAGTTGAAGCACTTGTCAGCTCTGGCAACTATGACTACGTCCTCAGAGGCCACACCCACGAGAAGAAGATAGATGAAAGCGAAGGAACGATCGAAATCAACCCGGGAGGTATTCCTGTCCCGTTTGCTGAAGAGCCGTTTCACTTAGCAACTTTGGATATCGAATCGGGCGAGATAGAGTTCCATGAGGTGGGATAGTTGCGAAAATCAGGATTTTCTCGGGCGGATTATCCGGGGGAAGCTCCGTGGATCTGAAATGCCCGGAGTGTGGCGGTGAAATGGAGGGAGACAGCTACAGAGTCCTTTTCGCAACCTGCGGCGAGTGCGGCAAGACTTTCCATGTCGATGACTGTGTCGGGGCCGAAGAATGAATTTTTAAGAGTCGCCTGCAACCCTGACCTATGGCGCCTGAAACATTCAGAGAGTTTCTACAGGACCAGCAGGAAGACTTTCACGAGAAGTTTCTGGAGGAGCTGGAGCAGAAGGATGAAGAGTTCAACCTCATGCGAGTTATTGATCGTCAGGAAAACGATGGCGAACTCTCTGGCATCCCGTTCGTGGTTAAAGATGCGATCTGCGCCGAGGATGTTACAACCTCTGCAGGCTCGAAGATAATAGAGAACTATCAACCAGTTTTCGACTCGACCGTTGTCTCCCGGTTAAAGGATGCGGGCGCCAGCTTCTATGGCAAGACGCACCAGGACGAGTTCGGCTTCGGGAGCTTCTCCACCAACTGCGCCTTTGGAACTCCAAAGAATCCGCATGATCCTGAACGCGTAGTAGGTGGTTCCTCGGGCGGTGCTGCCGCGGTCGTGGCGGCGATGGACCGACCTCTGATATCGATCGGGGAGTCTACAGGAGGCTCGATCACTAACCCTGCGGCATACAACGGCGTAGTGGGACTAACTCCCACATATGGAAGAGTATCCCGGTACGGCCTGATAAATTATGCAAACTCCCTGGATAAGATCGGGGTGCTTGCGAAGACGGTTTTCGGCGTTGCAAAGGGTCTTGAAGTTATCGCGGGCCCTGATTCCAGGGACCAGACCACTGCGAAAAAGGAGGTTCCAGGCTATTCTGGGGAATTAGATGAGGCTGAAAACCTGAAGATAGGTGTTCCAGAGCAGTACATACAACTGGAAGGCCTGGAAAGCGGTGTAAAGGAGAACTTTGAGCGCTCCCTGGAAGAACTTGAGGAGAAAGGAGCGACTGTTGAAGAGATCGACATACCCCTGCTTTCGAGAGAGTACGCGGTGCCTGCCTACTACGTTCTAGCGATGGCCGAGGCCTCGACCAACCTCGCAAAATTCTCGGGGATGCGTTACGGCCTTGAGAAGGATCTGGAGGAGTTCGATGATTTTAACGACTACTTCTCCAGTGTGCGTGCAGAGGGATTTGGCAAGGAAGCGAAGAGACGTATCCTGATAGGTACCTATACAAGGATGGCAGGCTACAGGGACCAGTACTACCTGAAAGCCGCGAAGGTCCGCCAGAAAATAATCGACCAGTTAAAAGAGGCTTTCGAAGAATATGACGTTCTGGCATCGCCTTCAATGCCAAACATCGCGCCCAGGATAGAGGAGGCGGAGTCGATGTCGCCGACAGAGGTCTACGCCATGGACACGCTTACCGTCGGCCCTAACCTGGCGGGAGTGCCGATGATATCAGTTCCCAATGGAACCAGCGAGGGAATGCCGACTGGATTGCACCTGATCGGCGACCATTTTGAAGAACAGAAAATTCTGGACGCAGCCTATACTTACGCCGGTGATGACCGTGAGTGAAACAGAAGTCAAGATAGGACTGGAAACGCACGTCCAGCTCGATACCGAGACGAAGCTCTTCTGTGGGTGCCCGAACGAGGAAGCGGAGGAGCCGAACACCAATGTATGTGAGACCTGCCTGGGTCACCCGGGGTCGAGACCTAGGTTGAACCATGCGGTGCTTGAGGAGGCAGTTAAAACAGCACTCGCTTTACAGTGCGATATAAATGAGGACATCTTCTTTTCGAGAAAGACCTACTTCTATCCCGACATGAGCAAGAACTACCAGATAACACAGTACGAGATACCAGTTGGAGGGGAAGGCGAGATAGAGGTCAAAATAGGTGATGAGAAGAAGCAGATAGGAATCTCCCGTCTGCACATAGAAGAAGATCCTGCAAAACTTGAACATGTAGGAGGATCTGTCTCGGACGCAAAATACACTCTGGTAGACTATAACAGGTCTGGAACACCTCTTCTCGAAATAGTTACAGGTCCAGACTTTGAATCACCGGAAGAAGCCAGGGCCTACCTCCAGCAGCTCGCGAGAATGCTTGAATACCTGGAGGTTTACTTTCCCGAGAGCAAGTTCTCGATCAAGAGTGACGCAAACATTTCAATAGAAGGCGGTTCTCGCGTTGAAGTCAAGAACATAACGGGAACCTCTGAGGTTGAAAAGGCATTAAGCTACGAGATCTCGCGCCAGAAACAGCTAAAGCAGAGGAACCGCGAAGTCGAACAGGAGACCCGCAGCTACAACGCGGACATGAGCGTGACAGAGAAACTGCGGGAAAAGGAGACTGAGAAGGACTATGGCTACATCTTCGACCCGGATCTCACCAGGCAGGAACTAGATCAGGAGTTCCAGGACCGAGTCCGCGACGAAATCCCAGAGCTGCCGCACGAGAAGTTCGACCGTTTCAAACAGGAATACGGGATCTCCGACAAGCAGATAGAATCACTCATAACCGAGCCCACACTAGCGGACGGCTTTGAAGCTCTCGCGGAGGACTATGATGTTAGCCTTGTCGCATCATGGCTCACGGGCGAGTTAAAGAAGACGCTGAACTACAACGAGCTAACTTACGGTGAATCTCCTGTGAAGAAGGAATGGCTGGAGTACCTGCTCGAGCTCCTGGAACAGGATGAGATCTCTGATCGGAACGCGGAGATAGTTCTTAGAGATATTGTGGAGGATCCGCAGGATCCGGCCCGAGTTGTTGAAGAACGCGACCTACTGAAGGCGGAGGACTCCGAGGTCGACCAGATAGTCGATGAAGTTATTGAAAGTAACAAGGATGCGGTCGACGATTACCACTCGGGAGAGGAAGACGCGATCAACTTCCTTGTCGGACAGGTAATGCAGCAGAGCCAGGGGAAGGCCGATCCAAAAACTGCTAGAGAGAAGATTCTCGACCGTCTAGGATGACTGAACTGGAAGAACTTGTCGATTCTGAAGTTGAGAGGCTTAAGTCCCGCAAAGATGTAAGTGCAGTTGCAGTAGTTGGGAGCTATGCCCGCGATCCTTCGCAAGATCACAACGATATTGATATATACGTAATTATCGACGGTGACTGGCGGAAAAGGGTTACAGAGGAAATAGAAGGCATAGTTTTTGAAAAGTTCTTCAATTCGATGGAGTGGGCGAAGAGTTACTTTGACCGTGAAGGCGAGTCTTGGTACATGCATCACTGGATGAGGAACGCAGATGTGAGGCACGATCCCGAAGGCATCTTTGAAGAGCTGGAAGAGTACTCTGAGCAGAAATTAGATGAAAAGATGAATCTTTCTGATCAGGAAAGAGAGAAGATTCTTTACAACATCTGGGACTACCAGCAGGATCTGGATACTGAAGATGTGGGCCAGAAGCGATACATGATGTACCAGATGTTTGAATATCTAATACATAAGCATTACCTGCTGAAGGGAGAAGTACCGGTAAAGGATAACTATCGAATAAAGAAGCTCCAGGAGTTCGACGGCTACATGTACAAGCTGGCCCAGGAATTTCTCACTTCTTCAAGCACGATGGAGAAGGAAAAGAAGCTGGAGAAGATGGTTTCCCATGTTACTCGTGATCTGGGAAAGGTTGATCCGGAGTGGGAGACGGAGAAAGAGGAGTTTGAATACTGACTACTCTTCAGGCGGAATCATCTTCAGGTCGACCTCAAGCCCTTTATCAGTCTGGACCAGCCTGAACGGGATTATGTCCTGGTAGGGCTGGTATATCTTCCAGTCTTCTCCCTGGAGCATGACTTCCTCCTCGTCTTCAATTGAATCAGCGAGTTCGCGCAGAAAACCTGCTGCATCCTCTTTCTTCAGCCGCATCTCTTTGTGGAACTTGTCTTCGGTCATCGGTTTAACCTCTTGTGTTAGTTTGAAAACTTACAGGTTTCGAGTACAGTCTGTCGAAGCTTGCGCTTCTCGATAGACCAACTCCTCACGGAGTAGCTCTAGGCAAACATTTCCTCGGGGTGGATGTCTTCTCCTGCGAGGAAGTCTTTTTCGAGCCCGATGTTGCCCTCTCTCAGGTCTTGTATCGCCTCTTCAAAGTCCGCCATGCTGACTCTCGCGCTTGATGTATCTTCGGAGCGGTCAAGAGCGTTGATCGCGGACTGCTTCACTATCTGTTTTATGTCCCTTCCGGTGAAATCCTCGTCGAGCTCCGCCGAAATCAGGTCGAGGTCAACGTCCCCCTCGGTCTCGAGTCTCCTGGTATGTACCTGGAGAATCTCCTTCTTCGCCTCTTCAGTCGGTACCGGAACTTCAATCGCGCTGCACCTGTTCAGCAGTGCAGGGTCCATAACATCCGGCTTGTTGGTTGCAAATATCGATATAACGTCCGAGCCTTCCTCGGTGTCGAGACCGTCAAGCTCCGATAGTAGCTGTGACATCGTTCTCTCGACCTCTTCGCCTCCATGCCTGCGTTCGTCAAGTCTCTTCTTCGCGATGGCATCTATCTCATCGATGAAGATTATCGCCGGCCTGTCAGAGGCTCGGGCCTGCTCGTAAAGCCTTTTGACCTTCTTTGCGCCCTCTCCAATGAATTTTTCGACTAGCTGGGGTCCGTTGATCATGAACATATCCGCCTCGTACTCATTGCTGAGCGCCTTCACCATGTGTGTTTTACCGGTTCCAGGCCTTCCGACCAACAGGATGCTCTTGTCAAGATCCATTCCCCACTCGTTGATCTTCTGCCGCTTTTCTGAATCTAGCTGTGCGCCGACGTTCGACTTGAGCGCTTTAATTATGTGGTCGAGCCCTCCAACGTCCTGGAAGGTGATCTCGGTCATTACCGGTGTGAAGTCCGCATCCTTGCTCTTCTCTACTATATCTGTTACCTTGAAACTGTTCGGATCAAGCGCGACTTCAGTGCCAGCGGAAAAGTCCTCAGGGCTGTAGCCGCTCGGTACTTCGACGCCGTAGCGGCCCTTCATATTTCCTGATGCCTCGACCCAGATTCTCTCTCCATCAAATTCAGAAACTATTACTCCCCTGAGAACAGGTGTCTTCAGGTTGGTGCTGTTAGGGTTGCTTTTCTGCTTTTTCTGGCCGGTCTGGAAGTACTGCGGGAACTGGACTCTCTGCTGTTTTCCGTCGTCTGAGTCCTGGCGTTGCTTTTTTTCCTTCTTTTTCTTGTCCATTTCCGGTTCAGAACTGTTTTCTTCGGTCAATTCAATCACCCTTTCTCGAAGCTGGATGAACAGGTCCCTGATCTTCGCCATCCAAGACATCGATTCAACACACCAAAACTTCCTATCTTATCTTTATAAATCCGAACTCGTATCCCACGCCCGTTCAGTATTAAAGTCTGGAGCTACAGGAAAGACAGGTATAAACTAGTTTTCTACTTGACTAACTTTCCGTGACAGAGGGAATCTACGAGAGAGCTAAGCAGGAGGTCAGGGATCATTGGGACATGTGGGGCGGTCTTTCTACAGGTGTGAGCTTCCAGTTCATGGAGACGTATCCTGGCGTAGTCGAGACTATAACCGGTCTGGAGATCCCCGAGCAGTTTTTCCAGGAAACTCTGAATGACGTCCACGCCGACAAGCCGGTACATCTCGTAACTTCTTACGGCGGCAACAGAGGGCTGGTAAGAGCTATCGATTCTTTACCCTTCGATCCCGGCTATCGGGCGGTATGGGTAACCTGTCAGACGGTAACACTTGGCCTCGGAGCCTACAAGGAGTTTGAGAGGGACGGCTACCCGGATCCCCTTGACATGCTTGCCAATCAGGTAGGTGCGCACTACGCCGCCAGGAAGTACAGGATGGAACTTGAAGAAGACCACGATGCTGAGTCTGAAAAGTATGGCTTGGAAGAATCAGAGTACATTGATGGAACACTTGAAGCCCAGGAAACCGATGACTGAAAAACCAGTCGAGCCCGCAGGCATTTTCAACCCAGACCCTTCTCGAGCACTCATTCATACGAAAGAGCGCGGAGCACAGGATTCGAACCCGAATCCTGTTAGAGCGACGCACCGAATCGGAAGTCGCGGTGCCCGGGATTTCTACCCCGAACTTTTGCGCAAAGTTCGATCATGCGTGACCGGCATAGCCGGTCGACCACCAGAGGTGGTCATGTTGCTCGAACTGACAGCAGTTCGCGGTGCCCGGGATTTCTACCCCGAACTTTTGCGCAAAGTTCGATCATGCGTGACCGGCATAGCCGGTCGACCACCAGAGGTGGTCATGTTGCTCGAACTGACAGCAGTTCGCGGTGCCCGGGATTTCTACCCCGAACTTTTGCGCAAAGTTCGATCATGCGTG
>CAYQYU010000007.1:0-52876 GCA_964421955.1 uncultured archaeon | reverse complement strand
GGGGTCGAGATACTTCGCCATTGTAAGGGATAACGCTGACTTCCCGGTTCCTTCCTCTCCCACCACGGCGAAGACGTGGTCATTATTTTTCTCCTTTATCTCTTCTTTCATTGAATCGAGGTTTGTCTCCATTACTTCTCCTGGGAAAATATCAATCACCTCTCACGCGTGTTATATAATATGTATCCGGGTGTCTCGAGTTCCTGGAAATTCCTATAAATTCCTGCCGTCTCTGGGTTCTGAGATAGATTTTACTGCGAGGCGGTACTTCCAACCTTCCGGTCTCCTGACGTATTCCCTGCATCCAGAACACCGCTTCTTTTTCACGGAAGATCACCCTCTGAAGGAGGTAGAGCCTCCTCTACTATCTGGATCGCATTCCTGACTTCCTGGCTTTCGGCGTAAAAGTGGATCTGTTCCAGTACTGCTTCGACCTCCTCGAAGAAATTACCTCTGCTTCCAGGTCGCAGATGGAGATCCAGTATCTCCCGTAGCTTCCGTGAAGGCGCCCCGGATTCTTCGAGGGCTTCAACCTGGTCCCTGAAGATATAGAAGGTCCTGTTTACTTTCTCCCGTTCTTCAGGTTCTTTCAGGGCGTCCTTCACGCCACGCTGGAGCCTATACATTTCCAGAACCCTTCTCTGCGGCCCGTTTCTCCAGGTTTTCCCGGAAATATTCTCGGAGCTGTTCATCTAGATCCATCCTTCTACAGCCTCCTGTGCCTCGAAAGCCACCTTTCAGATACGGCTGGTGTCCGGAATAGCCTTTCTTTGCCATTTCCAGGTTTCATGATTCCGGGGATAATACAGGGTTTAAAACTTATAAAACAATCTCTTATTGCTCAGATTTGTTAACAAGTTAATTATAGAGCGTTTCTGTTGATTTAAAGTAATTTGTTAACTTGTTAATTATGGAGGCAAAAATTGAAGCGGAGAAACCCTGTATACCCGTTTCCTATTAATAATTTGGGTTGTAATGTGTCTTTGAAACGTCCGTTCGTGCTGAGGACGTTGCATTAGGGCTGATTCGTCCGCCCCCGGCGACTCACTTTCTGCGCTCTTTGATCTTTTCTATGAAGACATCCCAGCTGTGGTGTTTCCAGGTCCTGATATGAATGAAGTCGAAGTGGTGTTCCGGGTCGTACGCGTCAACGATTCCCGCAACGTAGATGCCGGCGAAAGTTATGATACCGAAGACGGGAAGAGGGAACAGGAGTATTGATAGGAAGAGGCCGATCCAGATTGCAACTGCGCGGTCAAACTGGTCGTTGATTATCTGGCCGAGGCCGGGAAGTAATGCGGACGCAAGAGCGGTCTTGGATCCCATGATTTTTTTGTAGACTTCAGAGATTAATGCTTTCCCAGTGATCTATGCCTGTGATTGAAGTTGTCGAAGGAAGTCAGTTTCTGCTTCTCGTCTTCGACGGCGTTCATGAGTCTTGCCATCTCTTCAGAAGCCTGATCTATCGCACTCTTAACCTGTCCAAATTCTCCTTCAACCCGTTCGAGGGATCGGAAGGCATCATAGAGGACCTCTTTAGGCCCCGCTCCCATTTTCTCATCCTCTTCTAGATCGGCTTCTCGGGGATCTCCATAGTGTGAGATTTTTCCAGATCTTCTCCCTCTTGCTTGAGGACGCCTTCAGCGTCATGCAGCATTTTCTGGGCCTCAAGGAGAGCTTCCCGAACTTTCTCGGTTTCTCCTATTATTTCAACGGTCTCTTTTTCAAGAGCCTCTGCGCCTTCCTCTATAGAAGTCATAAGTTTACTGACATCAGCACGGTTAATTAATTTACTGGAGACCGGGATCAGTCCTGCCGCCAGCTTTCAGACCACTGTTTCCCGAGATCCATCGAGTTCTCGAAAAGTGCCTGGAAGTTCTGCATTCCCTCCTCCGCGAGGTGCGGGGGCGTCCCGTCGTACCTGAAGGTAGCGGTGTGATCGTCTTCCTCGTCTTCAAACTCGAGCTCGTAGTAGCCGTCTTGAGGGTCAAAGTCCTGTTGCACCTCGTAGTCCTCGTCCGCGAAATACGGGAAAGTCATCATGGTGAACGCGTCCCAGCGGTTGGTCCTGGCCTCGGTATCGAAGCTCATGGGAAAGGGCTTGAGTTCCAATCTTTTATCTCCGTACCTTCGGAATTTACTTAACTTTCCTCGCTTGAGCTGAACTTGATGAGTCCCCGCAGTATTTCTGGTGGATGGATCGAGGTCGTTACAGGGTGCATGTTCTCCGGCAAGACCGATGAGCTGATAAGGAGGCTCGAACGCGCCGAGATTGCAGACCAGCAGGTCAAAGTTTTTACACCGTCGATCGACGACCGGTATGGCGAGGAGATAGTGGGATCTCACAACGGAAGGGAATGGGAGGCCGAAGTAGTTGACAGTGAACAGCCACACCAGATTCTTGAGGCCGCGGGAGACGCGGAAGTTATCGGTATCGACGAGGCCAACTTCTTTCCCCCGGAGCTTGTGGATATATGCGAGGAGCTGGCCGAGAGAGGTATCAGGACTATAGTCTGTGGTCTCGACCAGAACTACCGTGGAGACGCTTTCAATCCTGTCCACGAGCTGATGGCCCGGGCGGAATACGTTGACAAGCTCCAGGCCATCTGCTCAAAGTGCGGGGAGCCCGCGACGAAGACGCAGCGCATAATTGACGGCGAGCCAGCGCACGAGGACGATCCCACCGTTGTTGTCGGCGCCGACGAGAAGTACCAGGCCCGTTGCCGTGAATGCCACGAGGTAAGGCGCGACTAGTAATCGCTCCAGTCAGCCTGTGATATAAGGATCTCGCGCTGGACATGGTAGGTCTCTCTCCGGATCATGGTTATGTAGCTGGTGATCGCGTAGAGGACGAATATTAGTGAAGTCCCCAGGTAAGAGGCCAGCCTCTCGATTATCTTGAGCTGTCCGCCAAGGCCGAAGGTTGCCGCCACGGATGTTATGATGCTCGCGTAGAGCAGTATCTTCAGCGAGCCCTGGAAGACCTTCATGTGCCTGTACTGGTTAAGGGTTCTCTCGTATCGTTCAAACTGGTGGGTCTCCAGCCCCTCCTCCAGGTATTCTCTAACCTCTTTATCCGCCTTTCCCAGGGGCGTGAGCTCGAAAATGTGGTTCTTGAGTCGCATTCTCACAGGAAGCGTTTTTACGCGGACAACTTTAACTATAGGGTATATGCCTTTCGTCGGATCCGCGGCCCCCGAACTAGAGATCGATTCATGGATCAACTCGGAGCCCCGTTCGCTCGAAACCGGGACCTACCTGCTCGACTTCTGGAGCTATAGCTGCAGGGGATGCCTCAAAGGTGTAGAACTGATGCAGAGTATTGACGAGGAATACCCCGGGCTCGACGTGGTCGGGATTCACGCACCGGAGTTCGGCTTTGAAGAGAGCCTGGAAAACGTCAGGAAGGCGGTCGAGAGGCTTGGAATAGACTATCCGGTCGGGCTCGATGTTGAGAAGAAGGTCTGGAACTCTTACGGCAACAGCTACTGGCCAGACACTATCCTGGTTCACAACGGCGAGATAGCATGGAGAAAGATCAACTCGCCAGTAGTCGAGCTTGAGGAGAAGCTGTCAGAAATACTCGGGGCGGATGAAGCTGGCCTGGAGACAGATGAGCCAGGAAAAGAGGCTTCGCGGGACGTTTACCTTGGATTCAGGAGGTGCCCAGGAATAAATGATGGTGGCAACTTCCGCGGCGAGAAGACGTTTTCAGCTCCGCGTGACCGGAAATTTGAATCCGTCTACCTCGACGGAAGATGGGAACAGGCAGAAGACTATATTGAGGCAGGTGATGACGCAAAAATTTTCTACCACTTCCGTGGATCAGAGGTTTACCTCGTCGCGCATCCCGGCGGGGCGATCAGGGATATAGAGATATCTGTTGACGGGGAAAAAGTTCCCCATTCACTGGCAGGCAGCGATCTCAGGGTTGAGGACCGGAGCTTTCTCCGCGTCAAAAACCCGGGGCTTTTCTCGGTCCTGGAATCTATGAGCGGGAGATCAGAGCTGGTCCTGAGACCGGAAAAGGGAACCAGAATATACTCGATGACTTTCGAGTAGGGATTGAAAATAAAACTTTGAGGCTCCCTTGACTCAGTATGGACACTGGAACAAAAATAGATGTATTCGGCGTTCTCGCAATCCTGTTCTTCGGCGCGGTACTTGGCGGCGCCGTGACATACCAGCAGATGGATTCCCGTATCGATACTCTTGAGAGCCAGGTCGAGGATCTTGAGCCCAGAGAAACAACTCTCTACGTCAACCAGTCGACAAGGACCTCGCTCACCGATATATTCGAGCGTGTCGACCAGTCCGTGGTATCCGTGAGATCCGTTGGTGCGGAAGATTCCCAGGGCTCAGGTTTCATCTACTCCGAGAACGGCTACATAGTCACCAACGAGCATGTCGTCGAGGGCGCGGAGAGAATACAGGTGTCTTTCACCGACGGTGAGACCCGGAACGCGGAGATAATTGGAACAGATCTTTACACCGATCTTGCGGTCCTGAGAGTTGAAAAAGAAGGTCTCCAGGCACTGGAACTCGGCAACTCCTCGGACGTCGAGGTCGGTGAAAGGGCGATAGCGGTCGGCAACCCGTTCGGCCTCCGGAGCTCGATGACCTCGGGCATAATATCGCAGAAAGGCCGTTTGCTTCCAGTCGAGGGAGGCTTCTCGATTCCAAACGTTCTACAGACAGACGCCGCGATCAATCCAGGCAACTCCGGCGGACCCCTAATGAACTCCCGCGGCGAGGTAATCGGGGTCAACACCGCCATAGAGACACGTACAGGCACTTTCTCCGGGATAGGCTTCGCGATCCCGGTTAACACCGTTAAACGTGTGGTCCCCGGCCTGATACGGAACGGAGAATACGACCATCCATGGATAGGTGTTTCCGGGAGAACAGTTGGACCTGAGATCGCAGAGGCAATGAACCTTGAAGAGGCAAAGGGATTCATGATAGTCGACGTTGTAGAAGACAGCCCGGCAGATGAGGCGGGACTGAGGGCGAGCAACACTTCAACATGGATACTTGGACAGCAGATGGATACCGGTGGTGACGTGATAGTCGGGATCAACGGCCAGGAGATGCGTGACATAACCGACATACTTGTCTACCTGGATCAGCACGTGCAGGTCGGCCAGACGGTGAACATGACGGTTATACGTGAAGGAGAGCGATTAACGGTTCCGCTCACTCTTGACTCGAGGCCGCAGGATTAGGGCTTATAACGCAGGAAGGCGGCGATTCCTCCGAAGTTTTCGAGACGCTCTCCTGCCTCGTGATCGGTGTGGACTACAGATACTTCGCCGCCCTGCTGCTCCACTTTTTTCACGATCTCTTGCTCCTGCCGGAACTTCTCGTCGGTCACAAGTAAATGTTCGACCGCACCTTTCTCCGCGAGCTCCTTCACCGGTTCCCCGTAACTCGCATCTCCGTCCTGCTCCAGCACCTCGAGGAACTTTTCCATAATCTCCGTCTCTTCGCCAATCCTCGAATCTTCAACCACGCGCTTCAAAGCCCCTCGCTTGATCGCCTCGTGGAGACCGGTCTTTCCGGTAACAGAGGTGTCCTGGACGAAGGTCTTCCCCTGGACTTCATCGGGAAGCAGGTTGTAAATCTTGTCCTTCTCGAAACCAGGGCCGCCGAGGATAACCTTGTCCACGTCCTCCGACGAGCGCTTCAGGACATTAACGAGTTCATTGTAGAAGTCCTCGCCGGTATCCTGGTCGCTGTAGAGCTTTCCAGGAATGTTCTCGTGGAGCTTCGAAAGATCGGTTATGCCCGATTCCTCCACCAGGAACAGGTCGGCGCCACCCTTCTCTACCAGGCAGAAAAGCACCTGGTAGGACCGCTTGGATTCAGCCTCTTCCAGCCGCGTCCATTCCTCATCGGTAAAGTTCTTCCAAATCTCGAACTCCTTTCCCGGCTCAAGGTTGAAAGTATGGTAGCCGAGTTCGACCTCGTCCGCCGCTTCCATAATCTCGCCGGTCACACGTAAACGGTCGTTCTCGTAGCTGCTCTTTTCCGTCTCAAGCGTCAGCTTCAGCGTCTTCTTTTCGCGGCCGTCGAGCTTCGTCCTCTGGGTCAGTGCCTTTATGCGGTCACCCTCCCCGATGATATCCTTCAGGTACCAGAGATCATCGTCATTTTCGATCTCTATCCGGGCATACCCCTCGTTTCGATCAGTTTTCAACAGCTTCATTCGAAATCTACCTCGGTTGATTTCTGCCAGAAGCTCTCTTATGAGAGCTTCATATTCCGGGCTTCGCGACCTAGAAATAAAAACCTCCAATACTTTATCGTTACTCATGGATGATATCCCGGTATTTCCGGTCGTGATTCTGGCAGGCCTCACAGTTTTCGGCCTCGCGTTCGTCGCGTCCCAGGACTTTGACTTTGCAACGCCTACTGACCGGGAAGAAGTTGTGTTTGTATCCCAGAGCTTTGGAGAGGTCGGGAGCGCGACCCAGGACTTCCGGAACGTCAATTTTGGGGACTTCAGCGTCGGGGAAACCCGGGGCGACATCCAGGCTTACCAGTCCCGGAAAGACGATATCTCGAACTCTCTCTTCTCCGGGGAGAGAATAATTGTGGGCTACAACGCGACCCAGCCCAAGAGCGGCGAAGTCACATTCGAGGTTCTCGGCCGCGACGGTCCCGGGGCAGTATACGTCAGTGCGAACGGCCAGAAAGTCTTCCAGGAGAATCTAATCGCTACAGGAACGCCAGAGATCAATATACCTGCTCGCCACCTGAAACCAGGTATGAACGAAATTGTAATTGGAACTACCAGGGGCGGGCTGATATCCAGCACCACTTATGGTCTCGAAGACATCGAGGTGACGGTTAACGACAGGAAGTTCCACGACTACAGGAGCAGCTTCCAGATGTATGACTACGAGGTCGAGGACTTTGTAGCCGGCGAACTGACCTTCGATATCAGGAGCTCGATCAAGACCCAGCCGCTGGAGGTCTACATCAACGATCGGGAAGTATACTCGAAGAAGCAGGTCAGGATATCGCCTGAAGAAGTCAGTATCAATCCCACAAATGCGGATCTCCATCCAGGATACAACTCTATCAGATTTGAGACAGACGGTAACGCGGAGTACCACATTGAAAATGCGGAGGTGACGCTCAGGTACCTCGGTAACTCGGAGAACGGTACAAGAACAGTCGGCTTCGAGTCCACGGAGTCGGAGAGGAACTTCGCGGGGAGAGGCGACACGGATGAGCGCATAAGCTTTGAGTACCAGCGCCTCCTGCCGTCGTCGCGCAGAATGATACTTGAACTTAACGAGCAACGTTACAGCATCAATCCGGATAACGGCCTCAATGTGGTTGAGTTCGAATCCGAGGCTCTTGAGGAGGACAACCTTCTAACGGTAAGCAGCAACACCACCTACCAGCTGAACAATCTGGAGGTCCTGAGTGAAAAGGTGGAAGATTAGATGTCGGATGAGGACCTATTGAGTGCTGAAAACGCTCTGCTTTTGCTATACACTTTCCTCCCTTACTTCGATCTAGAGCTGCTGAACCTGATCGCGGACATTCCGGTTCTGGGCGAACTGGTGAAGAAGATTCCGGAGGTGGAGGGTTCAGAGAATAACGTTGATCGTGCCATAAACGTGCTTCTGCTTGCGGACGAAGTAATAGCGATTATTGTATCGGGAGGCCTGCTGGGTCTATTACCGATCCTTGACCGCGAGACTCTGAGGCTGATATCGAACGTCTTTGAGGCCATTACGGGTCTTGATATAGCCGAGAAGATTCCGGTTATAGGCAGCGCAGGAGGAGGTAGCGGAGCAGTTGAAATAGAGGCTGTCGAGGAGAATCCGGTGGCTGGCAAAGAACTTGGAACGGTCACCCTGGTGGGAAGGGCTTCCTCTGACCAGTACGGTGACTGGAGCCTGAAGCACGGCGACATTAATGTTGGACATGTCTACAAATACACTACAGGAGAGGGCAGGGAAATATACCTGAATTTCAATGAGAGAGGAAACAGGATTATTCCCCAGCAGAGCACTCTGACCGAACTGAGAGAGCTGGGCCTGATGCCGGAAAGCCTGGGCGGGAAATCTTCTTCTGCGTCATATTCAGGGGCAGGAACTGAGCCCACGGGGTCGGGTGCGGGTGGCGGAGATGACTCCGGGGGAATACCGCTTTCCCTGCCGAGCGGGAAGACCGCTGTAATTATCTTGGGTGTTCTCCTGCTACTTTTCCTTGGGATTGTGATAGGACCTGTCGGGGAATACCTCGGCTTCGGTGGAGAAGCAGTAGCTGACAGGGCGGCAGTAGTGGCGGCTTCAAGCGGTGCTGAACAGGCCTACGGCACTTTCAGGCAGGCGAAGGCTCGCGTGTTCTGTGTGATGAAAGGTCCTTCATGCCTCAGGCAGTGGCGGCTGAACAATACGAAGCGGCCTGGATCGGATGAAGTGGGCCAGAACTACGGCCTGAGCATCGACAGGTTCGAGGTGGGCCAGGCCAAGAAGCTGGACATCGCATACAAGGAACAGGGATACGCGATACCGATGTCCTTCACCATCTCGAACAACCGGCACGGCCTGAAGGGCATAGACGCTATCAATGTCAGCTACAGGGTGAGATTCATCGACAGCGAGAGAGGAGTTGACAACCCCTACTGTGACAGCGGATGGATACCTGTAAACGGTTTCGATATTGAAAAGGGAGACGATATGTGGGAAAGTAACGACATCTACCCGGGCACCTCTGCCTCGACAGCTTTCCTGACTCTTACAGGCAAGGTGAATGAGAAGAACAGTGTGAGCGTCAAGGACGACTTTACTCTCAGGGGTTGTGAAATGCTCCAGCCTGCTCTCGGAGAGTACAGGAAGGTCCGGCTCGATGTCAAGTATAACTATTTCTCACGTGCCACTCTGTACTTCCGGGCAATGAGCCTCCAGAACCTCCAGTCGAACCCGGATATACGGAAAGAGTTCAAGAACTCCGAGACCGCGGACACACCGGTCAAGGCCGCGATCAGCGTCAACGAACCCGTGCTTTACGATGAGGACGAGGTTGGTACGGGAGATGCCGCCCAGCCCTTCGGTGTGAGGGCGACACTGAACACTGACGAGTACAATATCCGGTACAAGGTTAGGGAGCTGGTGATCGAGAAATCAGATGGAGTTGAGAAAGCGAAAGACGTATCCCAGGAATGCCAGTTCATAGAGAACCCGGGGGACCCTATAGGAAAGGTTCCGATAGACAAACGCATTGGGGAAAAAAGATGGTTCGATACTAGTGCGGAGCCCCCGATCTTTGGATGCGTCATGGAGCTCTCGGATCCAGGCACCATAAGCCCGACAGGGGAGACCCTGACGATGGGTGTCAAATCGAACTACACCGTTTCTGTTGATGAGAACATAGAGAGCTTCAACGTGCTTAACTCCCAGTGCGGATCGGCATATAACTGTCCTGTTCTCGCCACGGTCTCAGAGGACCAGAATGACGCTGGCTATGACTGGAAGACAAGATGTGAGGGAGTTGATGCCGGGAACGGTTGCACAATCGCGGAGATAAACACGAATCTGGACGATCCTCCCTTTGGAGATATTATAAGCATCGGCAAGGTGGCAGGAGGTGATACGGCTTACAAGTTCTCAGAGTTGATTTCTCGGTGGAACCGGCCCAAAGCGTATGTTAACAACACAGCGGTCAACCCGTCCAGGGATGCGGTCGGGCTTAGAGAAGATAAAGTCGAAGAAGATGGAGGAAAGGCGATCGTCCGGTTGAAGTACGGCTCCCGGAAAGATATAGTCTTAAGGAATCTGGAGTTCAAAGTGTGCGACCAGAGTACTGGCCTGATGACCCAGATAGCCGGGAATTGGAGTAAGGAGAATTCTTACAATGTCTACTACTTTGGACCTGAAACCATGGACTGCACGGGAACCCAGAGTATATTGGATATAATTGCTGACTGGCTTTCTGGTGGAAGCGACCCCTGCGGGAGCGAAACTGACGAAATCGGCGCTATTATCGTCAGGAACGGTCAACCTGAGTGCTGGTGATCACATGCCTGTTATCAGCGACAGAATGTTCCGTGTTCCCAGTGCTATGCCGAGCAGCGCGACAAGTAAGAGGTAGTACCGTTTTCTTTCACCTTCAAACTCGTCGACGATGTAGTAGGTTACGGGAACTATCAGCAGAGTCTTCATGACAAACATTCCTCCCGGACCCAGGTTATTGACGAAGAACTGGGCGAGCACGTGTTTCTCGGACGCGCCGTGGCTCAGTGCGACAAAGCTGGTAGAGGCATCCCAGTAATGAGCCGCTACCGGAACCAGGAAGCTGTAAGTTGCGAGTTCGGGCCGTAGCTCTTTCGTGATAGTGTAGAGCGCTCCCGCGGACACCAGAAAGAGGCCAAGAACCTGGACAAGCGGCATCCAGGTCACTGAATTGTAGAGCATGAGGACCGGCAGCAGCATGACAAGTCCCGCGCCGCCAAATACACGGTGGTATTCCTCACCGTAGAAGTGACGTGTAGCCGCCAGAACTGCGGCAGTCAGCAGGAACATCCAGACGTAGATGAAAGGTGTTACGAGCAGGAAGGTATCGACGATCTGGAGGTCTTCAAGCACCCTGATCGAGCTCCCGAGCAGGATGTAGGGTGTAACTGAAATGAAGAACTCTCTGTCGAGCCGGATATCCAGCTTCTTCAGTAGCGGGTAGCCGATATACGCCGCACCCACTGCAAACAGTAACGCGTAGAGAGAAGTGTTGAAAATATTGTATCCGGCGGCCTTTCCCTGGACAGGATACCAGAGATTTTCGAGTAAAAATCTTTTAACCCCAGAAAATACACTCATATTGTATGGAGAGGCAGCGAGCAATTTTAATTCTACTGTTTCTGGCGGTCGTGGCCTCTGGATGCACCAGTGGAGGAGGCGACCAGGAATCAACCGGGTCGATAACGGTTCACCAGCTCTCCGTCAGTCCACAGGAGATTTACGAGGGCACCAGTGTGACTGTCTCTCTTGACCTCGCTAACACGGGTAACCTGCCCGCGGAGGTTGACCTCGGGAATGATGGGCAGCGGGTGATGAAGGATTACTGCCCCGATATATTCGAGATCGAGGGAGACGTTTCGGTCACCACCTCTGGAGAGCGTGACGGTAACAGGGTTGAGCTAGGTCCAGAAGACGAGCTCCGGCTGAGATGGAGGCTACAACAGAAAGGAGACGTACCTCTTTATGGCCAGAGATGCGACCTGAAGTTCCAGGTACCGTTCAATTACAGTGTCAGCACATACAAACAGGTCCAGATCAAGAGGTCGAGAGAAGTCGAGGATTCGAAGCTACAGGCGGAGTCTTCCTCAGGCCCTCTTTTCTTCGCGCTCGAGACCATAGGCAGCAGCACGGAAAACCCTTCAGTCTTCATAGCCGGCAAGGACGACAGCGTAAGCCTGCTGATGCAGCTCCAGAACAGGGGGCAGGAAGGCTACAGCAAGGGAGTTGTGGATGTAGAGGAGAGGAGCCTGTCTGTCAGGGCGTCAGAACCCCTGGAACTTGACGAGAACTTCACAAAGAATGGAAACTCCTTCCGCTGGGAGGTTAATCCTGGTGCGGGATACAGTAACAGCGATCGCCGATGCGAATCCGGCGACGAGATAAGAATGTTCGAGGGAGACTCCCGTGTACTGAAATGTGATATCCCGGTGCCCAAAAGCGGCGATCTAAGTTCGCCGAGCGCTATATCCGAGATATTTGCCCGGATAGACTACGCCTACATGAAGGATGCAGGATCCCGGCAGGTCGAGGTGAAGACCCGTGGAAACTAGAGTGATCGCTGCAATTTTCATCGTGGTTCTCGCAGCCGGCTGCACACAGCTTGAAGATACGGGCCACAATAATGGAGGCTCCACAGTATCGCAGGGCCTCGAGATAGTCGAATTCAGGACTACGGACCATACTCTTACCCCGGGCCAGGAGACCAGGGTTGTTCTGAGGTTGAGAAACCATCACCGTAATGAGGTTAGTTTTGAGGATATTTCCCTTTACAATACCGGGTTCCTCAAGAACCTGGATCAGGGCGACTCAATCAGCCAGCTGTGCAGCCCTACCTCTCTACAGGCAGCAAGAGAGGATTTCTCCCCCGAGATGGAGTGCACATGGACTCTAAAGGCTCCGGATAACGCGGCTGGATTTGAGTCACGGGGAATAAGCATCAATCTCAACCTGGCCTACAACTCCAAGCTCTCAAACAGGAAACAGGCCTTCAAGGTCTCTTTCAAGCCACTGGGAGAGATAGACAGGAGAGATCAGCTATCACATACTTTCTCGAACACTGAGGTCAAGATGGAGGTGTCTACAGAGTCTCCTGCGCCCGTTGACGGCTCTATAATGGATATAAGACTTAGAACTTTAGGAAACGGTAGAGTGGCGTCAAACTATTCGATGAGCTACTCTCCGTCCGCAGTATTCCCTGGTTGCATCGCTGAAAAGCAAGAAGTGGCGCCTGTTGCAGGAGAGACAACCAGAGTTTCGTGCGAGGTGGTTCCTGGTACCTCAGGATCGGTCACCAGAAACCTCATAATTTCCACATCTTATAAATACGTCAAATCACCAAGCCTAGATATAGAGGTTGTTAAGCCTTAATGAAGGTGAACAGGAACACGGTAATTGTTTTACTGGCTCTGGTCGTGCTGGCCTCCGGGTGCACGGACTCAACAAACACAGAAGGCCCGGCAGGTACGCAGGCGGTACAGGTTGTCAACTATTCTGCAGTTCCAGATACGGTATTTGATTCCCAGCAGATGAATCTCCGGATCAGGGTCAAGAATGTTGGAGACAGGGACGACAGGAAAGCTAAAGTAAAGATATTTGGGCCTCCGTTCGGAAGCTCAGGAAACCAGGAATGGTCGGTTGACAGTATCAACCCAGGTTCCAGCGGAGACCGCGTAATCGATCTTGGAAGACTGAGATCGGCTGATGAGGAGGCAGGAGTTCCTGCAACACCCAGAGAGGGGATCGTAACCCTGACACCTCCAGATCTTGAGGATGGTGTCCAGATTCCTTACGACTTCTTTGCCCGGCTGGCATACGAGTACCAGAACCGCGGAGTCACAGAGATACAGCTGATGGGAGACGAGAGATACAGGGATTCAAGCGTTACAAGGGCGCAGCCGACTCTGCAGAACACTGACGGCCCGATCCACATGGAGATCAGGACGAAGACGCCGATTGTCTTCTACGGCGGAGGACAGTCCACCAACTCAAATCTCTGCATAATCGTCAGGAATGAAGGCACAGGAACACCATTCCTCGGTAGCACGACTCCGACTCCAGACGAGAACAATGTTGACAAGGTACAGCTCACCCTCAGTTCGCCAGGAAACATAGGCTTCAGCCCAGTGAGCGGGAGCTCGAGCGGAGGAGGCTCAAGTACCACGGTCAAGGTTGACCTCGTGGGCAACAGGGGAATGGAATGCTTCGAGTTCACCAACCTTCAGTCGGAGTTCCAGACCAGCGACATCGAACAGACACTGCCGATCACGCTGAGAGCTGACTACAACTACTACACCGAGACACAGACCTCGGCGACAGTGAAGGGAAGGCCGTAGTTGTTGGTGAAGAAAAAGAAAGTCGAGAACAATCCCTCGATCATTTTCTCCTTCTATTTTTGGGCCAGATTCAGTGTTATCTGAAGAGATAGACACAGCTGTGACATAGCTGATAGCTCTGTCTCAGTAGATCGGCTGGTGTGTAAGATATCCGGGATTGGACCGCATCTTCTTCCACAGCCCACTGTCTCAAGGAAAACTGCGGCACCTAATCCGGGGATAGGAAAAGAAGTGTATAGTGACCCAGGCTATAGGCAGGTTCGCTTGTTTGAGAACAATAGAAAGTAAAGAAAGGGAATATGTGGTTTTTTACCATTCCTGGAACAGGATGACTGCGGTGATTACTGCTCCCATCAGTAGTGAGATGAGGACTCTGGTCGCTGTCGTGGTCGATGCTATCTGCTCCGAGAGGCTGGATAGCACGCGGCTGAATGCGCCGGTCGGCCCTCTGGGCTGCTCATCCTGGATTGCTTCCTCTATAGTCTCGTTGATGAGTAGCCGGACTGTCTGCGATCTTTCAACGTCTCTTCCTTCTCCCGTGACGTTGATCCTGACCTGTCCCTGCTTCTTGAACGGTATTCCCGCGTACATGTAGGATGTCTCTCTTTCTCCCGAGGCTACTGTGACTTCGCGAGGCTTGATGTCTATCCAGTCAGGCCCCTCCCAGTCAAGCTGGTAGGTGTTCTGTCTTGCTCCCGTGTTGCTCAGCCTGATCTCGTAGATGACGCTCCTGTTCTCTCCAGCGCTCTGGATCTTCGGCACAACGTTCATGTCGAGATCCCAGCAGTTCTGGGTGTCAAGCTTTGCGACCCTGGTCTTTACAGGTTCTCCGAAGGTCGAGGCTGTAACTGTCAGGCTGACGTTCAGTGTCTGTCCTGGCTCGTACTGGGTGCCATCGACTGTGAGGTTGACGGTTCCTGTGTCTCCAGGATCAAGCGTTCCCTCGGTTACCGAGAGATTTCCTATATTTGATCTCAGGTTGTATGTCTCTTCTGCGTCTCCTGTGTTGACTACGCTGGCTGTGTAGGTTACACTGGAGTCTTCACAAACCGCTCTCCTTTTCTGGTCAAAGCTGACCTCCATGTCCATCGTGTTGATGGCGTTGGCTGTTGCGGTGGCTGTGTTCTCAATGTCTGAATCCTCTGATGTTGCGGTTACTCTGATAGTTTTCTGGCCGAGTTCCTGTGGAGTGTAAGTTAGAGTGGTCGACTCTTCTTCGCCCGCATCTACGTTCAGGTCGTCGTCATCGAGCACTCCGCGATTTGCCGAGAGCTCGTATTCATCGTCTCTCGTTCCGGTGTTACTTACGGTTACCTCGTACTCCGCTTCGGTCCTTGCGGGCACATCCAGTGACTGTGGAGTGATTGATACCTCGGAAGCGTAGCAGATTTCCGAGCTGAACTCGAGTTCCTGGATGTCCTGTGCGTAGCTTGTAGGTGATGCGGCAACAATATTGAAGCTTCTCTGTACAGGGCTGTCAGCTGATACTGCCAGGCCTACTTCCTGGGTCTCTCCCTGTGCCAGTGTGACTTCTTCCGCGGAGAGCTCGCCGTAGTTGGTCGAAAGCCTGAACTCTTCGGCCTGGCTTCCACGGTTGGTCAGTTCAACTTCGTAGGTTACCTCTTCACCGAGGCAGCCTGTCTGGGAAGCATCGTCGACCTCGATGAGGATGTCGTGTTCTCGTATAACATTTACGTGGCCTTCAACAGGGAACTGGTTTCCTGTGGCCCTTGAAGTTCCCGTTACTGTGAACGAGTATCTCCCCTCTTCTCTATCGGTTTCCGGGTTGTACCATACATTGACAGTCTCTTCCTGTCCTGGTTCCAGTTCGACTTCGGTCGGAGCGATAGTTATCTCCGTCGGATTGCTGGAACTCATCCGGTAGATATCCTTTACGGGCCCGGCGTTTTCAACCGTTACCTCGTAGGATGTGAAAGAGTTGATTCTGGTACTTGATTCCTCTGGAAAGAGAGTCATCTCTGCAGGGCTTGCAGAAACAAGACCTATAATGGCGATTAGAAATATTGTGGCCGTGACGGCTTTGTTGAACTTCATTATTGTATTGTCACCTAGAAATAACACTTTATCTAACTTTTAAATATTCGTTGATAGTGACAGATCTTAGTCACTTATCAAAGACGAAAGTTTTAGGCGCCTAACCTCTCGAGTAGGTGCTGTATAAGGGATTTTTCAAGGTCTGTGGCAGTCCCCCCAGAGTTGATCTGGACCTGCTGCCGATACACGGTTTCTCCTTCTGAGTCTATCTGTATCTCTGTGTTGAACACTCCCTCGCTCTGTGGTGTGATGTAGAAGAATACCTCCTGTCTCTCTCCAGGCATGAGTATTACTTCCCTGTCAGTCTGCGATGTCCAGCTGTCAGGGACCCCGAAGAGCGTGACGTCGTAGGTCTTCTTCTCGTCGTTGTTGTTGTAGATTGTTGCCTTCACTATGCCGTCTCCTGATTCGACAGATGCTATCTGGTCAGGGAAGCTTTTCGCTTCTGAGTCGTCCTCGATAATTTCTACTTCTGTGGTCGCGGAGCTCCTGTATCCTCTCGCCACTGCGTCGACCCTGTAGGTGTGTGTTCCTGTATCCGAGGCAGTTATCTCAAAGCACACCTCCTCCTTCGCGTTCTTCGAGTCGATGACCCTTCCATCTCTTACAAGGTCGACTCTTGGAGTAATCTGCGAGTTCACGTCTGCGCAGATCTCAAATTCCTCGCCCTCGACAACAGTGTCAGGCGAGTCTGCATGGACAACATTGGTTGTCGGTAGTGATTCAAGCGTTCTTGACTTGCTTACCTCGCCGGTTGAGGCAGTAACTGTAAGGTCTCCGACTCTTTCGGTGGTTATAAATGTCTGGTAGTATCCATCGGGCTGTGAATCGACCCTTTTGACCCGGTCTCCATTGACCCGGATCGTGACTTCTGTCCTGCTATTGGTCCCGTCAAGGAAGCCTGATACCTTTACTGATTCTCCGACTCTCGCCCTGTCCGGACTGACCTCCATGCTTATTCCTGTGGCGTCGTCAGTATCTTCTCCAAAACAGTCATCGACATCTACTGTGCGGGAGGTTCTGTCGGAGTTGTGGTTGGTTGCTATTATGGTGAACCTCTCGCTGCCAGATCCTTCGACATCTCTGAATCTTACATTCCGGGTTCGTGTCTCGTCTTCCTCAAGCGTGAAGCTTGCTGTCGAAACGCTGGATCCAAGTCCGCTTCCGGTGAGTCTCACGGTCTCGAAGCGGTCGCCGGTTTTCGATACTTCCACTTCGACCACTAGATTGTTTCCACGGCAGACGGAATCAGGGTAGTTCACATCTTCTATCTGTACTCCCTCATCGTCGAATCCGTCGTCTGTTCTCCGAAGTGTGAATGAGATTCTTTCGTCCTCTCCCTCGTCAAGATCGACCTCTCTCGACCTGGGCTGGTAGCCTGATTTGGAAACAACTATGTCGTATTCATCGGGGTCAAGTGTGAATGATGCCTCTCCCTCGTCGTCTGTTTCCTTTATATCGCCATCGCCGTTGATAACCTCTACCGTGGCGTCTTCTATCGGGTCGTCGTCCTCATCTTCAACGTCAACTTCGAGCGTGGCATCTTCTTCTGTTGTATCATCGTCGTCATCCGATTCGTCGTCATCGTCGCTATCAAGCACAAATGTAAGGGTTTCGTCTCCTCCCTCTGAGATGTATTTACTTCTGGTCTCTGTGCTGTAGCCTGATTTGGAAACTGTTACCTCTTGCTGGCCGGAGTCAAGATCGAAGAACGCTCTTCCATTACTGTTTGTGAAGTCAACCTCGCGGTTCCCGTTCTCGAGGTCGACACGCGCATTCCTTATGTAGTCGCCGTCCTTGTCTTCAACTATTACCTCGAGGTTTCCTTCTTCAGTGTCTCTGCTGTAAACGTCTACCGCTTGGGTCTGGATCCCGAGCTTGCTCTCGCCACACGGGCCGTCATCGACGGTGCTTACGTGTGAGGAGATTTCGGTGTCTTCTTCAGGCGAGAATCTCGCGCTGAACGTTCTCTGACCGTTTCCGGGAATAGTTTTCTCCCGCGTCTTCCTTTCGCCGTAGTCGGTCCTGAATATTGTTCTCACGCGCTGACTGTCGCCCTGGTTGAAAACCACGATCTTTGCCTCTGCGTCTTCTCCTCTCTGTATGGTTCCGGGTTCGACTTCCATGAATCCGGGAACGACCTCGCAGTGTCCTGTATCGAAGTCGTCATCATCGTCTTCCGGCCTGGAAACCGTTACGGTTCTCGTCCTTGTATCTGATGCATCGTCGTCATCTGTGACTCTGAGGGTAATCTCGTAGGTTCCCTCGCTGCCGTAAGTGTGTGATTCTGTTTCGTCGCCCTCGTCAAAGTCGTCGTCCTCGGTCCACTTCCACTCGTATTCGTCTATATTTCCGTCCCCGTCGCTGCTCGCGGATGCGTCGACTTCTACCGTGAGGCCGTCTGTACTCTTTGTGAACTCTGCGTTAGGAGCCTGGTTTTCGTCTCCTTCATCCTCTGTCTCGAAAGTGTCTGTGGAGGATCTTGCCTTTCCTATTCCCTGTCCGTCGTCGGCCTTGACTCCCCAGGTGTATTCTGTTCCGGGGTCGAGCCTCACGGGTGAAACGGAAACAGTATCTCCAGGATCCCTGTTAACGTAGTCAAACCTGAAGTCTTCTCCTACGAATGGATTGCCTGAACCTCTTTCAATGTAAAGCGTGTAATCGAGTTCATCGCCATCACTGTCTTCTCCTGTCCACCTGAATTCGGGATCTACGGGTTCGTTGTTGCCGAGTTCCTCGATATCTATAGTCGGTAGCTCGTTGTCTGTCGTGTCGGTGGTGGTGAATGTCCAGACGTCCGACCGGGAGTTTCCTATTCCCTGTCCGTCGTCGGCCTTGACTCCCCAGCTGTATGTGGTATCTGAATCAAGATCGATTGAGCCTGTCGAGAACTCTCCGCTCTGTTTATTATTGTATTCTCTAACTATGTCGGCCCCAGTGAACGGGTTGCCGTCCCCTCTCTGTAGATAGAATTTATAGTCTATGCGGTCCCCGTCGGGGTCCTCGCCGTTCCATGTGAATGATGGGCTGCTGGAGTCTATACTTCCGCGTGGAGATACAAGGTCCACATCGGGCAAAGTGTTGGCTGCTGCTATTGGAACGGCTGAAAGTGCTAGAATAACTGTTAGAGCAATCAGGACGGCTTTTGAGATGTTCATTTGAGTTAAGCGCCCTCTGGACATTCCGATCATTATAGTTGTCACTATGCAGTAAATAATATAAAGCCTTCGATCAGTCGAGGTTGAAGAATTCGAGGTAACTTTCCGAAGATTCGAGGGCTACTTCCTCCTGTCGATCAATTCCGAGTTCCTGGTAGGACGCCTCGTAGGCGTCTCCTGCGGTGTTTTCGACTATAATTAGCTGTTCGTCTTTCCCGTTACCTCCAGGATATATTTCCTCAATCTGTCCTGGCACCCGTTCTGACTCGAAGTTATTCCACTGGCTGACTGATTCCTGATCCCACGCCTGGGTGTACACGGAGTTATCTGGCGGCACTGTCGTCGGCCTGTCAGTTGGCTCGGGGGTCTGTGTCGGCGTGTCTGTCTGGTCTACCACGATCTGTCCTTCATTTGGGTCTTCTACTGTGTCGTCAAGTATATCTCCCCAGAAATAACCGTTGGCCCAGCCCCAGCCGACTCCGCCTAGAGCTCCCACGGCGCCTGCTCCAAGCAGATATTTGAGGAAGCCCCGTCTATCGTTGCCCACGTCGTCGCCCTCAAGAGTCTCGTCTATATAGTTTATTATGCGGTCGCCCTCGCTCCTGATCGCGCCTCTTGTCCTCTGGTGCTGACCTTCGATGTACTCCTCGTCGACCATTGCGTCGAATCCTGCCTCGATCTGGTCTGAAAGGTCTTCGAGATCATCGGCCAGATCCTCGGCATTCTCGTACACGTTGTCTAGCCGTGGAAGAATTTCGTTTGCCAGGTAGTGGTTTATTTCATCCAGCTGTACATCTAACTCATCGAAATAGGGGCCAAATTCGTCCGCAATATCCTCTGTGAGTAATTCTGCCAGTTTTTCGTAGTCTATTCCGACTTCGGGGTCTTCTGTTCCTCCTTCTTCTCCTCCTGTAACTACGATGTCGGGCATACCTTCTTCTCCGCCTGTAACGGGCTCAAAATCGCGGTTCCCAAGTACTCCGCCGTAGTTCTTATTATTTTTATCAGACATTGTATCTACTTCATCGTGATAATAGTTTTATATATTTTGTTTCACTTTAGTGCTTAGGTGTTGGCCTGTTTCATATCATATAGAGGACTTAGAAAGGGCATAGAGTTCATCGGGACTCATTTCAAGTCCTGATTTGTTAAAGAGGCCAAAGTATCTGTTTCTTTCTCTTACTTCGTCAAGATTTCCGTCCGGTATCAGGTCCTCATAACACATGTTTGAGGGTAGACTTGGTTCTTTGAAATCTCCGCCCTCGCTTATAGTGTACATTTGTTTTGCAAGGTTGGCGGCAGAGTCTTGATGGGGGTAGACCATGTTTACTGCATCCACCATTGATCCGGATTGGTTATTCCACTCGATAGGGATAAGTCCGTATCCGTCTTCTGTTACGTACTCCATAAGGCCGTCCAGCATGTCTTCAGGCAGATGGTCCTGTTCGTGAGGATCGAAGGCAAGTACGTCCATGCTGCCTCTAAAGTTCTGCCTGTAGTTGTCGCTGTGTCCGAACTCTCTTTCAACGTAAGTCATTACCGAGTCGTATACGTCTTCAAGTAGATCTATTTTTGCGTCGTCGAGATCTTCTATATCAACTGGTTCTGCCAGACCTTCTTCTAGACATCTTACTATCTTTCCTCCTAGGCTGTCGATACTGACTCGGTCAGATTGTGTTGGATCGACCTGTGTCATGTTACATAGATCGCTCTCCGGATCTCCGTACCGCTCTTCGGCAGTTATCGGCACGCAGTCTCCCCCCACGATTATTCTTTCGTCGTAGAGAGGATCAACTGCTATCTGTATAACTTCATCGTTAGGAACCTCGCCTTCTGATAGCCACTTTTCTGCAAGTTTCCGTGGGCTTTCATTGAATTCTACGTCTTCTCCTCTGCCTCCATTGTCCTTCTTAGCTACAACAGGTCCGTCGTATCCCAGTCGCCTCTCGAATTCCTCTACCAGTTTCTCTGCTGCAACCCTGGGCCCTCCGATTTCTGTTGAGAATCCTGAGTATTCGCTACTGTGAACATAGAACGGGACTGGTGCAGGGCTTTGATCAAAGAGGTAGTGTTGGGTGCCTTTGTGGTTCGCTATTGAGTAAAGGGGTCTTGGATTAATTATGTTCACTTCGTCCGACTCTGCCAGTAGTCTGGCTCCTTCTCCTCCAAGGTTCTCCATTGCAGAGTTGGTTGTGAATATTGTTGCTGTCTTTCCTCCCATCTCTTCATTTAATGCTTCAATCTCGTGCCCGCCTACTCTTATCTGACCATCTTCTATTCCAAAGACGTCTCTGCCATCTCCTTCTGTGTGCTCGCTCATCCCGAGTACGTTAAGAAAGTCGTTTTCCACAAGAAAACCCTTCCTAGGATCCAGACCTTTTATGTTGCCGTAGTAAGGGTCGTTCATCGCCACAAATGCATTTAACCGGGGGTTATTGGCGTCAGGCAATTCATTGATTATTTCCTCGGATCGAATCATCAGAACACCTTTATCTATTGACTAGTGACAACACTCTTTTAAGTGTGAATGATTTGCTCCGCGAGATTTTGAGAATGCTTCTTATGGCGCAAGAATTAGAAGACGAAGAAGATGTTATATTACTTTCTACTGACGAGTTCGATGTCGATACATACCCGGTCAACTGAAGGCCCTCTCTGTCCACAGACGGCCCTGTCTTCTATCCTATAATCCATCCCAAGTTTTTCCGCGACCCTTTCTACTTCTTCCATAAGCGGCTCCCAGTCCTTATCCTCCATGAAGCTGTAGTAATGGATTTTTGCCTCAGTGTCGGCGTGCTCGAACGCCAGTTCAAGGAACTCGTTGCCGAACTCAGGGATTGCGATTATTATCCTGTCAAACTTTCCAGAAACGACCTCCAGGGCATCCCCCTCGACCGCCTCCACGGTGTCCTCAACCCCGTTCAGCTCGATGTTCGCCTCCAGGTATTCAAACGCATCGGGGTTCTTCTCGACCGCGACAATTCTCTCGGGCGAAGCCTTTCTTGCGGCCAGGATCGCGTAAGGCCCTACTCCGGCTCCGATGACGAGAATTTTTTCCCCGCCCTGGATCTGGTCAACCACCCGTTTTCTCTCGGTCGCAAGCCTCTCGGAAAAATAGGCTTTCGTGGGGTCGATCCGGTAGCGGCAACCAAACTCTTTGTGGGTTGTCTCGGTTTCTTCCCCGTAGAGCTTCCTGTACCCGCCAACCCGGAACTCTCCGGAGAGCGGCTCTTCTTTCAGCAGGATAGTCTCTACGTGTGGGTGGTGCTCCAGGATTCCCTTGACCGATTCGTCTTCATCCCCTGAAAGCTCGCTGATGATCACCAAGTCTCCGATAATCTCATAGGATGGCAGGTCGTAGTCCTCGGTATCGTCCTCCCTGATCACTGATACCTCGTTCTCTATTTCTTCCACGATACTCTCCAGTCCCGTATCGACAAACACCAGTGTCCCCGGCTCTACCTCGTTCTTCAGGTCTTCGAGGTTGTGGTCTTCTGAGGAGAAGACCTGGATCTCTTTTTCCGTACTGCCTTTTCCCGCGACAAACTCGTCGTTCCACCTTTTCACTTCGAAGCCCTGCTGCTCGAAGATCTGTTTTACCCGGAGCTCGAGCTCTTTCTGTTCCATATGCTAAGTGCTAATAAGTATTGGTTTATGGATAACGGTTATGCTCTACATTATAGGACTCGGGCTTGACGACCGGGAAATAACCCGGAAAGGGGTAGAGGCTCTTGGTGAAGTGGAGAAAGCTTTCGCGGAGTTCTACACAAACACCGGGAACATCGATACCGAAGCTCTAGAGGAAGAAACAGGCACCGAGATAGTAGAGCTTGACCGGGAAGAGGTCGAACAGGAGGATAGAATACTTGAATCCGCCCGGGAGAGGGACACTGCGTTCCTGGTCTCGGGAGACCCTCTAACCGCGACGACACACTACGACATCAAACACAGGGCGGAACAGGAGGGTATCGATATCGAGGTTATCCACGCACCTTCGATACTGTCTTCCGTGGCAGAGACCGGCCTGAACATCTACAAGCTCGGTCGCGTCGTGACTCTGCCCGAAGATTCGGCGCCAGAGTCGGTAGCCGAGTATATCTGGGAGAACGATTCCCTAGGCCTCCACAGTCTGGTGCTTCTGGACATCGACTATCCTGCTAACAAGGCCGCGGAGAAGCTGGTCAACCTTGGAATAGAAGGTGATCGCGAAGCCATAGTTCTCGAGAGAGCCAACCACGAGTCACAGTCGATATCGGTCGACAGTTTATCATGCATCGAGGATTCTGATTTTGGGAAGCCCCCGCACTCGATTATACTAACGGGAGAAACCTCTCATAAGGAAGAGGAGTTTATCGAGGAGCACAGGTGAATTTAATGGACAAGACCCAGGAGAAGCTGAGAGAAGAGACCAGGAAGTGGCTTCAGAAGCTGGAGGAACGGCTCGAAGACCGCGATGAAGACGTGGAGCAGATGGAGAACGTTCTGGCCTACAGGGACGACACAGAGCACTTCCTGGAGGAGGAAGACTACATCAGGGCCTGGGAATCCGTGGTATACGCCTGGGGTATACTTGAGACGCTGGAGAGACTGGGGAAGTTTGAGGAACAGGATTAGCGTAATTATTAAAGAGGAACTACAATAAACGGTATGTATGCTGTCTGCAGCAAGGACAGAAAGGGGCTTGACTGAAAAACTGTTATCTATGTCCGCTTTTGCAGTGCTCTCGCTCACGTCTGTCTCTGCCCAGATCACGGGCAGCAATCCGTTGAGCGCGGACAGCTTTGCAGAACTTATACAGGGCTTGCTCAACGCAATCACCGTATTCCCGATCGACTCAATAAGTACAGGAGCCCTGTTTCTTGCGGTTGTGGCTGGTTTCTACTTCCCGTCCAAGTTCCTGGTGTCCAAGGTCTTCCACATGATCGAGGACTCTCTGGATATGGGTAGAAGTTACCAGAGCGACGGAGTACCTCTGGGTGCGAAGGGTTTTGCTTTTGCTATTGCTTTTGTTTCGGCTAATGGTGTTGCGGCGTTTATTGGTCTCTGGGGTTTGATGGTTTTCGGTGTGTTTGCGTTCCTCGCCGTAGGACTAGGTTACATGGGAATCGGCGGCAACCTCCTCGGCATGGTAGGTCTTGGAGGCGGCGGCCGTACAGGAGGATCTGGAGGCAGCGCGGCCCGAGCAGCAGGCCGCGCTACACAGAAGGGGATAAACGGCGTGAAGAATATACTTGGAGATGTTGGTAGCCGGCTGGGACAACAGGGAAAACAGATCAAATCCAGCTTTGATGAATGGAATGACGAGAGGAAGAAGGCGAAGAATCTTGAAGAGCAGTTCCAGAAACTGAAGAACGAGCCATTCGAGCAGGCGGCCCAGGACCTGATCCAGGACAGGAACATCCCGGCCGGCGCCCGTGAAGAAATGCAGCAGATCGTCCAGGAGTTCGAGGACAGTGAAAGGCGGGAGATGACTCTTATAGAGGGTATCGAGGATGTGGTCCAGAAGGAAGAAGTTGAACTTGAGCACCTGAAGGAGGTAGAGGAAATAGAGAAGACGGTTTACCAGGAACTGGAGCAGGTGGCTGAAGAGGAAGAAGAGGCTGAGGGAAGGCTCCAGCAGTTCAGAAATAGGGCTGAACAGCTAATAGATGATTACATGCAGCAGGAAGAGGCCGCCGCCGAGGCAAGGCAGCAGGGAAACCAGCAGGCGGCACAGCAGCACGAACAGCAGGCCCAGGAGGACATCCAGGAGCTTGGAAAAATTGAACAGCAGGTTGAGAACCTTAGACAGGGCTTCCTTGGTGATGTAAAGCAAAGACTCGACGATGCGAAGAACCGTATAACCGGCGCCGAGCAGGAGCTGGAAGAAACAGAGCAGGAGGAACAGCAGGTCGAGCAGGAGCTACAGAAGGGAGTTAGTGAGGCTCAACAACTGAAACAGGAGCTTGGGGATATTGAGCAGAAGACCCAGGAGGAAGTTGAGTACGTCGAAAGCCACGAGCACGACCAGCGAGAGGAGAGAGATATCCAGGAGATAGGAAGCGACGTAAAGGAGGATGAGCAGGTCGAGCAGGGAATCGAGTCTGAGTTTGAGGAGGCGCAGGACGTCGAACAGAAGGCGGAACAGGTAACGAGTGAAGAAGAGGGCACTCTCGAAGAAGAGCGGGAAGCTGAGCAGGCCGAGGAACAGGAAGCCCAGCGGATCGACCAGGAGGCGCGCTCCACCGAGGAGTATATTGAGAAGATCCGGAATGCTGTTAGTAATGGTAGAAGGGTCCAGGAGATACTGGGGAAGGTCAGCGAGATACGCCAGGACTACAGGAATAAATAACAGATAGACATCCGGTCACGGGCCTGAGAATATAAAAAATAGGATCGAGAACCTTTCGTTATGAGAGATCCCTGGAAATACGTTGCCTTTCCCTTCGCGGCCATAGCGGGCTACGTTGTGTCGGTCACGGCTGTTTCTACGGTTGTAGGAGACTTTACAGGGCTCTCAAGCTTTCTGTCGAATCTCCTTGTTGTCGGGGTTTCAGGGCTCATATCAGGGTTCCTTGTCGATGAGGTGATACCCACCTACCTTGAACACGCGCGCTCGAAAAGTGGTGGAGACTTCGGTGGCGGAGGAAACGGCGACTTTGGTGGGGGGGATATGGATTTCGGCGAGTAAGTATATCGTCTCCCTGTCGATGATAATTTTTCTGGTAGCATTTGCGGCCGCCTCCCATAGCGGTGGGGCGATAAGAGGCGATCAGATAGGAGGCACGGAGTTCTCTGTTCCGCAGTTCGACTCCCAGGAAGAGATACTGGTTGAGCTTGTTGCACCGTTCGTGTTCCTGTCGATCCTGCTCCAGTTCATCCTCTCGAAAGTTCTCCACTTCGTCATAAGAGATGACGAAATACCGCGGGGCGTGCCTGTTGGTTTCCCGATAAGGGACCAGAGGCCTGATGTCAGGAAGTACTCGACCCTGATGGCGATCACGATCACAGGCATACTTGTTCCATCACCTCTATGGGGCTACATAAGAGGAGCTATAGCATCTATAGGAGTTCTATCCCTGGGCTTCTTCATCGCAGTACTGTTGCTGATAATGTACAAGGTCTTCAACTGAGGTAAAAACGCTTTAAAAGTCGGGAAAAGAATTGTTACTTACGATGGGTCAGAAACGGACAAAGATAGCGTTTTTCCTCTCTGTAATAATCACTCAAACATTCTCCGTCTCCGCGCAGATCACGGGCGATAACCCACTGAGTGCAGACAGTTTTGCGGAGCTAATACTTGGGCTCCTGAATTCGATCACCCTGTTCGAGATCGGTTCTATCAGTATGGGCGCTATCTTCATCGCGGTTGTGGCGGGTTTCTATTTCCCTTCAAAGTTCCTTACCTCAAAGGTATTCGGGATGATCGAAGAATCCCTGGGCATAGGTCGTCGTTACAGGACTGATCAGGGCGGAGTACCTCTGGGTGCGAAGGGTTTTGCTTTTGCTATTGCTTTTGTTTCGGCTAATGGTGTTGCGGCGTTTATTGGTCTCTGGGGTTTGATGGTTTTCGGTGTGTTTGCGTTCCTCGCCGTAGGACTAGGTTACGCAGGAATATTCAGTTCGCTTACGGACATGGTCGATATGGGAGGAGGCGGTGCTGCGCCTGACGGGGGAGCAAGAGCGGATAGGAGAGGCGATGATACAGGTCCTGCTCCGGGTACCGCACCGGGAGGAGAGGATGGAGGAATACCGGAGCCATTAGAGGACCACATGCGCCAGACAGATGAAGCCATCCAGCAGCTACAGCAGAGAATAGATGATGTCGAAGGCGAGGACCAGCAGGTTATGCAGGAGCTTCAGCAGCTCCGGAACGATGTTGAGAGTCTTGAGGAGTTCGAACAGAGGCTTCCAGAACTGGTGAAGCAGGGCAAACTGACGCAGAAGCAGGCTAGAGAGGTCGAACAGCTTATAGAGGACTCGGAATCTCTGGAGCAGCTTGAGGAGCGTATCGAGCAGAATAATCAGAAAATTCTCCAGGCCGAGGAAAACATAGAGCAGAATGAGGAAGAAATCGCCGAACTGGAACAGATGATCGCCCAGATGGAGCAGCAGACCGAACAGGATCTTTCACAGATCAGGCAGGAGATGCAGCAGCTCAAGCAGCAGAGAGACCAGGTGAAGCAGGAGCTGGAACAGCTGGAACAGCAGTTACAGGACGGTGTCGTAGAAAGGGAAGAATACGAGCGCCAGAAACAGCAGCTGCAGAACCAGTTCCAGGCAATTATGAACGAAGTCGGAAATATAAGGCAGCAGCTTCAGCAGGCCGCACAGGAGAGACAGGCCATCAAGTCCCGCATCGCAACTCTTGAAGACCAGATGGAAGGCCTCATGGATGTGACCGCCGATCTGGGAGATGCCTTCGAAGAACTCGAGGCAGAAGAGCAGAAGGGAGAGCAGATGGAACGGAACGAGGAGGAGAGGGAGTCACAGTTCAGTATTCCTGAGGAATGGGACAGAAAGCTCATGAAGTTCATAACTGAAGAGAAGAAGACGCTCCAGGACGAGGAAGGAGAGACCTACGATCTCGAGAACCTGGGTGAGCAGCTTGAATGGCTCCTGGAAGAGGAAGAGCAGGGCGTCAAGGCCGAAGAGACCGAAGCAGCAAAGATCGATAAAGAGTTTGCAAAGCTGGCCCAGGCCGCCGATCAGCTTGAATGGAGCATAGAGCAAGAACTGGAAGAGATGGAGGCCATAGACAAGACCGAGACAGAGAGGGAAGAAGAGCTCGACATGAACCTCCAGAGGATTCGACAGGATCTCCAGAACGTGCTTGAAACAGTCCGGAGTGACGGGCTGTACGCCGTACAGGAAGGCGCCGTCGAAGAGATAGTCGCTGACTACTCTCGTGTGAGGCAGCTGAGCCAGGAAAATCTCGATCAACAACAGCAGAGGACGGCAGCGCAGATAACGGATCTTGCGGAAAATCTACTCCAGCAACTCGAAAGACGGGCCCTGGAACGGCTGAATGAGGTCGAGCAGGAGATAGCTCAAAATCCTAACAATGCCTACTCTGATTTCCAGAAGCTCCAGAGAGCGATAGGCAGCAGGGAGAACTGGCCCAATGAGGTCGCCGATACGATAGGCGACAAGGAGAGAGAGGTCATGGATGCCTTCAAACAGAGCGATATTGATGTCCGGAGATACTAGAAGACGAAACAGATATTTAAACGAAAAACCTATAACTGGTAATAGAGGCAATAGAGGCGTTAAATAGATGGCTTTCACGGTACAATCGATCATGACCGGTATAATGAACAACCCGGATGTTCTGGCAATCGGTATAGCTGTCGGATTCGTGCTAAAATGGTTCCTAGGAAGACGTAACCGCCGTGGTATGGGTGGTATGGGTGGAGGTGGACTGTTCGGATGAACGACAAGAAGTTCCACGAATACCTGTACGAGCTCGAGAACTTCATGGACGAGTTCGCGATCGCCGTACTATCTTTCGGAGCTATATTTGTAACCGTCTGGACCTTCTTCTGGGCCTCAAGCGATATTGGTCTCATATCTTTCGGGAAGGTCATCCAGCCGTGGATCACCATGCTTGCGCTGATGATCATCGCCCGCGAACTATGGTTAATGAACCTTCACAACAGAAAAAGGCTTGAGGAAGGTGAATAGATAAGTGGCAGTAACCGGCTTCAACCAGTTGCTCCAGACAATGGCTAGCGCCGATTTCTTCACAGGAATACTGCCGTTTCTACTGAGCTACGTACTGTTCTTCCTCGCCATAAAGAAGCTCAACCTTATGGGTAGCGTAGGTGAGGATAACGAGACGAAGTTCGCTGCACTCATATCGATTATCCTGGCGTTCTTCGTTGCCAACTTCATAGTACAGAACCCTATCTACGCATCCTACTTCACTGAGTATACAGGAAGAATAGCTATAGGACTGATCGGTCTGCTCGGCTTCATGATCTTTGTCTCATTCGTGGGATGGGAGATGGAGGACTTCCGGAGACTAGGATTTGCGGCAGTCATAGTCATCGGTACTATCGCCGCATTTGCACTTTCCGGAGGAGCATTCGCCTTCATTCCGCAGGCCCAGTTACCGTTTGTCAGCATGACGCTGGTTGAGCTGGTCAACTTCACTTTCGAGTCCGGCCTGATATGGCTGATCGCGATTGGTGCGGCGCTCTACTGGGTGACGAGTGAGCCAAGCGACAGCGGTACCGACTGGTGGGCGCCCTTCCCTGGTGGAGGGGGCTGGCAGAGAGTAGATCAGGATGAAGACGGATAGGTGATTGAATGGGAGCTTTCGGCGATGTGGTAAGACTGCTGGCCGAGATGGATATAATCCAGCTGTTCTTCCCGTGGCTGCTCATCCTCGCGGTCACCTATGGCGTCCTGGAGAAGTACAACGTCTTCAGTGAGGATGCCCAGGTCAACGGCGTCATAGCGCTCGCAGTCGCATTCGTTTCTATCGGGGGAGTGCTGCTCTACCTGCCTGCAGGCATCCTGACAAACTTTGCGGCCGCATTGACCTTCTCGGTATTTGGACTTCTCGGCCTCATGATCCTTCTGGCCGTCGCAGGCTACGATGTCGGAGAGGCCATGGGAGAAGGCGATCTGCCTGTAGGTGCTGCGATAGTTCTGGCGCTGCTGTCATTCCTGGGAGCGTTTTTCTTCACGGTTGATCTTGGAAACCTGCTTGGAGGTGTCCAGAACACGTTCGATGAAGTGGTGATGCCGATACTGGTCCTGGTATTCCTGCTGCTTGTGGTCTCGGCCACGGTCGGAAGCAGCGATTGAGAAGTTCTAGTCCCAGTCCTCGACGTCGAGATCTTCAATATCCTGGCTTGAAACGTTCTTGTCCGTCTCGATTCCCCTCTCCTGCTTGATCTCCTGTACGAGTTCAGTTAAATCGCGGACATTGTCGACTAGCGATGGCAGCACCTGCTGGAAAGCCTTTTCCAGTCCTCCGATGCGGGACTGGTAGGAGTCGATATGGTCCTCCATCTCGTTCATTTTCTGGATGAACTCGCTCTGATCTTCATCATCCCGGACTTCGAGATCGTGAACTCTCTGCTCCAGGTCCTCGAGTTTTTCCTTCATCTCGTCGATTTCGCTGTAGACGTTTTCAAACTCTGTCTCCACCAGATCAAAGTTCTCTGCCACGATGGTTTCAACGAGCTCTTCAACGCCAGGATCGACGGTCTGCGTGTTGGGAGGAGGGTTTGATCCTTGATCCGCGGGAGGTGGTTGCTGCATATTATCCATGTCACCCATCTCGTTCGTACTATTCATACTGTTTATACCGTTTCCCGGGTTCGCGTCTCCGGGTGCATTATTCTGTACATCTTTCTGGTCGAATCCCTGGTCCACAGGACTCACCGCATCGGTTTCGCCCTGATAAGGAGTCATGGGTTCCGGTCCTTCAGTCTCTCCCTGGGCAGAAGTTGCAACTGCCTGGTTGACAGCCTGTTCAATCCTGTTCGGGGAGTACTGTCCCTGGAGTTCCTGTTTTATCTCGTCCTGTGAGTATCCCTGTGAAAACATGTTTTCGACAGTTCTCTCCAGGCCGCCCCCTAGTCCTGGGCCGCCTTCCGTACCGTTATCCATTCCGGGCGACTGGGGTGCCTGGGGTGCCGGAGAGTTTCCGTTGTCCTCGCCGTCTTCATCATCCCTGAGTCTGCCGAATAGCTGGAACTTCATGGAATATCCTCTTCCTCATCGTCAGATTGTCTTTCCAGGCTTTTTATCTTTCTGTCTACTATTTTCTCGACTTGTTCCCTTGTGAGGCCGTCCTGATGCTCCATCATCTTCTTTACCTCTTTCTTGGTTGTGAAAGAGGAGTGGATAGGATTCATCAGCTCCATATAGTTCTCTATCTCCTCTATCTCCTGTGAGGTCACGAACTTCCGTTTCTCACGGTTAAGTTCCTTGATGTCGACCTCCATATTGGCTATCCGGTCGCGGACTTCAGAAATCTCGTCCTCCAGGCTCTGCATATCCTGGCTGAGCGACTTGGTCTTGTTGAGAAGCGTATCGTCGAGAGTGTTGACTCTCGCGCTCACGTTTCTCACCTTCTCTTCGAGGTCTCTAACCCGGCGATTAAAGTCGTTTACCCGGTTGATAACCTGGTTTACGATTTCCTGCTGGGGCATCCCATCTTTTATTCAATAGATGCCTGAATAATAATGCTGGGTATGTCTGTAAGAGATCTGGACGTTTTCGACTACGAGTACGACGACGAGACCGGTACAATCGAGGTCAACACTCTCGGGTCAATCTACGGCGCAAGCATAGAGGATTATCCCGAGGTGATGTCCCGGGTAATCAACATACTCCAGGAAGTGCCCGATGCCTCTTCGGTTGTACTTTCAGAGTCCCGGGACTACGAGTACAACGATGAACAGGTCTCGCTGTTAAAGGAGATCGCGGACACTATACAGGATATATCCTCCCAGGGATATCTATCTAACCACGGAAATGAGAAATGCGAGAGTTTCTACGCTAATAACTTGCCGGAGATTCAGCAGATAGTCGTTGACATGCTCAGGAAAGATCCTATAGGTGCCTATGTCAAGATTTTGCGGAAGAGAAGGCACCTGAAGCAGCAGATGAGTGACCAGTATCCCACGAGAAAAAGATGCACCAAGTACTTCGTCAACGACGTTATCGACCCCATACTTGACAGGATGGAGGAGACCCAGCTGATACAGAGAGCCCGGGAGCAGGACTTCATCACCGGTCACCACATCGGCGACCGGGAGGTTTACAGAGAGTTCTTCCACCCTCTCGTGAGGCCAAACTTCATGCTTACGAAGTTCATGTCCCTCCCGCCTGAGAGAGGGGAAGAAATCGATCGTTACGAGGTCAGGAACGATATCGAGGTTTCGATATACGAGGTGCCTGACAAAGTCCAGCCGGTCTACCATGTCAATCCCCCGGAGTTCAATCTTAGCGAGGAGAAATACGAATTACTTGATGCCGCGAGGAGATTTATGGCGTCGCACGAGCCCGAATCTGGAGAGTTTGCCCGGCCAGAAAGGATGCGCCAGGTCTTCGAGAATATAGGTAGAGACATGCTCCGGGACATCGCGAACCAGATGGGAATAAATCTAACTGGAGACGAGCTCGACCAGCTGACAGGCATTCTCAACCGTTACACCTCTGGACTTGGCGTCCTGGAGCTTCTGTTATCTGATCCCCAGATACAGGATGTTTTCATCAACTCTCCCATAGGAAACTCTCCGATTTACATCTCGCATCAGGAGTACGAGGAGTGCGAGACCAACCTGATACCTACGAAGGAAGAGGCCGAGTCCTGGGCCACCCGCTTCAGGATTCAAAGTGGCCGGCCGCTGGACGAGGCCAACCCTGTGCTCGACACGGACACCCGTGTTCCAGGAGGTCGAGCCCGTGTTGCGATAATACAGGAGAATCTTTCCCCGGAGGGGCTTGCTTTCGCGTTCAGGCGGCACCGCTCCCGGGCATGGACACTACCGCTGTTCATCGACAGCAAGATGGTCAATCCGATGGGTGCTGCGTTGATCTCTTTCCTCGTTGACGGCAACCGGTCCGTCCTTTTCTCGGGTACAAGAGGTGCGGGCAAGACATCTTTACTTTCGGCATCGATGCTGGAGTTGCTGAAGAAGCACCGCATAGTTACGGTGGAAGACACTCTCGAACTTCCTATCGATGAAATGAAGGACCTGGGTTTCAATATTGAAAGCATGAAATCAAGGAGCGTCATAACCCAGGTAGAGAGCGAACTGGGTGCGGATGAGGCCATCAGAACTTCGCTCCGCCTCGGCGACTCCGCGCTTGTGATTGGAGAGGTCCGTTCTGACGAGGCCAAGACGCTCTACGAGGCCATGAGGGTTGGTGCGGTCGCCAACTTTGTCGGGGGGACAATCCACGGCGAGTCGCCGTACGCAGTTTATGATCGCGTTGTCAACGACCTCAACGTGCCGAAGACATCATTCAAGGCTACTGATGTGATCGTATCGGTCAACAAGATCAGGAGTCCTGACGGTCTTTCCACTTACCGGCGCGTTACAGGTATTACAGAGGTCAGGAAGGAATGGACAGACGATCCACAGGAGGAGAACGCCTTTGTGGATCTCATGAGGTACGACTCCAACGAGGACGAGCTCATACCCACCGATACACTGAAGAATGGCGAGTCGATGGTTCTGAACCGCATCGCCGAGAACATACGTGAATGGAAGAACGACTGGGAGGCTGTCTGGGACAACATCCAGCTAAGAAAGAAGATTAAACAGGATATAGTTGAGGCCGCAAACGAGGAGAACCAGCCTGAGCTGCTTGAGGCAGATTTTACAGTGAAGGCGAACCAGCGATTCCACATCCTCGCGGACAGGGTTGGAGAGGAATACGGTAGGCAGGACCCTGAGAGGATCTATGCGAGGTGGAGAGAGTGGTTCGACCAGCAGATTTAGCAAAGGTGTTTTTGTCTCATGAATGAAGATGAGAAGGAACGCCTCCGGGACATAGTCGACCGGATCAACAAGAGTGTGGAGCTCCCGCCTTACGACAACTCATCGGGCCACGGCTATTCCCGGGAGTACCAGGAATACAGGGAAGAGGAGGTCAGGGAGCGCGAGAAGACGAGGTATGAGAGACTCTGTATCAGGTCAGCCTCGATATTCAACATAAAGGCCGGCGAGAACACCCAGGAGAAACTTACACCGGCTCTCAGGCTGCTTGGATGGGATGTGACTCCGGGAATGGTCCTCTCGGCGTCTGTGGCTCTGGGACTGGCTTCTTTCATGGCATGGTTCATGGCCTTCAGCCTCAACTTCATCATGGGAGCCCCCGTTCCAAATTCGATACTGCTCCTGCTGCTTTCGCTACCGTTCACCGCTACGGTCTACACCTACTACAGGCCTGTTTACGCAGCCAAGAACAAGGTTATCAGGAGTTCAGGAGAGATGATTCTCTCGATACTGTACATGGTTGTCTACATGCGTGCATCACCCAATCTTGAGGGCGCGGTCAGATTCGCGGCACTGAACCTTGAAGGCCCTATAGCGAAGGATCTCAGGGGCGTTCTCTGGGATGTAGAGATCGGCAACTACAACAAGATAGAGGATTCTCTACAGGAGTATACCCGGCGCTGGAAGGACTACAACGATGATTACCTGGAAGCCCTGCAGCTTCTCCAGGCCGCGATGAACGATCCCGACCAGAACAGGAGGGAGACCCTTCTACAGGACGCTATCGACCGTATACTCGACGGTACACAGGAGAAGATGAAACACTACGCGCAGTCGCTGAAGACGCCGGTCATGATACTCAACGCACTGGGTGCGATGCTGCCGGTCCTCGGAATGATCATGCTGCCTCTTATCTCGGTCTTTATGGGAGATATCATAAGGCCTATTCACCTCTTAATCCTGTTCAACTTCCTTCTCCCGGGATTCCTCTACTGGTTCATGCAACGCATACTGAGCTCCCGGCCTCCGACTGTTTCCTCGAAACCAGTCAGCAAGGACTCTCTTCCCCCCAGAGGTAGGCACACATTCGAGTTTCTTGGCCGCAGGATGAATCTTCCTGTATGGCCTGTTGGTTTGCTAATTTTCGCTGTCATAGCCTTCTACGGTTTCATAGGTTATCTGGCCGCGCCATTTTTCTATCCCGTGGAGAGTATCAGTCCGTCGGCAGTGCCTTCCCTTTTCACCGCGGGCGACAGCTTTGCACCGCTACCGATGCTCATGAGAAGTGTTTCTATCACCGCAGGCCTCGGTATAGGACTCGGCGTCTACCTGGTGCTGGCGAACGTGGAGCGCAGGGCAGCCGAGGAGCATCTCAGAAATATTGAACAGCAGTTCCCTGCGGCACTGTTCCAGCTGGGCAACAAGATTTCCGGCGGAACACCGATAGAACTTGCGCTTGAAGAGGCCGCCGAGGCGACATCTGAACTCGAGATATCTGACCTGTTCAAGAAGGCATCGACCAACGTCCGGGACATGGGGATGACCTTCGAACAGGCGGTATTCCATGAGAGATACGGGGCGCTCCACGAGTTCCCCAGCCAGATGATTCAGACCGTCATGAAGGCTATTCTTGAGTCGTCGGAGAAAGGCACCCACATGGCGGCGATGGCGATGACAACGATCTCCAGGTACCTTGAGAACATCCACCAGACACAGGAACAGCTGAACGATCTGATGGAGGAGACCACGACGACAATCGAGATGCTTGCCTATCTGCTCGCACCTGTAGTTTCAGGCGTCGCGGTCGGGATGTCCCAGACGATTATAACCGCGATGTTCAGACTGTCAACGAGCTTCCAGGAGTCACAGCAGAACCTGCCTGGAGGAGGTACAGGACAGGGACCGGGATTCCAGAGCATACTCGGAAATCTTAACGAAGCGATACCTCCCGAGTTTCTGCAGCTCGTGGTCGGTATATACCTTATACAGCTGCTTTTCATCCTTGGAGAGTTCTACATGAAGATAACAAAGGGCGAGGACAAGACCTACAAGTACTTCTTCACAGGAAAGATACTTATCTCGGGAATGCTGTTCTACAGTATAACCCTGATAATAGTCAGCCTCCTTTTCGGGGGAATAATCAGCAGTATATCGGTATGAGAAACAAAGGAAACCTGGTGACCCAGCACCTGTTGCTCGCGGTACTCGGTGCATTAGTGGCGGCAGCCGCAGGCCTGGTTCTGATGGATGCACTTCCTGCAGCGATGGGAAATGCTATAGAACAGGCTTTCAAGTAGAAAGCGCCTGAAATGATTTAAACAGCCAGAGAACCAACAATAATAGAGCATGAAAAACAGAAAAGGTCTTCTGCCGGACCAGATCTCCTTCAACCTGATAATAGGTATTGTGATCGTGCTGGTGGCTCTTGGGGTAATAATACCATTATTGATGGCCCAGGAGGGCAACACGGGATGTACCGGGCTGCTGAGGTATGTGGGGGCTTCTGTAGCGGACACGCTGGGGCATTCGCTATGCGCTATGCGCTAGAAAGAAAAGGCCTCGCAAACATGTCTATTTTTTCGCTGGCTTTGACAGCGGCGGTTGCGTTCATAGTGATCGCCTTGATAACACAGGGCAACCTTGGAGAGGCCATACAGACCGGCTTCGAGATGAGCAAGAAAGACTCGGACAAGACCATCGATATTGAGGGTGATCAGGAAAAAATGCAGCGAATGCTTTCACAGGCGGCTATGTTTGCGTACCACCGCGCCTCCAACGACGGCTGCAAGGAGGGCGGGAAGAAGCCAACAGTTCCTGACCAGAACAAGGGCAGCAACCCGACTACAGCAGGGAGTAAGCCTGGCCCCGATAAAGGCTATCCTGCTCTCGCCGACACCTATCTCGGGACCGAGCCGCCGTGTGTAGGCGGAGGCTCCACACTCATAAGCGGCGGTCTATCCGGATACGTTCAACAAGAAGGTTACGATATGGAGGGTATTTATTCCCGCGTTGCGTTCGAGATCACAGGCGATAGACCGGTAATACTTCAGACCCGTGGCACTCCCGACACTAATCCCGAGAAGAATACCTGGCTGGAGTACAATCTTATAGGTGCTGGCAAAGGCCAGTTCGAGGAACACATCAACAAGGACAGTTGTGGACTATTATTCAGCAATTACCTGGGAACACATGATAACTACATGATGTTCTTCCCTGATGATGCCTCCGACAGAACGGTATGGATCAATGACGAATATAACCTGGACCGCGGGCTTTACTGCGTGAATGCCTGGTCAGGTATTAGTGGCAGCGCTCCGAAATATGCTCCGTATGCCTCGACAGCTGTACCGGGAATTATGTTCAACAAGGATACGATAGTCAAGCTCTGTCCAGGCGACAAGGGATACATCCAGGTGAACAAGGGAGGTCCGCTTAACGAGGGGGAGGCGGGAGAAAATATAATCGGGCAGGACACGACTTACCCGTACATACAGATAACCGAGACAGATCCGGACGTTAGCTGTGCGGGTATAAACAGTGATCCTCCGCAGATAAAGGGGACTTCTGTTTCAAGATCAACCAGCAGTTATCTGGAATTCAGTGTGGATGTGGAGAACAGGAGAGCCGAGGATAAAGACTACACTATAGGTGTGATTCCCGAGGGAGGATCTAGTGTGGAGGAAGACCAAAGCTGGCAGCAGATCGGTAAAGGTAGCGAAGAGACTATAAACTTTGATCTATACCTTCCCGACTTCGGTCCTGGTACCAAATGGGGTTGTGAGCCCAGCTTGGTTGTGAAAGAAAGGAATGAGGGCTACTGGACTGACGGAGCGGTCGCGATTAATGTCTCTGATTACGTTGGAAACTGTGGTGGCGGACCGCCTGTAGAAGGAACTATAGAAAATGTACAGTTCAACAAACAAGGTCAGATGTTAGGTCCTGATTTACTGGGGGTAGATGTCACGGTCGGGAATCAGGGTGACTTCGACGGTCAGTTCAGGACTTTCTACCACGATCAGGGAAGTGAGCAGGCCAGACTTCCAAAACACCCGTTCCTCGCGGGTCTGCGATGGAAAGATATAGCCAACGGCGATCAGGGAACGATTTCAGGCGATGTAGGCAAACTGTCCAACTACGACTGTGATGTCCGTATAGTGCTTAGGGAGACAGAGAATCAAGGCAACTTTGTGGTAGATGAAGGCACTTTCAACATACCGGGTAGTGTGAAGCCTGGATGCTGAACTATCTCTAGAATCTGTGTATCGGTGATACCCGGAAGCTTAAAGTCTGGTTCTACCCAATTCTGGGTCATGGAGAGGAAGGGTTCTTTACCTGTGAGGGAGGTCGCTCTGATAACGCTGTTCGCGATAGTGGTTTTCATACTTATCGCAGCTTTCAACGGCTGGTTCAATGATATTGCTGGCGGTTTCCTTGGTGGAGTAAGCTACCCGAGCGTGAAATGAGTATTTGGAAGGCTATTTTAACGGGATTGGAGAAATAGTTTATCTATGAGGAAAGGGTTCAGCTTCAGTGTCCGGACTATAGTGGTCCTGGTTATTGCGGTGGTAGTGGTGATGATCATGGCGTTCATATTCAGCGATTATGTTGGACTATCTGAGGCACTTGGGCTCAACAAAACCAATCTGAGCTACGGGAACGTTGTGAGTGCGGGATAATGGAGGTTCAACACGTGCTTGTGGCTCTTTTGCTGGGATTGATCGTGGTCCTGGGCCTGTCGACGGCTCTAATTGTTGTGACCGATGATACGGGATCAGAGATAGATGATACGGGAACCAGCTTTGGAGACCAGATAAACTGTATCCTGTCAAACAAGAAAAATGCGCGTGATGACTGTGAAGACGCTGGCACTGAGGACAGCTCTGTAGAAAGACACGGGGCTCTGGAGTATGAAGCGTAGAAGAGGGGCAAACGCCTACTCTGCAAGCTACATTGTTGCAGGTTTCATAGTGTTCCTGGGAGTCATAGCGATAGCATCGATCATCATGAGCGGAGGATTTCTCAAGCCCACCAACCAGAGAGGGGACATGAGCGATATAAGGGAACTGGCCGGCGCCATGGAAAACAAGTGTGATGATGCGAGCGACGGCTCCACTGCCATAACATCGATCAGTGTGGATGCCAAGTTTGATGAGGTCGAAAAAATAGAGCTTGCCGGCAGCGACCGGAGCTACGAGTTCATAGTATCAGTGGGAGGCGATCAGCCCCAGAGAGTTTCCATACAGGGCTGCGAGTACCAGCTCAAAAAGGTTGGTTCAGGGCCTTGGCAGGGCGAGTGGAACTTCGATGTATCTCACGAGTCCGGGACCAGCAGTCCCCCGGTGATCAAGGTGGAGGCTACACCACAATGAGGAAGGGGCAGACTTCAACACCGTTCATGATCATTATCTCGTTCCTGGGATTCCTGATGATTCTCGCCATAGTCAACGGAATACAGCAGCGCACGGGGGACTACGTCAAGGGAGAGTCTGTCCAGATACAGTCTGACAGAGTCGTCAACTCAGTTCTGATCCTGGAATCGGTGAGAGAGGGCCATCTGGAGTTTGAAATGGATGGTTACAAAATAAGTGTTGACGGGAACAACATAACCGTGGGTTATGAAGACAAAAATGCCTCCTCTCTGATAGACACCGATATGGTGGACTATGACCGTATCGAATCCCTGAAGTTCAAAAAAGTGGATTCAAAGCTCTGCGTGCGGAAAAAGATCGAGAGCGGCGACAAAGTACTGGTAATAGAGCCAGGTGGTTGTTGAATGGATCTCTATGACCTGGTGACTCATATACCACATATATTAATGGTGCTTGTCGGTTTCACCGTAGTTGTGCACATATATTTCGGGGGAATACTCAATCTCTCCACGGAGATAGACAACTCCCAGAGAAACGAGTTCAGGAAAGCTATTGTTCTTGAAAACCTGATGAACGTTGAGGCCAACAGGACGGAGCTAGGCAAGGTGGCGAGTTCGGCTTACAGCTACGACCATCGCCGGGCCTACATCCCGGTAGAGTTCTTCACGAATGAAAATGATAACGGGGTGGGATACAGTAAGAATGGCAAACACTGCTACATAGAGAGGGTTTCAGGGCTGGACGGCGAGAACTTTAGTTTCTACATACAGCCAACGACCTCCTCCCCGGGCAACAGTCTGGACTGTACCACGCAGCCCAGCCACAGGGCCACGGTAAACGCTGTGAGCAGCCCGGCATTGCTTGTCAGGAAGGCATCTAACGAACCACTTCTGCCGGCGAGGTTGTACGTCTATGAAATACAGTGAGGGCCAGTTTATCGTCGGAGAGATATTCATGTTTTCGGCCTCTATAATGCTGACGGTAGTGGTTTTCCTGCTACTTGTTGCGGCAGGAAACACCGTGGACAGGACTGTTGGATCCCAGGTAGATTACTCTATAGGGGAGATCAACAAGCGCTCCGTAATCACTGTTACTATGCGGGACTATATGTGGAGATCGGAGCGAAGACAGCCTTTCGGTTCCACAGATGGAGGGGCTGCTCCGCCTGACTATCACGACATAAGCAGGGACGAGTATGGAGATATGTCTGCTTCCAAGGTCATGTCATACTACTATTCGGCACAGGGCAACAGCGTATACATAAACGGCGAACGGAAGTCGAAGAGCGAGGTCAGGGAGGATATAGAGAACTATATCAAGTACAAGATGGATCTCCACTGGAGAAGAGGAATCCGGCCCACAGAATATTATTTGAACCTGAGTGCCACACAAGTCTCTGGCGCCCCCGATCCTATAGTGGTGAGAAGCGGCGGCTATGAGCCCTCGGGCCGGTGGTCAAGGCTCAGCTACCCCATAGCCCTGACTGGGGGCCAGGAGGCCACGATAACTCTTTGGACAACAACATCGCAGGATGTGCAGACGGTGAGATCCAGATGAATAGAAAAGGAGCTATAGGCGGAAATATCGTGATGATTGGAGTTTTTCTGACCGCCACAGTCTTTGGTATACAGTCCGTCTTGATCGGAGACGCCTTCGCCCAGGAGATATCGGAGTCGATAACTGATCTTGACAGGGTCGCGCAGACAAAGTCAAGCTCGGGGCTGCACTTCTACAACTACCTGCCCATGGGAGGCTCGTACTCCACTCACCAGATGACCTATAAGCTTTCGAGAAGAGGAGGCGGAAACGATGTTGACTGGGAAACAGGGAACCTTGGGAGTGTGCGCGCCGATGCCTATCTCAGGCTCCAGAACGATACGCAACAGTATTTCAAGAACCACTATGGAAGTGCACCTGAGGGCCTTAACTGCGACTTCACCGAAGCCAACTTCACCATCACACCGTTCTTCACGAGCGGCCATGTTGCCGGGATAAGAGGTTACATTTCTGCGGGCAAGCCAGTGGAGTCCATATGTTACTTTGGAGGGGGGAACGTAAAGACAAGCGGGAACAAATCCTACGGCGCCTTCTTCAACGCTACAGACAACCGCTACTTTTCACTTCTGGAGGAGGCGCATGACTACTTTCGGGACCTGGAATCGGAGTGGGGTTCTGTTAGCGATAGCTACACCGAGTCCAGAATTTCCTGTGGGAGCCCTCCTTACTCCGACGCTGAAAGCGCCGCGGTAAGTGATGCCGAAGATGATATCAGAAAAGGCTTCAAAACTGTAAAAAGCTCTTATCCCACTATCCCTGGCTTCAACTTGGATAGCAGTATAAAGGACGTCGGAGGCAGCTTTAACTGGGGGGCCACCAGCGACGTGTTTGAAGGCAGCTCAAGCGGTAGCTCAAGCACTGTGGGCTGCTGCAACTACAACTACTGCACCCGTGCAGATGGAACCACTTACATTTGCGGATGCGATGTCGAACGGTACGAGGCCACGGTAACTGTCGAACCTGAGAGGAGCGAAGCAGAGTACTCGATGGAGGATAAAAAGTACAAGATACCCGTAGAGGGAGGATGGGAGAGCCTAGTATTTCAGGTGGATCCGTACACACATGATTTCACAAATGACTAGCGGATAAGTGGCCTGAGGGCCTTATGAAAACTGATTTAATATTTTGAGTCGGAACCTCAAACTAGGTGATTGACAGTGGTAGAAGAAGACGACAACACGGTATACGTTGGTTCAAAACCAGCCATGAGCTACGTTCTGGCTGTAGTGACCCAGTTCAGTGAAGGACAGGAGACAGTGCATGTAAAAGCGAGAGGAAAGGCAATTTCTAGGGCGGTAGACGTCGCAGAAATGGTCAAGAGAAAGTTTGTCGAGGACTCGGAAGTTGAGGATATTGTCATAGATACGGACCAGATCGAGACCGACGAGGGAGAGGAACTCGACGTATCCTCGATCCAGATAGACATAACCAAGCCGTAACTTCTACGGCTCTTTCCTTTCTATCTTTCCTATTTTTGATTCAAAATACCCTGTATAATGTAGACCATTTTTATACCACCGTTTCCAACTCCTTAATCATGTCCCGTATGAAAGGAATGTCGCAGACCCTGGCCCTGATCGTGGCTGCGTCAGTTCTGATGATGACAGCACTAACTGTAATCATGATGACACAGGGCGGTCTGGAGGATGTGTTCTCGTCATCCAACACCCAGTCGTGCGTGAACTCAGTGGAGAGCACCTGCGAGTTCGCTAATTCAGGTACCGAGCACAACACTCCTGATAGCTGTGTACGGGCGGGTATAACAACTCGCGGAGATCTGAATAACCTGGCAGGAGGTTCGTCGAATGTTGTTACCGGCTTTAACGAGGACACGTACACCTGTAACTAGAGTCAAGAGGTTAAGAAATGGATAAGACCATCGAGATAATTCTGGTTGCGGCTGTTACTATGGTCGCGGCGATAATCCTGATGGTGATGCTCCAGGGCGAGTCGGGCGATGTCACCAGTACCTTTGACAATCTCATCAGCGGTAATGAATGTGATTCAAAACGAAGCCAGTGGAAGACAGCGAAGGATAACGGTAACGACCGGAAAGCACAGAGACTCCGCCTGGAGGCCCAGGATATAGACGGATGCAACCCTGGCACATGGGGCTCCTCATCTGGTTCAGGATCTTCTCCTCCTGGAGGAGCGGGTCCGGGAGGATCCGGCATTATTCGGTAGATCAAAGTGCAAGTATTTCTTCCACAAGCCTCTCTATCTCCCAGATCTCGCCGTTGTCGAGCTCTCTATCGGTGTTGACACCTATTAGAGGCACAGGATTGAGCGTGTGGGAGGTGTTGGGGTCTTCTTCTGTGCCCATGTCCTCGCAGTTGCCGTGGTCTGCGGTGATTAAAAGGACGTATTCCGTTTCTTTTACAGCGTCAACCAGTCTCCCTATGTTCCTGTCGACAGTTTCCATCGCGGTTACCGCCGCTTTCATATCCGCGGTGTGGCCTACAAGGTCCCCGTTCGCATAGTTGAGCAGTATAAAGTCCTGATCCTCTTTTTCCATCGCCTCAAGAACTATGTCCGTGGTCTCATCGGCGTGCATCTCTGGCTTCTGGTCATACGCCCTGATCTTGTCGGACTCGATGAATTTCCGCGTCTCATTTTCAAACTCAAGCTCCCGCTGTCCGTTGAAGAAGTATGTTACGTGAGGAATCTTCTGGGACTCGGCGACTCTTAACTGCTTCATGCCTGCTTCCTCAATCTTCTCGCCCAGGGTGTTCTCTACTATCTTCTTCTTGAACATCACCGGATTATCGAAGTCGTTCCTGTACGAGAACATGGAGGCAAAATTAGGTCTCACGGGGTTGTCGAACTCATCGAAGCCCTGCTTCAGGAAGGCCTCGGCTATCTGTACCTCTCTGTCGGCTCTAAAGTTGTAGAATACAAGCTCGTCCTGATCGTCCATTCCAGGATATCCTTCGCTAACTGAAGGCTGGACAAAGTAGTCGTACTCTCCATCGTCGTAGGCCTTCTCCACAACCTCCTCAGGGTGCTTGAACTCGAATCCTTCCCCGAGAGCCATCGCCCGGTAGGCCTTCTCGGTCCTGTCCCAGTTATGGTCACGGTCCATGGAGTAGAACCTACCCATCACGGTCGCGATCTCCGCATTATACTCCTGGCACCAGTCCTCGATACTTGAGATATACCTTTTCGCCGACTTCGGATCGACATCCCTTCCGTCCGTAAAACAGTGTATGTGGACGTCCTCAAGCTCGTATTTTGAGGATATCTCCACTAGAGCCTTGAGGTGGTCGATGTGGCCGTGGATTCCGCCGTCCGAGATTATGCCCGCGAAATGCACCGCGGCACCATTTTCCTCTGCATTTTCCAGTGCCTCCTTCAGGGCCGTCCTCTCCGCGAGTTCACCGTTCTCTATGGCCTGGTTAATCCTTGTCAGCCTCTGGGGAACTCTCCTTCCCGCGCCAAGATGCAGGTGCCCGACCTCGCTGTTGCCCTGGTAACCCTCAGGAAGACCTACCGCGGGACCCGAAGCCTCAAGCTCCGCAAAACCGTCCGCCATCAGCGAGTCAAGGTTGGGTGTATCTGCCTGTCTGAAAGCGTTTCCATCTTTCGAGTCTCTGAGTCCGACTCCATCCATCACCACGAGAACGACTGGACGCATACTCGAATCTTGGTCTGAGAGCTATTTAACCCTTGTACAGTGTTTTATTAAGCCGTTAACACTATTCAATTAATAATGGCTTCTCCAGTCGAGAAAAGCGTCCAGAAGGCCAAGGACGAACTCGATAAAGTGAAACAGGAAGACGGTGTAACCGTCAACATCCCCGGGCAGGGAGTCGAGAAAACTGTAAACTCTATAGAGGAAGATATGGTCTACGAGGGAGAAGAGAAGGCCGCTGAAATGGAGGAGCCGGATACAGATATCACGGGTAACGAGATCAGTACAGGAATAGACGCGCTTCTGGATTACCTGAAAGAGAGGGACGAGGCATCAATATCAACGACCTCTAAGGACCTGGATGTCTCCAAGGACAGGATCAGGGACTGGGCCGAGGCCCTTGAGAAAAGAAAGCTGCTGGAGCAGAAGTTCTCGGCCACGAAAGGCACTATACTGGTATACGCCGGTAAAGAATCTGGAGAGAATATTGAGGAAATGGTGCCTGGAGATTCTGAGGCAGAACCAGTGGATGAACTGGAGAAGCTTGAAAACGAGATTTCCGAAAAAATTCCTGATGAAACCGAGTCTCCGGACGAAATAGAGGAAGACGGATCCTCCGGCTCCGTATTTTCCTGGCTGAAGTCGAAGCTCGGAATGTCAGACAAGACCGGTGAACTGGACGAAACAGCTGAAGAAGACGAAAATCTTCCCCGCGAGGACTCACCTGTTAACGAAGCCGCCCGGGAGGACCTTGATCTGGACTCCGATATCCACACGGAAACCCCGGTGCCAGAAACAGCAGAGACCGAGGATGACAGTGAAGAACTGCTTGAGGAGGTCATAGACGAGGGCCTGGATGAACTTGAGGAGGAAATAGAACCGGAGAATGTGGAGGAACAGGAGGAACCAGATACTGCCGAGGACCAGGATGAACCGGAACCCGAAATGCACCGGTCTGAAATTACCGGCAACAATCTCGAGGGAGAGATAATACAGGAATCGATGGGGCTGCCCGAGGACGCGAGTACCGTGGACACGGCTGAACCGGCGGAAGACCGGGGCGCTGGATCTATTGACCCGGCTCCAGAGGAGGATCCCGATACCGGATCCGTTGAGAGACGATTGAAGGACCTCGAGGAGAAGATAGTAGAGGATAGGGCAGGACAGATTGAGCTGGAGGAGCTTGAAAGCTGGGTGGAACAGCTTGAAAGCCACCAGGGAATTGAGGAGAGGATCGAGCGGCTGGAAGACAAGGTTGAGAGCCTGAAGTCGCCGAAGGAGCTTGACGACAGGATGACCGAACTCGAAGATGCACTCATGAAGCCGGAGAACCACCTGGAGAACCTGGTTGACGAGGGCATGTCGAAGGAGATCAATGAACTTGAGAAGAGCGATTCAAAGCTTGAGGCAGAGGTTGAAAGGATATCCCGCCAGCAGGAGGAACTGGTCGAGACAGTTGACGAACTGAAGGACGCGGTAGAGGAGTTCAGGGACCGGGAAGATCTCGGGGAGCTTGACGACAAGGTGGAAACGCTCTGGGAGGCGTTTGATCGCGAATTCGCGGGTATCGAAGACCGCATACATGATAACGAGGAAGAGGTCGAGGAGCTTCTCTCCCAGCTTGTGGAGCTCTCAGAGCTTGTAAAGCAGGCGATGCACCAGTAGAGTTTTAACATTTTGAGTACTTCTGAGTATTAAGTGAAATCTGATGGCAGACGATGTTATATTCGGGGAAGACGAGGATGAAGAGGAAGATTCTAAACAGGATGTTCTTTTCGGAGACGATGACGGTGAAGATGACCCGTTTGAGGAAGAGGTAGATTACGACGAAGAGCCAGAGGAAGATCTCTCTGGAGAAGAGCAGGAAGAGCTTTTCGATGCTGAAGAAGATGAGTCTGAAACAGAGGAGGTTGACACCGAGAAAACAGGTGCTGAAGAACCCGAGGAAGACTCTGCCGAAGATGAGGAACCTGGGGAAGAAGTCTCCCCGGAATACGAAGAATACGAGAGTTCCGTCGAGGACCTTGACGATCTCGAAGAACGGCTTGAAGAGCTGGAGGAAAGATTTGAGGAGCTGAGCGGCCGGGAGATAGAGGAAAGAGTTTCTGAACTCGAAGACCGCGAGGTCGAATCGCTGCGTGAGGAGCTTGAAGACGTATCCTCCCAGATCGAGAACCTTGAAGATCTTGAGGAAGCCCCGGAAATCGATCCTGGCCTTGAGCAGAGGGTTGACGAGATCGAGGATGACCTCCAGGACAGGATGGAGGATCTCCACGAGAGGCTCGAGGATATGGAGGAAAGTGAGAGACTCCAGCACCTTGAGGAAGACCTTGAAGAGGTCAAGGACAGGCTGGCCGAAAAGTCTGACCTGGTAAAAGATATACGCAACAACTTCTCCGAGCAGTTCGAGGAAATTGAGTCCCGGATTGACGAGCTTTCGGGTGCGGATGCCGCGACTGAGGAGGTCGAGAGCCTGAGATCGGAGGTAACTGAACTCCGGTCGGATATAGCCAACCTGAACCAGCGGCTGGGAGAGCTCCAGGTCCAGGTTGATGAAGGGGGCGAGGAAGAGTTCCGGGAGGAACTGGATGAGCTGAAGGCTATCGTCTCCGACTTCAAGTGGCTTTTCAACGACTTTGACGATCTGGCGCAGCTGAAGCTCCTGTCCCGAGAGGAATATGAGGACCTGAAATCGGACTCGACCGAGACTCTTGAACATATAAACAGGAATCTCGAGAGAATCGCTGAATCACCTTCCCGGGACCAGGACGACGAGAGGCTGGAAGAACTCGAAAGGAGAGTTGATGAACTCGGTTCTAGCGATGACATAGAGACCATTATAGATGAGCTCGACAGGCAGCAGCAGGAGATAGACAACCTCCGCGAGGGCTACCTTGAGATCGGCGAGATCACAAAGCTCGTTCTACAGGAGCTTCGAGAGTCCAGGGAATAGCATCAGGTAAAGCTCTCGAGCCCTGACTGGCGGGACTCCATAGCGGTCTGAAGCTTCTCTATACCGGAGTCTACCCTCTTCTGCGAGAAATCATGTTCTTCCACAAGTATCTGTCTTATCCTGTCAGTATCCGGGTTCTCAAAGCTATATTCTATCTCAGCGATCGGGGGATCGAGGAAGAATTCCCGGATAGTTCCGGGATCGTTTTCGGGTTCCCATTCCTCCAGTTTCTTATCCTTGAGAAGTGAGTCAAAGCTGTCGTATTCTTTCACGAGCTTCAGACCGGTCTTCGGCCCGACTCCTTTTACACCGTCCGGGTTGAAGTCGGTACCCATCAGGACGCCCATCCAGACCAATTTTTCCCGCGAGATTTCTAGCTGGTTGAGAACCGACTCAAGCTCAATTCTCTCGACGGAAACCTTCTTCTCTCCGCCGCCAGAGGTCTTCCTGGTCTTTCTTGTGGTGAGGTTTCTCACCATCCTCTCTGCGCCGAAGAGTAAACAGTCCCAGTCCTGGGAACCGACCGCGTAAATATCGCCCGGGTAGCTTCCCGAGGTCATGTGTGCGGCCTGGGCCTCGCCCTCGCTCCTCGCATTAATGTACGGTAAACCCATCGCCTCGAGCAATCTTTTCGCATCCTTTATCATCTCCCCGTCGAGCTTCGAGCTCTGTGTGGCCTTGGTGAAGGCCTCGTCAACCTTGCCCTCCTCGCGCAGTTTCTTCCATTCTTCCCGGGCCTCTTCCCTCTTCTTCCTTCTCCGGCTCGATTCCTTTTCCTTCAGATCAGGAGTTTCGCCGTCAAAGACGTATACCGGCCGGATGTTGTTTTCGAGAAGGTTGATATTCCTGTAGAAGACTCCCGACAGGTGGGAGGTAATGTTTCCCGAGGAGTCTTTCAGCGGCGTTCCATCGCGCTGCCTGATGATCGACAGGAACTGGTATAATGTGTTCATCGCATCGATTGCGAGCTCTTTGTCGTTGAGGTCTGCAAAACTTATCTTCTCGGGTTCCACGAGCTCTCCAAGATCGACTCCCATGCAAAGGGATTTACAGCGCGAACTTTAAACAAATACTATGGTGCAGCTCGAGAAACTGTGCGAGTACTGTAATGAACGTCCCGCGGTAACTACCTGCGAGGTCTGTGGCTCGCAGGTCTGCGCCGAACACAAGAGAGATTACGGCTGTGAGGTCTGCGGAGGCGGGGAAACGACTTTCGAGTGATATTTAATTGGTCCCGGAAAATAAAGATCTATGGATGCTCCTAGTCTCTATAGGAACCACAAAAGAGTTGTTCTGCTTGTATCTGCTGTCTTTCTCGTGTTGATCTCCTTCAATATCGGTTTCGTCTATGGCGTGATCCACGAGGGTTTCGTCCAGAAGTTAGATGACTATATGATCTATGAGAGAAACGAGGTGGACGCAGGTACCGGTACTGGGATAGAGAGCACTTACTTTACTGATTCTATTGAGTGGGAAGTAGGCCATTACGACTACGAGGGGAACTGGAGTAGTGGCGAACATGTGTTGGAGAACCGGTCCTACATTGAAAGCAACGGTACCTTCCTGGTGGTCAAGTACAGGGCCCAGGAGAAGCCCGAAGTTTCCCGTATGCATATCTATAGATCCGAAGAACTTTACCCTGATTTCTCGCTCGCTGAAACCCAGAACCGAAACTTCATCGACAGATTTCTTGACGACAAACTTGCTCCTGCCTCGGCAGGAAGTGTTAAAACCAGGAGGTTTAGGATAAACAACCAGACTTACAACACGACGCCGTCAGCCGAGACGGAAGGAATTGTTTTCAGCCAGAAAAACTTCACTGGCTACTACTTGGAGCCTATGAACAGGACAGGCCTGGATAACTACCTTTTCCGGATCAATGGAGTTTACTTTGAACTCGGAGAGATGAATGATCGGGAGTTCAGGAGGGATTTCCTGATTGAGTACTCTGGATACCGGCTGGATTATGGAGGCTTCAGGTGCGGTGGTGCTTTACCTCTCATATGTTCCTGAGCGATATCAGATCTTGTTGAACTTCTCTACCTCGATGCTCTGGACGCCTTCCAGGTCTTCGAGCTGGTTCTCCAGGTAGTCTGTTCCTCCTTCCTCGTCGGTTGTCATCGTGGAGACCATCAGCGCCTGGAGGCCGAACGCGACCTCATCCCTCTGGACCTCGTCAACATCTATACGGTCTCTTACGCCTTCCTCTATTTCGTCTAGGTCGGTTTCAGCATCTTCTGGCATGATTCTCAGGACTACCGCGATCTTTCCCATAGAAGTATCTTCCTCTGGAAGAGGATAGAAAAGAAAAAGTTATAACAGGACCAGTAACTACTCCAGTCCCAGCGCTTTCTTGATCTTTCTAACGAGATCCATAGTAGTCCACCATTAAACATCAGAATATCTGGATGTAAAAACTTTAGGGCCCTGTGAAACCGCATTCCGGGCATTCATACTCGCGGGCAAGCTTCTTGCATCTACCGCAGCGGGCAACGGTTTCACCGCATTCCGGGCAGCTGAACTCCACAAAGGTGTCTGCCGCGTTCAGGTTCCGGCCGCAGCTGGTGCATTCTTCTTTCTCCATACCGTTCCTCAGTAAACCAAGAATTAAAAACCCTCTCAGCCCGAACTCGATTTTTAAAACTCGCCGCCGCCTAACCACTCATAGGCCCCCTTGGTCTAGTGGAAAGACGGCACCTTGCGGCCGACTGGTTACGCTCAGTTCGACACGCAATATCCGGGTTCCTGACGGAACCGCTCCGAGCAGAGCTCCAACGACAAATAGGTGCAGATCCAGGGTTCAAATCCCTGAGGGGGCGAGTTTCTAACTTCTCATATCCCGTATACGCCTCTTTAAAAGAGGATTGGGAACAACGGGAAATTATGACAAACATTCACAGCTACAACCCACAGAAGCGTTTAGACAACATTTTAGAATCTGATAAAATCTCAGAGCAGAACAAGAAAGATGTTCAAGAGTTTCATAGAGACCTTGAGGACAGGAAGCTCAGCAAGTCCAGAAGAGATCGTTACCTTCAGTCAGCGAAACAGGTTCTGGAATATGAAGAGAATAACTTCCGACTCAAGGAAGCTACAGAAGAACAGATCAGGAAGATCGACAGGCAGATAGACAACTCTGCCTACTACAGCGGAGACTACGCACAGGAAACCAAGAAGGAATACAGGAAATTCCTTCGTCTCTATGCTAAGTTCTCAGAGTATGGAACTACGGAGACAGAGAAGATTCCAGACAAAGCATCCTTCGTGAAATTGACTGTCAGCGAAGATGCGAAGGATAGAACCAACCCAAGCAAGTTGGTCAAGTCAGAGGATATCAAGTATCTCTGCCAGAATTTGTCACTTCGTTACCGAAGTCTCCTACTAACGCATTGGGATTTAGGCACAAGAATCAACGAAACTCTGAGAACCAGAGTCAAGGACTACCACAAGGAGAACGGCAAGGCGTATATCTATGTCAGAGTCAACCCGATGCAGATTAGAGACGGTCCAAAGTCGGGCAGAAGAAAATGTCGTGTAAAAGTAGCTTCGCCATCTATAGATCGGTGGCTGGAAGAAGAACATCCAAATCCGGACGATCCAGACGCATATCTCTTCTGCCGAGTCAAGGATTTCGAGGGAGATAAGGGTGAAAACGAATTGGCTCAGACCCCCGCAAGTTATTCACACTTCGCAGACAAGCTAAAACAGGCAAAGAAGATAGCAGGGCTGGATAAGAAAGTTAACACGCACTCTATCAGGAAGGCGAGAATCAGCTACATGAAGTCGAACCTTGATATCAAAGAATCTCATGTAGACAAGAGAGTAGGTCATGTGCAAGGTAGTCGAGTTACCAGAGTCTACACAAGATTAGACGACTCCGACAGCAACAACGCCTATGGACAGGCATACGGAGAAGAAAATCCGGAAGACAAAGAGAGTCACGACCTGTTGCCTCTGGAATGTCAGGACTGCGGACAGACCAACGCAGGATACAGAGACCGTTGTTATGAGTGTAATGGACTGCTTGAGATCAAAGAAGTCAAGGAACTCAAAGAACCTGTTGCCAGAGCCAGAGAAATAGTCTGGGAGAAACTTGAAGACGAAGGCATAGCACAGGAGATAGTCGACAAAACGGAGGAAGAGGCGTAATAGCCTCTTCTGTTTCACCTAACTTCTTGATATATAGCTACTCCTATGAGTAAAAGACCTAGAATCTTTAGTTTCTCTAAAGATTCAGATATGCCGTATCCCAGACCTAAAGAGTTCATAAGTTCTGGAATTATTATTGCTAGTAAAACCAGACCAATACCATATTCCATGAATTTTTTCATCGAAATACCCCCTAACCTAGTATTCTTGATATTATTCCGCTACTTGACCCGCCATTTTCCATCTCTTTTACCATTTCTTCGTCTTTCTCTATTGCTCCTTCTGTATTTTGAATACATTCCTCAAGATCGGTTCTTACCGAATCAATAAGTTGAGTGAACTCTCTGTTCCGTCCTTCAAAATGTTGTTCGAGAGCTTGAAGTTCCTCATCTAAAGTTTCCATTATCTGTAAATCTTTCTCATACATTTCTTGGACTTTTTCATTATCCTTCAATTCCTCTTTCAAATTTCCTTCCACTCTCTTTAATTCGTTCTTAACTTCTTGAAGCATCTGTTCCTCTTTCTTTTCCTCATTCATCAGGGATTTTTCTTGCTGTTTCTCCTGTTTATCTTCCTGTGCAGCCTTTTTATCGTGACTCTGTTGAGCTAGTTTGAATCCTACCTGTGTTTCCTTAACAGAATGTTGAGTCTCAAGTTCGAGTTCATCTAATTCCTTCTTTATCTTCTTCTCTTCTTCCTGAGTTTCCTTTACTTCTTGCCATAATCGGTATAGGTAGTGGGCTGCACGGTGTTCCTGTGCAGTTGCGTCTTTAATTTCGTTTATTATCTGTTCTATCTGCTGTAAATCTTGTTTGTTTATTTCTGAGAAATTTTTCTTTTCAAGTGCCGCTTCCCAATGCTGCTCAATATTATACAATTTGTTGTATGCATCCTGAAATTCATTCAAAGCCGCTCTTTCCTCTTCCTTAATATGCCCTTCTTCATCCATTTCAGCCTCTAATTCTTCATGGATTTCCTCTAAAAGCTTTCCAATAATATCTGCCGCTTTCTTTTCTTCTCTTATTACTACTTCTTCCTCTTCTGCTTCTTTTTCAGGATCGACACCGCTTTGTTCTTGCTGTTCGATAGACTGCTCTTTTTCCTCTACATCTTGTTCAATTTCTCGGACTTCCTCAATTCCCTGCTCTACTTCTTCTTCGTCTGATTCAACTATCTTTTCATCTTGTTCGATCTGTTCCTCTGGCTCTGCCATATATCGATTCTCTCATACCTAAAAAAAAAGTTTTCCTGTTTAGATTTCCCAGATACGAAATCAGAGAGTGACTTTCTCGGCTGTTTGTCGTAGGTCTTCTATGTTTAGGTGTCCGTATATGTCTACTGTGGTTTTGACGGATTCGTGTCCTAGTAACCTGCTTACTTTTGCCATAGGTTCTCCTGCCCGTAGAAGTCTTGTAGCATAGGTATGGCGTAGGCTGTGCGGAACAATTCTCTCGGCATACGGTATTTCCTCTGTCAAGTTGTCGGCTGTGATTCCTTGTGGATACAAATCTGATTTCAGAGCATATTTTCTAACTTTCATCTCGAAGGCTCTGGGTGATAGGTGTTTGTTTCTCCTTCTGCTTGGGAAGAGGTAGTCGTTATAACTCATAACTTTAGTGTAGAACTCAAGATCGTTCTGAAGATCGGAGGGTGTTGGAACGATCCTGTCTTTGTTGCCTTTTCCGTCCATTATTTTGATCTGGTTTTTCTCAAGGTCTATGTGTTTTCTCTGTAATTTCACCGCTTCGCTGTTCCTGAGACCGTAATAGAGAGTTGTTTTGATCAGCATTAGGTCTCGGTCTGATTCTGCCGAGATTATTAGTTGGTTTGCTTCTTGTTCTGTGAGGACTCGTTTGTTTCGCTGTGTCATATAACGGTGTTATATTGAGTGCTTTTAAGTGCAACTTCGGGTTTTCAAGGGTTTCCGAAGTTGTCGTAAAAGACTCTCTCCACCGATTTTTCGTGTTTT
>CAYQYU010000006.1:8381-64383 GCA_964421955.1 uncultured archaeon | reverse complement strand
TTCTATTATCCTATAATATCGTCCTTCTATTCTACCAGTCTTGATTACCTTAGGTATCTGAAGGGTTTCATTCTCTTGAAGAATTTTTAGTACTGCGGTCTCTCTGAACATTTCTTCCTGCCATCCAGAAGTCCAGTCCTCATTCTTCTCCAGTTTAACTACATAATCCTCATCCACTATGAATGTATGATTGGCATCGCCAACCGAGGGAGAAGTTAGATTAAAATCTTTCTCACCAAGTTCTTCCTCAATCAATCTCCTTACAGTATTTTCTGCATCATTCTTAGATTCTTCCATAAACCTATCTTGACCTCGAAGTTTTAGTTATTTGTAGAAAGTATCAGGTCGAAAATTCTGTGCGCATATCCTCGATAATAACCAAGATAAGAAAGGGTCAGGAGGAAACTCTGTCCTCCATTTCCTTCCTTAGAAGGTCAAGTCTATCCATAAGTTCATCGTCATCCATTCCACTTACTCTCTCGTCAAGAACTCTTTCACCCGATTCCTCTAATTCTGTGTGGTCGGTCGCTGTCTGGAAGTCAAAAGGACTTCCACATTTAGGACAGAAATCCTCCACCCCCTCATAGAATCTACCACATCGAGGACAGTTCTTTCCCTTGTCTTCCTCATCTTCTTCTATCTCGATGCCATAGTAATCGAGGATTTCAGAGTCGATGTCTCTACCCGATAGATGGATATAGACACGAGGCATATCTGAGTCCTGAGTCCAGCCAAAGTACTGTTTCATAGCAGCCTCACTCATATCCACTGCAAGGTGAGTAGCTCTACTATGGCGGAAGGTATAAGGAATAACCTTGGTTCTCTCAACCCTCTTAGGATATTCATCTCCGTCTATTTTCTTAGAGCCGTCCGGATTTCTCGCCCAGTCCATATAAGTTCCTATATCACACCTATTGGCGTTTCTCTTCAACAACTGACGCATAGAGTCATACGACAGTTGGGAATCCTTATAGTGCTCATTCTCAGTTTGCTCTATTTTCATCCAGAGAGGAGCTTGGTCTTTATCCTTGTGTGGATGTTTCTGAAGCCAGTTCTTCAGATATCTCTCTGACTCCACAACAAGGATGCTTCTCGAACCAGTCTTGACAGGAGGAATATTTACTCTGACACCTTTCTCTGTAAATTTGATGTCCTCTATCTGGAGAGCCATAAGTTCTCCCGGTCTCAAACCTCCTTCATAGAGGAGTTTGAGCATAGCTCTATCTCTATCGTTGTGACACTCCTCTATAAGTTCGAGGATTTTTCTCTGTGAGAGAATGAATTTGTCTGCGTCATCACTATCCGCTGTTGTGGATATGAACTGAACTCTGTCAGGATATTTTTCCGTGTCTAATTCACCAAGTACAACTTTGTACCAGTACTTAATTGCTAACTTGAAATCTGCCTTGGTGGTTTCTGCGTAGCCTGAGTCGTTTATTCGACCAACTATGAGCTTCAGTTCATCCCTACTGGCGGTCCGGATGTCAAAATCTTCAGGAGCAAATTTCCTTAGAATGGTATGCCAGTTGCTCACATACTTGGCTCTTCTTCTCTTGGAAACATCCTGAACAGCAAGTTCACGGCAGAACTCTCTAACAGCTTCCTTGTTGCCGTCAGATACTTCGTCAGATTTTGAGAAATTTTCGTTGATGTTGTCGTGCTGTCGTTCTTCAGATTGTGACATAGCGTAATGCAAGGTCGGTTCACCCCTTGATAAACACGGGGTCAACCCGAAATGTGTCTACGGATGCGGCGTCCGGGATTTCCCTAAAACAAAAAACTATAAATAACAAATTTCAACTAAGTTAAACTTAGAAGATGTCAAATAAAATGCGAAGAAATCAAATAAATAACCAATCACTGGATCAATCCAAAAGATCTTCAGAAAGCCCTAATAGAGGCCAAGAGACATCCTTTGCTGGTTTAGGGAAGAGAGCTATTGGCTTTATTGTTGATTGGGTTCTTGCGAGCCTACTTTTTGCATTACTGATAGTTTTAGATGTTCTATTTTCAATGGCCACTGGTTTTAGTTTAATGATTTCCAGTATCGGTATATATTCGCTGATTTTTATTGGATATTTTACTGTTTTAGAAAGTAAGAGCGGCTCTACAATAGGGAAAAATATAGTAGATATTAGAGTTACTAGCAAGAAGGGAGATTCTATAAGTTTTGGACAAGCAGCAATCAGAAACGTTCTACGGATTGTGGATGGGCTTCCGGTTTTTTACATTATAGGTATATTAAGTATAGCGATAACTGAAGATTCCCAACGTGTAGGTGACCTGGCTGCTGGAACTGTAGTAATAGAGAAATAGAAAGTCCAGCAGAAAGAGACTAAGTATCGTCACCCAGTTCCGTGTAAATTATAATATCTAAGAATTATTATATGCGGCGTCCGGGATTTGAACCCGGGTTGCTGGCTGTCTCCTGACGTGCAGGCACCTACTGGAGCCTTTATTGGGTTGGCGTACCGTAACACGCCCTGGAAGGCCAGAGTCTTAGCCACTGGACCAACGCCGCGAAACTTCTGAAAGTTTCATCATCATGACCGGCTAAACCGGTCGAGGAGCTCTGCTCCTCATTACGTGCCGCCTGAGCTTAACCAGGCGATGGCTTCCAAGTATTGAGTGTTGAGTTTGTTAGTTTCTTAAATAGCCCGGAGGTGAGGGAAGAGGTTTTCAAGCTTGCCAGCGAATTCTGGGTTATGGGTCGCGGAATGGACGAAGACGAATACGAGGACTATCTGGTTGACAAGGCCAAGGAGCTCCTGAACGAGCAGCTATCGGAAGTGGGAGAAGAAGGCGTTGAAAAGCCGGAGATGAAGACGCCCGAAGACTCGTCAAAGTCTTCTGGTAGCAGAAGTTCTTGGAACTTCAAGAAAAGGAATAAGATGGACGAAAGAGCTGAGAAAGACTCTACGAGCAAGATCCCGTTTACATGGGATCCGCAGGAGGTCGAACACCTGACCAAGAACCGGCACCACCTCGACAACGAGGAGATGAAGAAGTTCCTTGAGAAAGACACGGAGTTCCAGGAAAAACTCCAGGAGATCGACGAGTGGCACGGGTTCTCGCGCTGGGAGGAGCGCTTCCTTGTGCAGAACCCAGAAACCGATCCAGAGGAACTCGCGGATGAACTCGGCCGGGAAACAGATGAAGTGGAGATCAAGATGCACATGCTGGGCATCCGTTCCATCAAGTAGCTGATTCTAATGAACAACGACAAGAGAGAGGAAGCCATCGAGAAAGCCCGTGAACAGTTAAGGTCCGAGGTCGATAGAGATCAGCTTCTCGTGAAAGCAGTGAAACAGCTCGACCAGGCAGAGGAAAGCCTGAGGAAGGAAGTGGAGCGCTTCCGGGACTGGTACTCATTGCACTTTCCAGAGCTCGAAGAGGAGATACAGGACGACGAAGAATTTCTGAAGATACTCTCCCGGGAAGTCGACCGGGAGGAACTCGACTCTTTTCCATCTCTCGCCGAAGATTCTACCGGTAAAGACTTCCTGGACAGAGACCTGGAAATACTGAAGGAAACCGCAGAGAAGCTTGAAGCGGACCTCGACTACAGGGAGGGGCTCGAACAGTACATCAGAGACATTTCCCGGGAAGAGATGCCGAACCTTTCGGAACTCCTCGGGCCGGTGATCACCGCCAAGCTCGTGGCGCTGTCCGGCTCGCTTGAAAAGCTCGCGAAAAGTCCGGCCTCGACGATACAGATGCTCGGCGCGGAGAAAGCGCTTTTCCGCCACCTGAGAGGAGAGGGCGCACCTCCAAAGCATGGCGTCCTATTCGAGCACCAGTTCGTGTCCGGTCTTCCAGATGACAAGCGGGGCAAGATGGCCCGTTTCCTCGCGAACAAGGCCGCGATGGCCGCACGCCTTGATCAATACGGCGACAAAGAGAAGGGCGGCGAACTCCAGGAAGAAGCCCGGGAGAAGTTTGAAGAGCTGGAAGAGTGATCACAAATGGAAGAGATACAGCCCGGCATCTTCCGGGAGAACGACAGCATTTACACACTGAACGCTGTTCCCGGGGAAAAAGTCTATGGTGAGAAGCTTGTGCACCGGGAAGGAGAAGAGTACCGGGAGTGGAATCCCTGGCGTTCCAAGGCCGCTGCAGCCGTAATGAACGGGGTCGAACCCGGAATTATGCCTGGGGACGGAATACTCTACCTCGGTGCTGCGTCCGGAACCACTGTATCGCACTTCTCCGATATTCTACGCGACGGTTTCATTTACGCAGTCGAGTACTCGGAAGAGCCTGCGAGAAAGCTCGTGGAGCTCGCAGGCAAACGCGGAAATATCGCGCCAATAATTGCCGATGCCCGGAAACCAGAGGAGTACAGCGGAACGATGGAAGAAGTTGACGCAGTCTACCAGGATATCTCGCAGCGCGATCAAGCCGAGATACTGGCGAAGAACTGCGAGAAGTACCTGAAAGAAGACGGCGTTGCATTAATCGCGGTCAAGGCCCGATCGATCTCATCGGGAGACGCCGAAGAAATTTTTGGAGAAGTCAGGGAAAAACTGGAGAAAAGCTTCGAGATCGTTGAAGAGACTAGACTGGAGCCGTACGAGAAAGAGCACCTGTTCCTGAAGCTTGAGAATAAATAAAGAGAAAAAAGGCTACGCGCGGACGCCGGGTATCAGGTCTCTGAAAGAGCGCTCCACCATGTTCCTGTGATAGCCTCTGTTGTCCTCGTACTCTGGTCGCTCGCAGCAGTTCTGCTGTTTGTTGACTATTGGTAGAGTTCCGAGTATGGTGTGTTTACCTGGCAGAAGGTCTTTTTCTACCCGGTTTCCGCAGTTGAGGCACCTGAATTCAATTTTTTCCATTAGGTTTCCCACCTCCAGCGGGTAATGCGAGTCACCGCCTTTATAAAGGAGTCGAGGATATTCCGTTAATTCCGGTAACAACGGTATTTTTATATTGGAGCTCGCATTAGAACTTCTACGTGGTATAAATGGCGGAATGGAAGTGTGAAGAATGCGGAAATACCGTGGAAGCACCAGAAGAACCTGAGCAGTGTCCCTGTGGATCAGAGGACATCAGTAAGGTCGAAGGCGGAAACGGTCTCTTCGGAAGAGTAAAGTCTGTACTCGGGATGTAGGTAAGAAGACCCGAAAATCAGTTTTCTTTTGCCCAGTCATAGCCTTCGGCTTCGAGTTTCTGGGCCATTTCAGGGCCTCCGGACTCAACGATCTTTCCATCGATCATGACGTGGACATGATCAGGTTCAACGTAGTCGAGGATTCTCTGGTAGTGTGTTATCATCAGTAGCCCAATATTCTGTTCCCGGGCGACAGTATTGATACCCTCCGAGACAACTCTCAGGGCGTCGATGTCCAGACCTGAGTCGATCTCGTCAAGCACCGCGTACTTCGGCTCCAGGACACTCATCTGTAGTATTTCCGTGCGCTTCTTCTCGCCACCGGAGAAACCGTCGTTCAGATATCTGCGGGCGAACTCCTCCTCCATGTCAAGTAGCTCAAGTTTCTCTCTCAGGTGCTCATTGAACTCCTTCTGGGGCATAGGTTCGTCCCTGCCAGCGTCAATCGCCTCCTTCAGGAACTCCGCGACAGTTATACCGGAGATTTCGCTCGGGTATTGGAAAGCCAGGAACAAGCCTTCACGGGCTCTTTTATCCGCCTCTTCACCTGTCACCCCCTCCCCATCTATTATTACCTGGCCGGCATCGACCGAGTACTTGGGGTTGCCCATCAGGGCGTGGGCGAGCGTTGATTTACCCGAGCCGTTGGGCCCCATCAGGGCGTGGATTTCACCCGGCTCGACTTCAAGAGAGACTCCTTTCACGATCTTCTCGCCGTCGATAGAAACCTCGAGATCTTTTATTTCTAGCGTCATGTATGATTTACTCCTCCAAAGCTTTTTGTACCGTTTTGAGTCCGAGAACCGCACACTTCACCCTCATGGGTGAAACCTCAATGCCCAGAGTTTCAAGCATCCAGTCCCTGTCCAGCTCCTCTATATCTTCCACGGGCATTCCCTCTATCTCGCGGGAGAGAATCGATGTTGCAGAGGTCGAGATCGCGCATCCATCAGTCTCGTGCTTTATGCTCTTCACCCTGCCGTCTTCAACCTCAAGGTAGACGTGAGTGTGGTCTCCGCAGCTCGGGTTGTCTCCCTCGGCCTCTCTCGCATTCTCAAGAGCACCAGAGTTCCGGGGGTTCCTGTAGTGATCAAGGATTTCTTCCCTGTACATCAGTAGAAAACACCTCCTTCACTTCCCGGACTGCCTCCACGAACCTTTCGACATCATCCTCGGTGTTGTAAATGTAGGGAGACACGCGGGCAGTGGCAGTTACCTCCAGCGACTCCATCAAAGGTTGAGCGCAGTGATGTCCGGCCCTTATCGCGACATTTTCTCGATCCATAATTTCGGATATATCATGTGGATGTGCCTCTTCCATCGTGAAAGAAACCAGCGACGTGTTCTCCGGTGACAGGACCTCGACTCCTTCGATACTGCGAAGCCTGTCAGCGAGCATACGCGACAGTTTCCGGTCGTGACGGTATACCTCCTCCATCCCGATATCCTGGAGATACTTGATCGCCTCCGCAAGTCCCAGGGCTCCCGCAACATTCGGGGTGCCCGCTTCAAACTTCTCAGGCAGCTCCTCCCATTCCACGCCATCCCGTTTCACCGACCGGATCATACCACCGCCTACCTGGTACGGCTCCATCCCCCTGAGAAGCGATTTTCTGCCGTAGAGCACGCCAATTCCAGTCGGACCGAGCATCTTGTGGCCGGAGAAGACGAGGAAATCAACATCGAGTTTTTCAACGTCTACAGGCATTCTGGGCGCAGACTGGGCCGCGTCGACCATGATGTAAGCGTCGTGTTCGTGCGCAATTTCCGCCAGCTTCTCTACCGGGGCCTCGGTTCCGAAAACGTTCGAGATCTGGGAAACCGAGACAAGCGCTGTATCGTCATCGATCATTTCTCTCGCGGCGTCAAGATCTATCCTGCCGTCTTCCACCGGTATGAACTCGAACTCCAGGCCGCTCTCTTCCGCCTTCCTACGTAACGGAAGCTGCTCGGAGTGATGTGAGCTCTCCGGCACCAGAATTTCGCCCTCAAGTTCAAGCGATTCCGCAACCAGGTTGATCGCCTCCGTAGTGTTTCTTGTGAAAACTATCTCTTCCGGTCTCGCATTTATGAAGTCCGCAACGTTTGACCGCGCCTCTCTATACTGCCGGGTCGCATCCCGAGCCAGGGAATGGAGGGAACGTCCAGGGTTGGAGTTGCTCTCCTCATAGAACCTCTTTACCCGATCAATTACCTGTTCCGGTTTCTGGGATGTCGCCGCATTATCGAGGTACACAAGCTCCGGGTGCTCCCTGAAAATTGGGAAGTCCTTCCTGAGTTTTTCCGGCTCCATGAAAACGTCTTTCAGTTAAAACTTTTTAGGTCAAACCAACTGGAAGCCCCCAAGGCTTATATGTTGTTATCTATAAGTAATTACTGGTGGGTGGAGTGTCTGCTGGATTCTGGAGAACTCAGGACAAATTCGAGAAAGAAATGGGATGGAGCACCAGAGAGCACATAGAGTCAGCTCCAGAAAAATGGAGGCCCCGGGTACGCCTCGTTGAACTGGATTACATGCTCGGAAGAGCCTATGATGAGGCCGTGGAACTCATGGTCTCGTCAGCCGAGCCAGACCTGACCGGGCAGAGCCCGGATAACTCACACAGAGATATCGGATCCGAAGCCGTAGATCTAATGATATTTTCCCGAGACGCTCTAGAATCCCTCGAAAAAGAACCTTCAGACTATCTTGAATCCCTGCTCGATATCACAGAAGAACATGACGATGAGTATGAAAGACTAGACAGTTTGCTCCAGCACTATAACCAGAACCCCCTAACCACAGAAACAGATCTGGAATGGGTAGGACCGGTTCAGTCAAGAGCGAGAGACGCTGTAGCGCAGCTAAGTCCTGCAACAGAGAAAGATAACATCTATAATTTGCTCAACAGAAACTGGGAAAGAAATCTATCATCCTACCAGAAAGAGATAGGAACGAGAACTGCAGGCGTCCTTCTGATAGGAAGAGACATACTCGAACAGCTCCCGGACAGCCCCGAAAACTACATGAATAGTAAGCAAGAAGAAAACCGGGAAAGAGCAGAGCATGGAGATGAATTCGGCACAGAAAGAAAAGGTTATGGTAAAGACGGCCTAGTAGGGATTTACGGACAGGAATATGCAGAACCCTCCCTTGTAGCCCGAGTAATGTACGGCCACAGAGACTGGTTCAACCACAGAAAAACGAACCCCAAGAGCTCCTAGAGCTTTTTCTCGACTTCCTCTCTTATAGAATTCTTCAAGTCTGGCAACGTGATCTGCTCCATCACCGGCTCGAAGTAGCCCTTCACAACCAATCGGCGGGCCTGCTCCCTGGGAATCCCGCGAGACTTCAGGTAGTGCAGCTCGTCTCCAGGTACGCCGCCGGAGGAGGCTGCATGTGATGCCTCCACGTCTGGGTTCTCGATCATCAACTTGGGCGACGCGTCGTCCTCCGCACTGTCGGAAAGCATCAGCGTCTTCTGGTCCTGGAAGCTCTTCGTGTTCTCCGCGCTGTCTCCAACCTGCTGGAGGCCTTCGTAGACTGAACGTGCCCTATCATCGACCACTGCCCGGGAGTCCATGTCGCATTTGGTGTTCTCCCCACGGTGGTAGACCTCAAGCGCCAGATCGAAGTGCTGATCGTCCACAGGGTACCAGACACCTGTCTTCTCGGTTGAGGAACCATCGCCCTTGAGCACTGTCTCGATTTTCGTCCGGTTTATTGCTCCAGAAAACTGGGCGTTCAGCCAGTTGACGCTTGCGTTCCGGGAAAGTACGGCCTTCCTGTGTGCGTAACTTAACTCGGCTTCAAAAGACTCGACCGCGCCGAAGTTAACAGTCGAGTTCTCTCCAATATACAGCTCGTTGAAAGAAGTCTGTATCCTTCCCGAGCCATGGAACTTCTCCGTAATATTCAGCTCTGAACTCTCATCGGTCTCGACCACGAGGTGCGCGAACACCGGAGTCTCTTCATCGTAAACTATCTCGATGTCTGCATCTCCAGTCGCCTCAATGTGTACCAGAGAGTTCATCCTCGCAGTGTGGATTGCGTTCAACCTGTTCTCCCCCGGCTTTACGGCATCCAGCAGTTTATCATCCGCTTTCTCAACTGCCTTACCTCCCGTATGTACCGAGGCGCTGCCCTCGACATCTATCTCAGGTTCGACAAGCTCTACGGTATCTATTTCAATATAGGGATATCGGGTCCAGGTCCTTCCCGGAGTCCTTATAGATTCCGGCATCTCGAGTTCCTGAATCAGTCTATGGGCATTATCTCTGCGGGAGCTGAAATCTTCAGGTTCGTCGGGGAACGAAAATCTGAGATTTTCTCCCTCCCCGGATGCCGTCACGTTATCCCTCATCCTAGAGATCCCTCCATTTCGAGCTGGATCAGCCGGTTTAGCTCGACCGCGTACTCAAGCGGCAGTTCCTTCGCTATTGGCTCTATGAAGCCGCGCACAATCATCTCCTTCGCGTCCTCCTCCTCTATGCCCCGGGACATCAGGTAGTGTATTTCCTCATCGCCGATTCTTCCAACAGTCGCTTCGTGGGCCATCTCGACATCGTCCTCCTTGACCTCTATGTAGGGCTCGGTATCCGAGGTCGCGTCTTTCCCGAACATCAGAGCATCGCATTCAACCGAGATCTTCGAGTTTTCGGAACCCCGGGGAACACGGACGAGGCCCCTGTAGTTAGTCCTTCCATCACCCTGGGAGATCGACTTTGACTCGATCGTTGATTTAGTGTCCGGCGCGTTATGAAGTACCTTTGCACCTGTATCTATGTTTTGACCTGAGCCTGCGTAGGCGATCGAGATGTGGTTTGCTCTCGCGCCCTCGCCGTTGAGATGCGAGGAGGGATACAGCATCGTAATCTTTGAGCCCATCGACCCCGATACCCACTCCATGGTGCCCTCGCTTTCAACTTTCGCCCGTTTCGTGTTGAGATTGTAAGTGTTCTTCGACCAGTTCTGGACCGTCGAGTACTGGACATGTGCGTTCTCGCCCACAAAAACTTCAACACACCCCGCGTGCAGGTTGCTCCGGGTGTACTGTGGAGCGGAGCAGCCCTCGATGTAGTGCACTTTCGAGTTCTCCTCAGCAATTATCAGCGTGTGCTCGAACTGACCCATGCCCTTCGAGTTCATCCGGAAATAGGCCTGGACCGGAATTTCTACTTCAACGCCCGCGGGAACGTAGACGAAACTTCCCCCGGACCAGACCGCGCCGTGTAGAGCCGCGAACTTGTTGTCCTGGGCCGGCACGCATTTAGTCATGAAGTACTCGCGCACCAGCTCCTCGTGCTCCTGAAGCGCCTTATCCATGTCGCAGAAGATGACGCCCTTCTCCTCCCATTCCTCTTTCATGTTCTGGTAAACTACCTGGGATTCGAACTGGGCGCCCACGCCGGAAAGTGCCTCGCGCTCGGCCTCGGGAATTCCCAGCTTGTCAAATGTTTCACGTATCTCGTCAGGCACTTCATCCCAGTCCCTGGCCTGTTCAGCGTCCGGTCTGATATACGCGGTGATCTCGTCAAAGTCAAGTCCGGAAAGATCGGGGCCCCAGTCCGGCATCTCGCGTTTACTGAAATGGTGGAACGCCTTCAGTCTTCGCTTTTTCATCCACTCCGGCTCATCCTTGTCCTCGGATATTTTCCGGATTATGTCCTCGCTCAGGCCTTTCTCTGACTCATACGCGGCCTCGGACTCCACGCGGTGTTCAAACCGTTCCTGGTTCTTCTCTATTTTTTCTCCCGACATGTCAGGTTAATCAGGTCGAAGCTTTAAATCACTGATAAGAAAGCGGGATCAGCCGCTCTGCGACTTTAGATCGCTCGAAGAGTCACCGCCGCGGCCCTCAATCCTGACAACCTCTACCTCGTGACCTGTCGCAGTTTCTGCCAGTTCCGCGACCTCTTCCTCGTCGTGATCCTGGTCGTATCCCAGGGTTATAATATCCGGATCGACCTGCCTGACAGTTTCGTATATGTCGCCCTCGGCCCCGAGTATTGCTCTATCAACCAGCTCCAGTGCCTCGACAAGCTCCCTGCGCTCGTCCTCGTCAAACACCAGGTCTTTTATCTCCTGTATCCGGGAGTCGCGGGCGATCACGACGACCAGTTCGTCCCCGAACTCTTTCGACTTTTCCAGGTAGTGGAGGTGTCCTAGATGAAGTACGTCGAAGACGCCCTGGGCCATAACCGTTTTCATAAAAATATTCCAGATATCCAGAGTTAAAAATAGATGTTCAGGCCCCGAGGAACCGGATCATTGTAGGTCCGAAGGCGCTGAAAATAACGTAGTTGAAAACCACGTTGAAAATAGCGTACCTGGTGTACTTGGCGACGCTACTCCTCATGAGAAGAACAGTCATAAGCACAAAGAAAAGCTGTAGGCCCAGGGATATCGAAAAGCCCAGCCTGACAATTCCTACCTCCGAAAAACGTCCCGCAAGATGACCCGCGGCGGTAAAGGCCGGTATCACCCAGATAATGTACATACCCGGCATCTTGCCTGTGAAGAGCTGGAGAAATATATAGATAAAACCCAGTATGGCCCCCTTCTCCGGCCCGAAAACCACGCCCATAAGGACCGTGGCAAAAGTCGCGGTCTCGACACCCAGGCTGTTGATCTCCGTCCTCGCAGCTCCAAAGGACACCACAGCAGTCAGTACGGCCAGAAGGAAGGCGACCCAGTGCTCGGTGAAATAGACGGCCGGCAGAAGCACCAGTGCGGCGAGAACCACATACCTGTGGATGCCGGTCTCAAGAAATTCTTCTTTCCACTCTACAAGCCTTTCAGGAATTTTCCTCCTGGCCGATTCAAGCATATCTATTGTTCCGCCCAGAAATCTTTAGCCTGCTTCGGAAAAAAAGCTATCGATCTCCTTCCAGGGCGCCCGTGTCTTCTTCAGATCCATGCCGGGTGGGAAGACCTTCCTGTAGTTCGACCAGTCATACCTCTCGTCCATATAGACAATAACCCCTCGGTCGTCCTCCGAACGGATGCATCTTCCCGCGGCCTGGATCGCCCGGTTGACCGCAGGATAACTGTAGCCATAGTCCCAGCCCTTGCCGAACTTGTAGTCATAGAAATTGATCAGGCCCTTGGTCTCAAGATCCGGCTTCTTCAGTGGCAATCCAACCACGAAGACTCCTTTCATGATGTCTCCAGGATAGTCGACACCTTCTCCAAGAGATCCTGCCGCAACTCCAAGCAGTACCGCGTCACCCTCATCCTTGCGTGATGCAAACTCTTCGAACAGCCTCTGTTTCTGCTCCTTGTTCATCGACTGCTTCTCCACGAACAGCTTCCTGTCAGTTTTTTCCTCCAGCAGCTTTTCGACACGGTGCATGAAGGCGTACGAGGGAAAGAATACTCCGCAGTTCCCGGGTAGTGATTCAAAGGATCGGGCGAGATACCAAGCGTACTTCTGGTACATCGAATCGTCGCGCTCGGAATACCGCGTGGTGACCGTGGGCACCAGCAGGTCGAGCTGGTTCTCCTCGGGGAAAGGAGACCTGAACGCCTCTGACTTTGCCGACGTATCGAGCCCGAGAAGGTCAGCGTACATCTTCTGCGGTGTAAGAGTACCCGACATAAGGATGCTCGAATGCGCCTCATTGAGAGGCTTCTTCGTCGAGACCTGGGGATCAAGACAGGTGTACTTGACCTCGATGTACCGGTTACCTGATGATGAGCGGGTCCTCTTTATGCACCGGAAGAAGCCGTTGTCATCGCCATTCCATGCGTCAAGAAACTCGGCGATTCCTCCACAGTAACTCTTCTCGCGCTCATCCCGGACCTCCTCAGCGACCGCCTCCAGGTCGACGATGAACTCGCCGTAGTTCTGTATATTTTCAATCGGCTCTTTCAGGTTCTTCTTCCCGATCTTCTCCTCGTGGGAGCCGCTCGCGAACTTATCCGCGGCGATCGACTTTATCGCATCCATTAAACGCTCCAGCTTCTCCTCCATCTCGTAGAAGCCAAACTTCTCCGCCTCAGTTATCGCACGATCGATCTGCGGGATCGACAGTGACTCCGAGAATAAAGAGCGCGTCCTCGATGGCAGATTGTGGGCTTCATCGACCACGAGTATGGTATCTTCAAGCACGACTCCTGATCGCTCGAAGATGGATTCGCGGACACCGGGATGGAATATATGGAAATAGTCGGCGATGATTAAATCGGAGCGCCTGGCGAGCTCCATCATCATGTAGTAAGGGCAGAAAGTCGGTGTCGATGACTTGAACTCCTCGGCGTGCATCGCATCTCCCTCGAGCTGGTCGAGCTTTTTCTTCGCCTTTCCTTTCAGCTGGTGCTCGTCCATGTCGTACATCGCAGTGTAGAAGTCGCAGCGTTCCTCGTCCCGCAAAGTCTGGCAGTAATCCTTGAAGTCGCGAGAGGTCATCTCCTGGACTCCGTCAATATTGCATAACCATTTCTTTCCCAGCAGATCGATAACAGTCAGTTCCTCATTATGCTTCTCCTGCATCTTCTTCACTGTTTCGACCGCGATCTGGTGCTGGCTGTGGCGCGGTGTCAAAAAGAAGACCTTCTTGTTGTTCTCCTTCGCGTACTCAAGCGCGGGAGTAAGGGTCGCGGCGGTCTTTCCCAGGCCGGTGGGTGCGTGGGCGACGAGGCTCTCGCCCTGCTCAATCGCCTCTATAGAAGCAGCCATCAGGTCGTCCTGTTTCTCCCTGATTTCTGAGAAAGGGAAAAGATCCATGTATCGTGGAGCGTGGTGAAACAATAAAACTTCACTCCTCAATTCAAAACAGTTTAAAAAACAATCGATAAAACTCGGTTATGGTCTGGTACGCACTTGAGGAAATAGAAGAGGCGGTTCAGGAGACAAAGAGTCTTCTGCTGCCATTTGATCTCGGCACATGGGCCAGGCTATTGCTTATAGTGATTCTTACCGGGAGCGGGTTCAGCTTTCCGAACTTTCCCTCCTCCTTCCCTGGAGATTCAGGGCATACTTACGAGGAAACAGACTATGCGCCCGGAGACATCCCAGCACAGAGCATGGAAGGCGCTTTAAACGAACTGCCGGCCACCGGGCTTGCAACATCTTCCGCGACAGGCATCTGGATCGGAATAGGGCTTGTATTCATGGCGCTGGTCCTGTTATTTATCTACCTTTCCAGTGTCTTCGAGTTCATATTCTACCAGTCCTTGCTTGATAGAGACGTCTCGATAAGAAGCAACTTCAGGCTCCACAGCGGCAAAGGGTTGAGTTACTTCGGGTTCCGCATCCTGACGACGCTGGTTATTTTCGCATCTGTAGCAGGAATGATCCTGGCCTTCCTGGCAAGCCCTGTAGCCGGAATACTTCTGCTACTCGCCTTCCTCGCAGGCATAATCCCGTTCATAATCTTCCTGGGGCTGACGCAGAACTTTGTACTGCTCCAGATGATCGAGGACGGGACTGGCATAATACAGGCGTGGAAAAACTTCTATCCCTCGTTGAAGAATGAATGGCAGCAGGTCGCAGTTTACGTCGTTGTAAGGTTTGTTATCCAGATAGTCGCCGCAACTGTAGCAATTCTCTGGGCTCTACTAACTCTGCTGGTGCTTCTAATACCGTTTGGAATTATCGGGGCGATCGCATATCTTATCTTCCCACCGCTCGTGTGGTTCGTGGTCGTGCTCGGAATCGTGGCGTGGATGATCCTGCTTCTCGCGGTGCAGGTACCGATCCAGTCCTACCTCTACTACTACGCTATACTGGTATACCACGACCTGACAAGCTGAACTTCTTTCTTTCCAGAAAATAAGAAAAAGGAAATGAGGGGAGGGGGGGGAAGGATCAAGTGAGCCTAAAGCTGGAAATCGTCGTACTGAAGTAATAGCAGTCTTATTGCCTCGTGGAACGCGTCAGTTTTATCCTTGAACAGTCCCTCTTCAACCATCCTGTCTAGCTCGTCGTTCAGTTCATCCGACAGTCTTACAGAAACCGTCGCCATTCCAGTTCTGTACTACAATTATAGCCCTGCTTTTATAAAAGAACTGGTTTTTGTATTATGATCCTAGATAATCACGGCGAATGTAATGCGATCGTATTATAACAGTCTTGACCCGGAGAAAAGTCCGGGCAGATTAAGATGGAATTACAGGGCTCAAGATACATATGGTGCGCTGGAGAGTATAGCAGAGACTGGTCGCCGATACATTATAGATGAGACAGTAGATCTCGCGAGAGATGTCGGGAGAGCGTTAAATCCCCAGAAATGAAATATCGAGTGCTTAATCCGTCCATTCGAAGATTGGAAATCCTCTGCAAGTACGGAACAAAAAATTTATTCCGTCCACTCGCCGGTGCGGTAGTAATTCTTGAACTGGTTTGTCCACTTTCTTATCTCCTCCCATATCTCTTCATCAGTCATTCTCTCGCCAGAGGCCAGCTTGCCCGCGACAATCCTTGATGCGTCGTGGCCGGCTGACTGCCGGGTAATCCTGATATCGGTCTGGCTGAGACCGAGCCTCTCGCGCCTGACAACCTCAAAGTCCTGGGGATCGATCTCTTCCTTCTCCGGCTTTTCGTCAACCCGCTCCTGGAAGCCGTGGAAGTTGATGTAGCCTTCCTTCGTGACCGACCAGAGAATCTTCCAGGTCTCATCGAGGTAGCGGTCGCTGTTCGACGGGACTTCATCGACAAGGTCGTCTCTCAACGTCGTGAACTGGTTGCCCGCCGAGTCTTCAATAACTAGAACGTCATAGCCTCCGCGGTTCTCTACCTCTATACGCGTGGGTTTTATAACTCTCTCCATAAGCTCGGATTCGTTCAGATCGTCGTTCAAGCTTCCACCCTGTAATTTTAATGGTTCTCAAGGCTTTTGTGTCTTGAGCTGGAGAAGTCATCAAGCGAAGACTGCCTTCCCTCCAGTATCTTGCTTTCATTCTCTATATGGGAGTAGATAAACCTGAACTGGCGAGCTATCTTCCATTTTACCTGCCTGAAGTCCTCGAGCTCCCGGGACTCCTCAGGGTCCTCGAAAGCGTTCCTGACCGTTTCCCTGATGATCCAGACTCCCAGTGGTGCCCAGTACTCCGGGGTCACGTTCCTGACTATCAGCGACTTCGCCTCTCTCTTCCTTTCACTCAAATGCTCAAGCACGCCGAGTCTCGAGGCGTAGAAGGCTCCTGCAGTCTCCTCCGCGTAAGAGGTTCTCCCAGAGTAGGGCTCGTGGTTCTGGGCTATATACGTGTTCTCCCGGGCGTTCCAGGTCGATCCCGGCCTCTTCAGCTCGATCAGTTCGTGCTCCCACCTGCCCGGTATCAGGAAGATGTGGAACTCGTTGCCCAGGTATTCGTTCCTGTAGTACTCTAACTGGCCGAGCTCCTGATAGTCCTTCACCTCTTTCCTCAGACGCTTCGATATTATGTCGTCGGAGGCCGTTATCGACCACCTTGTGGGAACCAGCTTCCGGTCCTCCTCCTCTCCAAGCATTCCTGCGCTCAGCGCCTGCTGGAGCTTGTAGTTGCCGATACCTTTCGAGTATAGCTCTCCTATGGCGCTCTCCGCCTTCCAGTCGGTGTCGTAGAACGCGTCCTCGATCTTTCTCTCGACGCTCGGGTTCTCTCCCAGCAGGAATTTTTCGATATTTCCAGAGGCAGAGACCGGCTTGACACGACCGCCGGAGATGCTGCTGGCAGGCCTTTTTTCAAGAGATACCTCTATATCCACAGGTTTCCGGGCCATAGCGATCTCCCGGGCATTATCGACAAACCTACCAGGTTTCTCCACCTTCATCTTCTGCTTCGAGTTGACGAGCGAGGTCCTCATCTGGGCTATCTTCTCTATGCTGTAGTTCTCGCTGTACCAGTCCCTGGGAGAATCCAGAAGTTCGGAACTCCCGGGATGCTGTGGCGACAGGACGCCCGTGTTGACCCGAGGATAGTTGCTGGAGCCTATGAAGACCGAAGGCGGCGATGCGCCCTGGAAGTCTTTTTTCCGCCTGGTCGAGGGCATGACCTCCTGGAGCTTTCTCTTCGCCTCCGAGCTGGTCATCCCTCTCGCGAGCTTGCCGTAGCCCATAGAGTAGCCTTACAATTCAAAAGATTTGTATCTTATCAAAAATTACCGAATGACGGACTCAATCAACCTGGATGAAAATGAACTGGCCGAGTTTCATGAATACGTGGTTTCGATAGCAGATTACCTGGAAACAGACTACGAAGACGCGTATCTGGACGAAGACCCGGTCGCTCAAGAGTTTGCATACAACATAGCCTTTATTTCCAGGCGTTTATGCCAGGAAATTCCTGATGTTATCGATTCCCCCTTATACGATGTTGAGAACGCCGAGAAACGGCTTAAAGAAGCACAGAACGGTATAGACGTTTCAGACCCGGCAGGATTTTCAGGATTCACCGGCATCCAGATTTGGTATTTCTCGGCGCTCTATAACAACATAGTTCAACATCTGGATCTGGATTACTCGGAGATCGGCTGGAAACCTGAGGAAAAAGATCCTATAACAAACCATTCGACACCAGCTCCCGAAAACCGGAGGAACTTACTGGAACTGGTCGAAAGCATATCAACCTACCTGGAAGATGAAGACTCCTCTGACCAGGAATTTATCCTAGCTTCCAGTGCGGGTCCTTCGAATCCTTGATGTCCACTATCTCTTCTAGAACATTTTTTTCGCCCTGACCAATCAGATCCTCCAGTTCCTGGAGCCGCTGGTAGTCCTTCGCGGTGAGATCAGTGTAGAGGATATCTCCTTCCTCAAAGTCGCGGCCCACTGTAGCGTTTGAGATCGAGACAGCGACTTCTTCGCCACGCGGAGCCTTATCCAGGCTCTCGTTTTCCTGCTGGACAGACTTGATCCTGCCTATTAAATCACCCGAGGAGTTGATCAGCGATCCTCCCGGCTTCAGAACACCTTCAACCACCTTCACACCAACAACCGCGGGATTCGAGCTCCGGAAGACGTGACCGTCGAGAATTCTTATCCTTGCCGGTCGGGATATCGCCTCCAGGGCTTTCCCTCTCTGCTTTTCCTCAAGTTCCTGCCTCCATTCCTCGTAGTCCTGGACTATCTGGTAGATTATCTGGCTCTGGAAAACTTCTATTCCCTTGTCCTTCGCCGCCATCTCTCCCTGCCTGCTGAAACCGGTGTTGAACGCAAGTATAGATCTTTTCTCGGCATCCTCGTTCTCGACCTCTATGACATCCTTCTTCGTGATCTCGCCGACCTCGGCCTTCTTGACAGGGATGTCGTTCTCTTCAAGCTCGCGCATCAGTGCCTCAAGGGAGCCAAGAGAATCAGCCTTCGCGACAACTCCCTCGTTATGGATTTCAAACTCTCCGAGTTCAAGCTCCTCCTCGACCTCCCTGATAGCCTCATCCAACCGGTCTTCGGTCGCCGTCCTCACAGGAGCTCCGGAGATGATTCCTTCCATGTCCTTCCCGACTATCTTTACCCCTGATGCAGGATGGACCTCCTCCACTCGGTCGAACTTCTTGTCGACACGTATCTCCTTGAGTGGGCGGGGTTCCAGCAGCGCCCTTATGTCCGTGACCTTTGCTCCTTCCGCGGTTCCGTAAACAAGCTTCTCATCGCTGCTGATAGTTCCGTCATAATGTATGACATCGACCGTGGTTCCCAGGCCTTCCTCCTGCGACACCTCGAGAACTGTGCCGCGACCGATGCCCTCCTCAACTTCAAGGCTGTCGGCCAGGTAGCGCTGTGAAAGCCCGGCGACAACCATAAGCAGCTCGGGGATTCCTTCCCCGGTCTCCGCTGACATCGGGACTATCGCAACTTTCTTCTGGAAGCTGTCCACGCGATCAAAACGGTCCGAGGTTATGTCGTATTCATCCAGCTCACCCATGATCTCATAAATCCGTTCGTCCAGTTTCTGCTGTACCTGGTTCGACTGCTCCTGCAAGTTGTCGAGGAAGCACTTCTTCTCGGATTTCCAGCCATGCATCTTGTCGACCTTGTTCAGAGCTACGATGAAAGGAGTCTCCGACTCCTTGAGAATATTTATGGCCTCCGCCGTCTGGGGCTGGACGCCCTCCTCGATATCGATTACAAGTATCGCGATGTCGCTGATGGAACCTCCTCTTTTTCTCAGGGATGAGAACGCAGCGTGACCGGGTGTGTCTATGAACAGGACGCCAGGGACCGTTATCTCGATATCCAGCCTGTCAAGAAGGTCGCCGCAGACGTTCTCCACAGTCTCAAGCGGAACCTCCGTTGCGCCGATCATCTGTGTTATCCCGCCCGCCTCTCCTGCGACTATACGTGACTCTCTAATTCTGTCGAGTAGTGTGGTCTTTCCCGAGTCGACATGACCGAGAACCGATAGAATTGGCTGGCGGGGCATAGAACATCACTATAAACGCCTATCTGATCGAAATTTTATAAAGTCGCTGGCTGTCCTAAAAACTATTTTTTCTCAGGGTAACGATGGCTTCTTTTCTGACTATAGTTTTTCTCGCACTTGCTCGAGCAGAAGTAAAGCTTCTCCCCGGACTGGAGAACCATCATCTTGCCCTCGGTCTTCCTGACCTCGTCTCCGCAGTAATCACATTCTACCATCTACTCAATCACCCTGTGTTTGAGTCCGGGAAAATCTTGCATTTTCGCCTATCCCTCCATCTCCGTTTCCTTGATGTGAACCACATCGTCCTCTCTTACAGGTCCCCGGACATTCCTCACGAGAATCTTGCCTTCTTCAGATCCCTCGACAATCCTGCACCTCACTTTACGGACGCTTCTATGGCCCTGTTCCCCGATCACTTCGACTACCTTGGCGAGTACCATTTTCTACCCTTTTATTCTTCGTCTTCTTCGTCCTTGTCGAGAAGTTCACGGGATTTTTGGGCGACGTCCTGGACATCGTCCTCTGCACTTCCGGCGGAAGTTACAGCTACAGCGGCTGATTGAACTTCTATGCCTGCCGCAAGCCCCAGCTCTTCCTTCTCCGGAACGTATGTATATGGGATATCTCTCTCGTCACAGAGCGCTGGGAGATGCATGACCACCTCTTCCGGGGAAACGTCGGAGGCGATCACAACAAGCGAGGCCTCATTTCTCTCTATAGCCTTCGTAACCTCGTTGACCCCGATCACTACTGTACCGGAGCCCTGGGCCTCTTCAACTGTATCGTAGGTTTTTTCTGCGAGTGATTCGTTCGGTTCAAACTTCTGGAATGTAGCCATTTTTGTTAGCACCTCAAAGGGTCATCGGTTGCCTATGAGTATTACTAGAGTCGAGTAAAACTTTTTTATATACGATGCGAGCCTGGATCTCCGGTATCTCAGAAACAGGTGTGGCTTGTTGCATTTCCAGCAGCGAAACATTCCTTATCTTGGCTCACAGTCAACTCTTAAAGGTGAACGACTACAGTCTTATCGATGCGGCTCTTGATGGAGTCAGGAACTACATGAAGGCGCTTGATGCAGAACCTAACCAGCTGAAGATTTATCTGTCGCCGACCCTTAACGAGGACGGTGACCCTGTTGAAATGGGTTATACCGCGGAAATGACCGGCGACAAGAGCGAGATAGAACTGAATCACTCCTTCAGTACGGAGCAGAACTTCACCGGGTTAGACGCTTTTGAAGAACTGGATTACCTGGAGTGGATAGAACGTTTTACAACAGAGTTTCCCGAGGTAGATCTCCATTACTTCTCGTCCCCGAAGGAAAGCAGCATGATAGAGAACTCAGTTGGGAAGATTGAGGATTTTCTGAATGTTTTTAGGGAGAGCCAGCAAAACATCTCCATTCTGATGGATCCGAAATATGTCGAAGAAGATCAGAGATGGTCGATCGAATACAGTATACGCGCGAATATAGGCGAAGAAAAAACTACGTCTTCCATGGATATCTCGATCCCTTTCGAGGGTGAAAACGAGGATTTCGGAGCGATCTATCCCCTAGTGGTGAACAGGATTAAGGAAGACTATCCAGAAGCAGAACTTTTCTATCCCGATCCTGAGGAGATTTAGCTATTGCTGCTCGGGGTCAAATTCGGCGAGCTTGTCGCTCTCGATGTAGTCAAGCTCCTCCTCGAGATCGCGTATAAGCAGGTTGAGGTCGTGTTTCTGTCTTTCAGTTGCTGCATTAAAGCTCTCGAGCTCGTTCACAAGCTTGTCTTTAAGGAGTTCAAGAAGCGCCTGCTCCGAGTTAGCATCCCTGTACTCCTCCAGGAACTCAATAATTTCTTCCTTTCTCATAGTCGAAAGTTGGGTGGAAGAGTTTTTTATTCTTCGCCGGGCGAGATTATGTCCTCTACATCAGATCTGCTGCCCTCGACTTCTTTCAGCATCTCGCGGATATCGCGTTCGGTAGACTGGTCCTGCTGTATCCCTGCCTCGAGAGTGTTTACAGTGCTCTCGACCTCCTGTGATAGGTAGAGCATCTCGTCTATCAGCTGTTTTGCACGCCGGAACTTCTGTCTCCTCAGGAAAAGAGGTCCGCGGTCGATCTCCGGAACATCTATTTCCCGGGTCTCTGGAGGCTTGGGAACTTCGCTGCTCAGCCGGTCAACATCACTGGATTCCGAGGACCCGCTGCGGGAAGAAGGAATATGCTGCTCTTCACGCCGATCTTGGCCCCTCTGCTGGGGCTGCTGTCCTGATTCCCGGGCAGAACGGACCTGATTCTGCTCTCCCTGTGTCTGCTGTTGACCAGGATCCTGCTGGGATGGTCCTGACTGCCCACTGCCAAACTCCTCCTCAAAGGTTTCAAGCTCTCTTTCAAGCTCTTGCTTCTCTTTATCGGGCGCCTGATCATCGAACGACTGTGAATCAGGAGAGGACTGGTTATCCTGTAAACTGTCGAAAGACTTCTTTCCCCCGCCGTCAAAAGACTCTACGTTTTCTCCCGAATCCTGTGACTGGCCTTCGGAAACCGGGCTAAAGCCTCCTTCAAGATCATCATTATCGAATCCCCGGTCTATATCCTCTTCCTGGTCCGATTCCGACCCAAGACCCCGGTGCCGGTTAACCATTTCCTTGATATCTTCCATGTTCTCCTTCAACTTGTCCTTGTCGTTGTCTCCAAAATTGAACATTGCCCTGCGTACCCTGTTAAAACGGTCGCTTTCCAGGGGTTTAAATATTCCGGTAGATCATAGCCGGCCAGAGAGGTCTGTTTCCCGGTATCAACGGGTCGGATGCCCCTCACACCGGTTCTCCTGATCTCCTCGACCATTTGTGGGAATAAGGTCGAACACTGAAAACAGGTACCGGGGAGGTTCCGAGAGTTCCGTCAGGGATCAAGTTCGTTCTCGATCTCTCCAAGTTCCTCATCAACTTCACCTTCAAGTTCCCTGAGAGACTCTTCTACACTCCTCCTCTCCTCAATATCCTCCTTGGCCCCCTGCTATCCGTAATAGTTTATACCCGCGTCAATCAGGAGCGCGGCCCCTGCCAGGGTTGTCACCGGCGCCAGGAGTTCAGGGTTGTAGATGGTGTAGCCGACAATCTGGAGCGGGTAGTCGACGTAGAGATCCATCTCGCTCGCGGCATCCCTGAAACTGTCTCCTATGAAGCCGTACCAGAATTCGAGGCTTATTGTTCCCAGGCCGATTCCGGCAGCAAACTCGTACGTAGCACTCCTGGACTCTCGATCCGGTCTCTCCCTGTATTCCCGTACCGGTAGATCTTCGTCAAACATGTTTTGGTCTGGCGCTGGAGCTTTAAATTGCGGACTCTACATCAGTGCAGACTTATTACATAAACAGTTACCGCAAAGGCGATAACCGAGATATACGCCAGGAAAAGACCTCTGGTATACATTACCGACATCACGAGAAGCGGCACCACGACTACCGAGTTCGCGGCCAGGTACTTCAGGAATACTTTAGAGCTGAAAAGCTTCCTGTTCGGATTCAGGCCGGTGAGCCAGGAAGCTATTGCCAGCGTGTAAAGAGTTGTTGATACAGCGGTCAGCAGCGACAGAAGCAGCATTGAAGGATAGACCAGGTACGAAAGCAGTACAAGTGTAACTGCCAGAGGCACCGCGATAACCAGGTAGGCCTGTTTCTTCGCATCGAGCAGGTCAAGATTTCCTAGCGGGAGGTACATGTAGTCCTCTGGCGAGTCAAAACGGTTCAGCCAGTTGTAGACGCTCAGGTTCAGCAATCCGATGACAGCGCTGAAGGAAAGCAGGGGATTCTGGAGGAAATAGCTTGCTGCAGGGAAGTGGAGAACCGCGAACCAGTAGAAACCTGTGAGTATCGCCGTTGAGAAAAGAACCTTGATCATCCCGCCCGAGGAACGGGAGACGTCGAGCACCGACTTCGAAGTTAGCGGGGAAAGAAATTCAAGTTTCCTGTAGCTGAGCAGATGGCCCTGAGAAAGCTTCAGCGAGCTTCTTGCTACCAGGACGCTGACCGCGAGAGCGCCGAAGAACCAGAAAGGCACCATTAAAGCAGCTGGGAGAAGCCCGGTTCCCGTCGGAATAAGGACTCCCAGAGAAACCGGCAGCAGGAATAGAGCGATGTAGTAGAGAATATCCTTCACGATAAAGTCGAACAGCAATCGAGTCTCGGAAACAGGTAGTGTGCGCGAGGAGTAGGCCAGAAAATTGGTCGGTCCAAGAACATTCTTCATCGCGTCCCTTGAGGAAAAACCTATAGAGCCGACTGCCAGGCCAAGGAAGGCGGCTATCCCCTTTAGAGCCGACCCTAGGACGGAAATATCTAGTGTCGAGTAACGGACAGTCGCAAAGGTGAAGGTCAGCGAGAATAGGAACACTAAGAAAGGGAACGCCGCGAAAGACCTGCCGCGGTAAAGAGTGGAGTGCATCCTCCACTCCTCTTTGATCATCCTTCGGATCATTCTTCTTCAAGGAACTTCTGCTTCAGGTTTTCAACGTCCTCGATTATATCAAGCACCTCCCCGTTTTTGAGCAGTATCACCCGGTCACAGAGTTCTTCCGCCAGCGAGATCACGTGGGTGCACATGAATATTGTGCCGCCACGGTCCCGGTGCTCCCTGAAGATATCCTTGGTCTCCTCCTGAATGATCGGGTCGAGATTCACCAGCGGCTCGTCGATAAAGACCAGCGCGGGCTCGTGGAAGAAAGCCTGTATAAGCATCAGTTTCTGGCGCTCGCCTTTTGAAAGATCGCGGGTCAGGTTATCCATCTTGCCCTCAAGGTTGAGCCGGTCGATCCATACATCCCTGTCGATATCCACTTCTCTAACATCCGAGACAAAGTCGAGATACTCGTTACCCGTCAAAAAGCTCGGAGGGTCCTCTCGCTCGGGCAAAACACCGAGTTTCTCCCGGAGTTCAACACCGTTTCCGCGGGGATCGATTCCCAGCACTTCGACTTCACCCGAGTCCCTGTCGAGCTGGGAGGTCAGGATTTCTACAAGAGTCGACTTTCCCGCCCCGTTAGGGCCGAGAACGCCTATAAGTTCTCCTTTCTCGACCCCGAAGCTGACGTCCCTGAGAGCATCGATATCGCCGTAGCTCTTCGATAAGTTCTTTGCGTCTATAGCCGGCATGCATAAGGTTTCGCGTGGCAGAATTAAAGTCTTGGCTAAAACTAGCTGAACTTTCTCACGTGCTCGACGGAGTCCTCGACAAAATTCTCGAACCTTTCCGCATAGTCTTCATCCACCAGCTCTCCGTCCTTGAAGACCTGGTTGACCCGGGAGACCGCGAGTGATGGTCCGGGAAGTCCTCCGAGCGTGACGGTAAGTGATTCGAGGTCTTCAAGCGCACGGACGCCCCCAAAGCCTCCTCCGGAAACTGTCACGTACGAGAAAGGCTTGTCGTCGTACTCCGGGTATAGGTAGTCGAGCAGGTTCTTCAGCGCACCCGGGATCGAGTGGTTATACTCCGGCGTCACGATCACCAGACAGTCCGCCTCTTCAACCTTCCGTCCGAACTCTTCAACGTCTTCAGGAGGTTCTTCTGGATCCGTGTAACGCCTGGTCTCAAGCAGAGGGATATCTTTTTCTCTAGGGTCGAAAAGCTCCGCACTGTAGTCCTGGTTCTCGAACTCTCCTACAATCTCACGCGCGACATGTATGCTCTTCCGTCCGTTCCGGACCGTGCCCTCGATTACAAGAAATTCCAGGCTCATTCTTCCGTGTCCTGTATATGCTCCTCGACCTTCTCGTTTATTTTGTGGACCGAGAAATCCTCTTCATCGATATCGAAGATTACCTCGCTGTCGATCGATATCCGGAATACTCCATCCTCCGCAGGGACAAGTTCGGCGGTATCAAAATCATCCGGATAATCTTCCAGTATCTCTCTTACGGATTCTACCGCCTTCTCAACGTGTCCACAGTCAGTGCAGAAATCTATTACCAGTTTCATCTATATCTACTCTCCCTGGTCTTCTTCAGGTTTGAAGTCTTCGAAATCGTAGCCGAAGTCCTCTCCCTTTTCCTCCGCCATTTTCTTGGCGATAAGGTAGTAGACCATCGCAAGAGCGTTCCCGCCTTTGTTGTTCGCGGGGATAACCAGGTCGATGTCCTCGAGCGAGTTCGCGGAGTCCGCGATCGCAACCACCGGAATCTTCGCATCCCTGGCCTCATTGATCGCCTGGGAGTCTGTTTCCGGGTCCGAAATCAGGACAACTTCCGGCTCCACGAAGTTCTCGGACTGCGGATTCGTGAGCGTTCCTGGCATGAAACGTCCCGCGATCTTTTCTGCGCCTGTTGCCTCCGCGAACTTTGTAACGGGCAGGAGCGACTCTTCCTTTCTCGATACTATGAGTATTTTCCCCGGATCATATCTGGAGAGAAACTTTGCAGCGTCTCTTATGCGCTCGTCTGTCCTTTCTAGATTCAGGACGGCGAGCTGGTTCTTTTTGACGTGGAAAATGTATTTCTCCATGTGTTTATGCTGCGACTTGGTGCCGATGTGGACACCGTTCGCCAGGTACTGGTCTCGCTCGACCAGGAGCTCTTCCTGTTCTTGTTCGGGCATATCTGCGTGTTGAGGAGCAACTATTAAATAATGTCTCGGAACTGTTCCCGGAGCTACCCGTGGTTTATCTCCGCGCCCTCTACCTGGTTCCAGAGCCGGATCAAACGGTTGAGCTTTGCGATCCTGATGTCGGCGATGCCGGCCTTGATGAACGGGCACTCCCATTCCAGCGCGAGATCGCTGATCGTCGAATCACAGGTTTCTCCCGACCGGTGAGAGATCACAGGGGTGTACCCCTTTTCTTTTGCCATTTCAACGGTCTCGTGTGCATCGGTAACCGTTCCTATCTGGTTGGGCTTAACGATCAGGGAGTTGCAGGAGCCGTTCTCGATGCCCTCCTGTAAGCGGTCTTTATTCGTGGTGAAGAGATCGTCACCGCAGACAAGAACGTCCGGGTTCTTCTTCGTCAGCTCCGCGTGGTTCCTGAAGTCGTTCTCGTCGAACGGGTCCTCGACGTAGACAAGGTCGAACTCGTCTATAAGTTTCTGGACGAACTTCAGCATTTCTTCAGGGGATAGTGTCTGGTGCATCGATCCCATGTGGTACTCGCCGTTCCTGTAGAACTCGGATGCCGCAACGTCGAGTCCAAGCCTCGCGCCGTACTCGTCGGCGACTTTCTTCACCGCCTTCAGAGTCTTTTCGTCGTCCATCGAGGTTATCAGCGCTCCCTCGTCGTTGATGCCTTTCACTTTCCTGCTGTACCTTGATTTCAGCTCGCGGTATATCTCCGCGTTTGTCTCCACGGCCTCGGGAAAGCTCTCTGCCTCCATCGGAATCACGAGGAACTCCTGGATAGATGTGTTGCCGCCGTGTTCTCCGCCGCCGACAATATTGCTGAGAGGTAGCGGGAACTTCTTCGAGTGGGAAAACCCGGAGGCCTGCTTGAAGCCGAAGCTCGCCGCGATCGATGCCGCGCCAAGCCGGGAGAAGTCTTCGGTATCATCTATCTCCTTGAGCCTGGTGTCAAACTCTTCCTGCGTGAGGTCCTGGCCTTCCAGTCTCGAGAGCAGTTTCTCGACCGCGTCTATGTGATCCGGGACCGAGCAGTTGACAGAGTGTTCTCCGGTTGATGCTCCTGAAGGCGCCTTGCCGTAGCTGTCGTTCACCTCTGCCTCGACGGTTGGGTTGGTTCTTGAGTCAATAATTTCCCTGAGTGAGATGGATTCGATTTCCATAATTAAAATCCGTCGCATCGGTTTAAAGCTTCCCGGGAACCTAGAGTGTCATTGTATGGCAGCGACAGTGGAAAGCCGTAAAAAACCTTGGTTGAAGATTCTTTCCATGGTGGAGAGAGTCGATAGTGGAATTCCAGGTCTGGATGATAACCTGGAAGGAGGTTTGCCCGAGGGAAGTGTAACTCTTATCACGGGCGGACCTGGTTCGGGTAAAACCACGTTCTGCATCCAGTTCCTGACCGAGGGACTTGAGGACAAAGATAACTGTCTCTACCTGACAACGGGTCAGAGCCCGGACGAGATCCGCAGGGATGCAAAGGAGTTCGACATAGACTTTGACAACTACTTCAAGAACCTGTCGATGGCCCACATAAACCCTTCCCGGGAGCTGGAGACCGAGGTACTCGAATACATAAAGGAGGAGGACTTCGACCGGATCGTCCTGGACTCTCTCAGCGTCTTTGAGATGCACTGGGGTGAAAACGATGGCCTGAGAAAGTATCTCAACAGGCTTATAGAGCACCTTAAAGACCTTGAAGCAACGGTAGTTGTTACCTGTGAAAGACCGGAAAGCGAGTCCGGGAGACTCACCAGGTTCGGGATCGCCGAGTTTGTGGTCGATGGAGTTATAAGACTTGAAGGATTCGCGCTTGGAGACGCTGCATACCGTTCTCTGCAGGTTATCAAGATGAGGAGAACACCTGTCAACGGAGGGATTCTGGGCGTCAGCCTTGATGAAAATGGTATCCGCGTGAAGCAGGAAAGGAAAGTATAACTACATACCGGTATTGTCCTTCACTCTCTGCGCCTTCAGACCTTCTTTCTCAGTAGGATAGTCCTCCAGATCCCTGATATTCACTTCCTGGACCACCCCCAGACGGCCCTCCACTTCCCTGAATGCGGGAGAGTTCTCGTAGAGCGCATCAAGGAAAGCCTGGCTGTTGAAGTTCTCGTCCTGTGGAAGGTAAAAATCGACGTACATACTGTGGCCGGGATTTTCAGCCATACGGCCCGCAAGGTAGTCGTTAACTTCGTAATATTCTCCATCCAAGAAGAACCCGAACACATAGGAGGCGAACTCTTCCAGCCCTGTCTCCTCGAAGCCCCACTGGTCCCGGAGGTCTTCTCTCATCGCCTCGTCGAGAACTTCGCCACCGAAGAATCCTCTTTCCAGTTCGGGGAATGCTTCAGCCGGCGACTTTCCGGTCTCTTCTTCAAACTGGCGGCCAAGCGCGTAGGTGACTGCTGGAAGACCTATAAGAACCGATGCTTCACCGGCGTTTTCCAAGAGATCGTAAAAGTTCTGGTTCAGCTCCGTGAAATCCTCAAAACTCTGGTTCAGGACATCGGCGCCTATACTCTCGCTCCCGTCCCTGAACGATAGTGCGGAAAGATGAGGCTCCGGGGCTCCAAGGTTGATTACGCCGTCCCCTTCTCCCTCACCCATTATCCTCAGGCACTTCGCCGCTGACTCTGTCGCCCGGTCCCAGTCACCGGGAGTGTAGACCACAGGACTCGGCTCGCTCGTTGTCCCGCCTGTAAGACCTTCTATGGTCTCAGTAAGCTCCCGGACCTCTTCGTTGATCTCTTTTTCCTCTCCCAGGGGTGTCTCTGGTTCAAGGTCGTTCTCCGCAACATTTTCGAGTATCTCTTTAATCTGGTCCATCGTTTTCGGCCTCCGAAAGCTCTATCATTGCTCTCTGTGGGTTTAGATCTGTTATCTCGGTGACGGTTTCCGGACCGAACACTTCCTCTCCGATGCCCTGGTAGACGCCGCGCATGAACTCCGCCGCGGGCCTCTCGGGGGCCTCGAGCTCGTCTTTGAGATCACCGGCAAAGGGGATGTCGCCCAGGGTTATCTTGATGAAACCTTCGGGATCGAACTCCTGGTACTCTATTTTCCCGAGACCCTGTGCGTTGGCCGATTCATACAGCTCGAGGAAGAGCTGTCTCCTGTCGGCCTCGTACTTCCTCGCGACTTCTTCCACGGCCTGGTGGCCCTGTTTTCTTCCCATCTCGTACATTATCTCGTAGACTTCTTCACCATGACGTTCGTGAAGCTCCTCTATAAGGGTAGAGAAAGTCTTTTCGGCGAATATGACCGCTCTTATTCCAAACATCTCGAAACGGCCCTCCTCAAACTTGAGCTGCCTGGCCATCACCAGGTTCTTGATGAACTCGCTCAGCACCATTACTTTCGCAACACCCACAGGCCAACTTCGGGGGCCTCAGAGTTTTCGAGCAGTTTTTCCATCGTTGCTTCAGGCCTTTCTCGTAGATTCTCCAGGAGCGCCCCGTCAGTTTCCGGCCTGTATCCTGGCCTGACATGGTCGTAGAGGTGTGGAAGACCTCTGATATCGATAGCGATCTCTGACCTCTCCAGCAGTTTGAATCCTGTATCTTGAGCTGTTTTCTCAAGCCAGTCCCCGGGAAAGAAATACTGTGAGTATGTCTCCAGATCCTTCATCTCGGTGACTATTCTCGGGGGCTCTGTCTGCCAGTCTATCGACCGTTCGGGGAAAAGTTTGATGCTTTTCTCGGTTGGACCGGTCACCAGAGCCATACCGCCCTCTTTTAGAACTCTGTAAGCAGATTTCAGCTCTCCTGCCGGATCTTCCATGGCCTGGAGAGAATTGATGTAGCATAGACAGTCGACCGAGCCCGTTTTTATTGCCTCCGTCCCGTCAGCCTGAATCACTTCGAACCGGTGCAGGTCCTCGAGAACTCCTCTGTACTTCTCCAGACCCACAACTCCTGATTCAAACCTTTCAGAAAGCTCCATGTAGAAAGAGGCATCCCCGGTCCCGACATCTATTATGAGTTCAGGAGAATCCGTGTATTCATCAATCTTATGCTCCAGCTCGTCTGCCCTGACCTTGGCAGGTGTCATCCAGTAAGCACCTGAATCTGATGCAACCAGTTCGGGATAAGTGTCTGCCTCGGCCACCATGAAAAGAATTTGTAGGGGTCGATTAATAATTATCGCATAGAATCTAGAGGCCCTATTTAGTTCTAAATAGAATAAAAGTAAAGGAAATGACAGGTTAAACTAGTTGGCGACCGTGATGGGTAGTTTTTCTTCCTCAAGCTCCCTTTTCGCTATCTCCCGCGGGTCGTTGCTTTCTACATCCACAAAAGTCGGGGCTCCCATCGCGATCTGAAGTGATCGAGCGCCGATAATCCGTGCCCTCTCGTAACGCGTGTAAGCTGTCATGTATTGTTTTCCTCTTTAACCTATGTAGCCGAGGTCCTGCTGGCTCTGGTCCTGGTCCTGGCCCTGTTGTTGCTGAAGATTCTGAAGCTTTTTAAGTACTTCCTGGGATTCCTCGACCTTCTTGTCGAGTTCGGCGTAGTCAAGCTCCAGGTCAAGAATGTCTTCGACAACGTGGAGTACAGCCTCGGTTGCCTTTGGATCGCTCAGGAGAAAGCCCGGCGTCTCGCCCAGGAGGCATATCCCATCGTATCCTCTCTCCTCCCCCAGCCCGATCAGTAGGCCAGAGGCGCCGACTATCTGGCCGACATCATGGTCGAAAACTATGCCGTTGTCAGAGTATTTTTCCTTGACCTCGCCGGAACTCACAGCTCCGAATACGTCAGGGTCTTCTACAACGTCGCCAGTTCCGTAGCCGCCGATCGTGATGAGTTCCGATGCTCCCGAGTCATCGACAAGTTCGAGTATCTTCTCCGCGACATCGAAGTGGCCTTCAGGCGTCTGCGCCTGGGCGTTACCTTCAATTATTAGAAGGTCGCGGCCGTCGTCGCGTGTCAGCTCGTAGATATTGTTTTTCAGTAGGTCGACGGTCTTGTCGTCGTTAACTATTGTGTATGGAGGGAAGTGGTGGGAGTAGAGTTCTCCAATCTTCTCCGCGTCCAGGTGGTCCGCGAGATAGCTCACGCAGGTCTTGCCTATGTGGCCGATTCCTGCAAGTCCTTCGATAAACACCGGGTTTTCAGCTTCGGGTTCTCTTTCAAGTTCTATCTCGGTCTTTCCCATTAGTCCTAACACCTTTGTGTTATGTCTATGCTGAAGGTTTTTGATCTTCGCATTGTTTCACCTTGAATCTTTCTTTGTCCTGCGCCGGTATTTACCGTACCTGTCGGGGAACGAGAACTTCGGAGGCCGTGCCTCCTCTGTCTCGACGCAATGATGGTCCTTCAACGTGTAAGAGTTACATTCCGGACACTTTTTAATCACCGGTCTCACCTACGCCCTGGCGAAGTCGAACTCTCCGTCCTGTTCCGACACCCGTTCCCTTATAGTTTCAACCGCCTCGTCCATTCTCTTCTTAGCGAGCCGGGAGTTCCGGCCCCAGGCAGTTATGCTGTACTTGGGCGCGGATATGTATTTTACCTCGATAGCGTCTTCCATGTCTTCAAGTACGTCCCTGATCCTTTCAATACCATCGCCCTGGTTGAACTCGATCTCGATCTCGCCCTCAAGCTTCTCCTGCTTCAGGTCTATATTTTCGCTAGAAACCTCCTGTATAGCCTCGACCACGTCTTCTTCAAACATTTCTTTTAGCCTCTCTTCTTCTCCTACCGCGATCTCGAATCCCTTGAAGGACGAGCCGAACTCGCGCTGCATCGGGAAGACAGCGTCTTCATAAAGGTCTTCTTGGTCCTCTCCAAGTTTTTCCGCGAGCGCCTCGACAAACTTGTCGGCCTTCTGCTCGCGGTTCCAGCGACCCATCGCATCCTTCTTCTGCTTCTCGTTGACTCTCTTCAGAGAGAGGTCTACAGGATCATCGTCTGCCTCAACTACCTGGGCCACAGTCTTCTCTCCTTCACCAAGCTCTTTCGAGACGTCCTGGACCCATGAGCGTGAGACTTCAGAGATGTGGATAAGTCCTTTGACGTCCTCGTACTCGTCGAGTTCCGCGTAAGCGGAGTTCTTGTCGACATCGGTTATGGTTACGACGACGAGGTCTCCTTCCTCTGGCCGTTCTTTATACCAGCGCATATCGGGAAAACAAACATCGAGTTTTATAAGCGGTTCAGGTCATCAGAGGGAGAATGACAGGCGCGACATACATGAACATCGTCAGGTTGAATACGACATTGGTCGCGGCATACGGAAAGTAGCGGGGAAAGTTTCCTGCCACGGTTACCGCAGTCATTACCGCGAAAAGTGCCTGCATGCCGGCTGTCAGGCCGGCTCCAAGAACGAATATCCCGACGCCGTTGAAGGTACCGGCTATGAAACCTGCGACCGGGTACGCGGGTATGACCCAGACGATGTAGCTCCCGGTGTACTGTCCCGCGGTCATCTGGAGCATTATGAGGGCGAGTCCCATGAGGGAGCCGGGTATCGGCCCGTAGGCAACGCCTATGACTACGGTTGAAAGAGTCGCGAGCTCCACCCCCACCTGCTTCATTCCGAGCCTGTTGACTGTCCAGGATACCACTCCTACTCCTATAACAAGAATGCCGGTTATGACGTAGCCCGTGAAGAAGTACGCGGCGACACCAATAAGCGCCGCAACTATAATGAAACGATATAGCCGGGTATCTTTCAGCCTTTCAATATATTCGGCGGCTTGATCCATAAGTAAAAAAAGGTGTAGAAAGTCTAAAAATCTATTCCGGGCTCAGTTCTTCCGCGGCATCAACTTCAAGTTCAGCGACACCGCCGGAAGGTCTTGCGAGAACTTCGCCGCAAACCAGGCATTCTACCTCTGTGGACGCATGAGAGAAAATATTCTGCTCGTTGCCGCATTCAGGACACTCGACTCTCAAGAAATTACGCGCCATCTGCTTGGTCACCTCTCGATCTCCAGCTTTGCAGCTCTTATCGGTTCAGAAGGTTTCCATGACTTGCCGCATTCCTTGCACGTGAACTGCAGATCCTTCTTCTCGGAAGTAGGATTTTTCCTTCCACGGGACCTGATAGCCGGGTTCTCGTAGGGGAACGATCCGTATCCCTTGTCGATCTTCCGCTGCCTCTTCCTGAACTTTTTCCTGAAAGGCGAGTCCTTCCTGTTCGTGACTTCCTTGATCGTCTGTTCCGTATGCGTGTCACAGTTGGGACAGTAACGCCTCTGTTCTTTTGGAATCTTGACCATAGTTCTACCCGGGAAAACAAACTTTAAAAGTACTGAGTAGGTTTCAGTCCACGACTATCTCTGTTCCCCGAGCTTCTTCCGGGTCTTCAACATTCTCGACAGTTCCCTCGAAAACCCTCGTCTTGATACCCGAGCGGCCGATTATGTTGACCGCGGTCTCGTCGACTATCGCGTAGGTTCCCGGCTCGCTCTTTCCCTCGGTCATCCGGAGAAGTCGGTCGACCTCAATCTCTTCGAGCTTCTCTGCCTCGCTATCAGTTCCCGGATCGCCGGTGTAGATGCCGTCCACGTCCGTAATAATGTAGAGGTCCGCGCCGAAAACTTCCGCGACAACCGCCGCGACAGCATCCGTCGAGAAACCAGGATTTAGGCCTCCCATGACAACACTTTTTCCCGAGGCCGCAGCTTTCCGGACCTCCTCAACCGTCTCGGGAATGCCAGGGTAGGCGTCTTCCATCAGCGCCTCGAGGGTCTTCGCGTTCAACCTGGTGGCGGCGATACCCACGAGATCGGTTTCCGCCTTTGTAGTGTTTTCCCTCACCACTTCCTGGTGCTTTTTCAGGTGTCCTGCGCCGACAACTACAGCGACCTGTTCGTCCTTTTCCAGCGCATCCGCCAGCTCGTCCAGCCGGTCAAAGTTCTGGTTTACCACCGAGCCTCCTATCGCGTAAACTGTATCAACCATATTATCTATTCCACCTTCTCCGCGCTTCCGCGGTTCACAAGTATCTCTGCGTTTTCTTCAGGAAGCTCGACTTTTTCACCTTCTTCGAAAGGCCCGTATGTTTCAAGGTCGGTGCCCATGAACTCGGGTACGCTGGAAGTAATTTTAAGCAGACTGTAGTCCTCCTCTTCGCTCCCGGATCCATCCTCCTCAGGCTCCTCTTCGACTTTTTCCTCCTCCACTTCTTCAGCATCCACACGGGAGTGGAAACCGTTGTCGATCTTCTCGTCTATGATGCTCCTGTACTCCTGGAAAAGTTTCCTGGCGTTCCGGAAGAGCTTCTGTTCCTCCGGCAAGAGATTCAGCTCGGAACCTTCCACCTCAGACTTTACGGCCAGGCGGGCATTCTTCACAATCTTGTCCTCCCTGAGGCTCACAATTTTTTCAAACACCCTCTTCGCGTTCCTGTACTCCCGGGATTCGCCTTCAACCTCTTTCTTCGTGTTGATGTAGTCGGAGACCCGGATTAGAAAGCTGTCGTCCAGCTCTGAAAGCTCTTCCTGACGCGACTCCTGCTTCTGGATCTTCCTAAGCTCGGAGAACGTCAGGGCCTCATCCGTCATAAGAAAAGGTAGAGCTACAAGATTTTTATCAGGGTCGATTAACTTCTACTCAAAACATTCCTGGACGTGTTTCTTGTAGTAACTCTCCATCTTGTACTCTTTGCCGCAGTACGGGCACTCCATGGTTTCTTCGTCTTCGCCGCTGTCATCACGTTTCTTCGCCTTCCTGAACGCGTAACTGACGGGGTTGGGGACTTTTTCCTCCAGGTTATCGCCCTCGTACACTTTCATGTCCCTGTAGTAGCCCTTCGCATCGTAGTTAGGCGGAGGGACATCCTCGCCGCGTTTTTTATGCCAGCTCAGCTGGGACTTTACGTACGCCTCTCGCAGAGGTTCCGCGTTCCTGTCGTTCCACTCCCATATCTTTGACTCGATTTCCGGCCAGGAGTAGCCAACGGTCCTGAAAAAGTTGATGAGGATGAAAAGCGCCCGCTTCCTTCCGTCCTCCAGACCCTCGAGAATGTTGTGGATTGTCGGCGGGAAGTACTCCTGCGGTATCGCATCGTCGGGCCGCTCAAAGTCCCGGTTCTTCCGTTTTTCCCGCTCCTCCGCCTTTTCACGCTCCTCCTGACTGATGAAGTCCATGGCCTGGACCACCAGGTTCGCGGCTTCGTTTTGCTCGTACTCCTCGAGGAATGTCTGGCCGAACGAAACGTTGTCGATCTCCGCATCTTCCTTCTTGAAGCCCTGGATTTCATCTGGTGCGATCGGGAGGGATACAAGCCAGCTTCCATCATGTAACGAGTAAGGCACGCGGAAGAGGTGTCGCTGGCCCCAGTCGTTCTCGATGTCGGAGACAGTGTAGGGGTCACCCTCCTCCATCTCTTCCTCCAGATCGTATTCCCTGACTTTCTGTACCATCTCCTCCTCAAGGTTCTCGCGCATGTACTCTATTATTCCACGGGGCAGTCTCGGGTAGAGTTCTGAAAGGTCGCGGTCGTTCACGCGCTCGGGAAACGCCTCGCCGCGGACACCGATGTGGAAACCCCTATTGCCGGAGAACTTGACTGATATGTTCTCTATGCCGTGCTCCCGCAGCTCCTGTATGACGAGTTTCGCGGTTTCCTTTGAAAGTTCGAAGGAATAGTCGCAGTCGATATCGATCACGAGGTCCCAGCTTTCTCTCAAATCGTTGAGATCGCTCACGTTATCGATGAGCAGAGGGTTCCTCCACCGCTCCACAGACGCGTGGAAGGCCACTGCACCGTTCTCTACAAGGTCGAGGAAGTCTCCTGGGAAGTTGATCGCGTCAGGCCGCCTGCCGTAGCCGTTAGGATAGGTCGGTGCAACCTCCCTGTATTCAGAAACCGAAACCACGCGCTCGACAAGCTCTTCCTGCTCGTAGTACTGCCTTATCTTCCAGTCCTGCGGTTTGCCCCCGTCTTCCCCCATGGATTGAAGTTGCGGGTGAAGAGCTAAAAGAATTGATACTTCCAGCCCGGCTAGTTTGGCTCGAGCGAACATGCCGCGTCCTGGAACTCCTTGTCCCGGTGGAAGTAGAGGTTCCTTACCTCCCAGTTCTTCAGAGAACGGTTGTATATCCTGACCTGGTCGATCCTGCCCGTGAACCATCGATCTTCATTCGCAATATAGCTGTATCCCAGATAGGAGGTGTCCGAGTCGATATCTATGGGTTCCGCGGTTCTCCAGAGAGTCTCGTTCTCTCCGTCGACCCAGAGGTTAGCATTTGCGAAGCTGTCGCCGTTGATCACTAGTGCGACATGATGCCATTCTCCATCATCGAGCTGGTATGTGTCAGTTACCAGTTCCTCACCCATGTTGTTGGTGGCCTTCAGTCCTCCGTGAGGCGTGCCACTGAGACCATCCTCAAGGTAGATTTCAACGCCGGGAGCGTTGTTAACATTGCCGTCGAGCGCGATCAGGGCCTCGTCGTCCGCGAAAGGTACATCCGTGCGGTTGAACCACATGGAGATAGTCACGTTGCCTGTGGCATCAGAGGGAAAGTTGTCTATCTTCACTCTGTCGTTCGATCCATCGAACTCGTAGGCCTGTCCTATGAACCCTTTCACGACCTTCGCACCCTGTATATCACCGTTGTCCTGTACCTCGGTGAGATCGACGGAAGTGGCGCCGAGAGTGTGCTTCGAGTTCAGGGTCCAGTATCCCACCATCGCCTCTTCAGGTCTACACGACACCTCGTCCAGGTATCTGCAGTGGACCGTCTTCCTTTGTTTGCCGAGGTATAGCTGTATATCGAGCTCCTCGCTGATCTTCTCTGGTATCATAAGCCGGAAAGAGTCACGCGGTTCAACGATTGAGGTCGAGACATTTGTGTACGGCTGAAATACGGGGTCAAAGGTAAGCCCCTTCACGCTCAGGTCGATAGCAGAGGCGTTGACAGCCTTCTCACCCTTGTTGCTCATCCTGAGGTATGTTCTGTCCCTGTCGACCCAGCATCCCGTGACATGAACGTCACCCAGGCTGTTTGCGAGATCGAAAGACGCCTGGTTTCCCCTCTCAAGAAAACCGCTCGCTGTGCCCCAGACAATTGATACAGCAGCCACGGCTATCACCAGTATAACCACCATGGCCACCACAGGGGTAACTCCTTTTCTGCTGGCCTCAAAAGCCCTGGAGCCGGACGACATGATAAGAGTTTTCGTGAGCGTCAATAAATGAGTAAGCATTACTCTAGCCCGGAAATACCCGGCTATTCTCCCTCAAAATCTAGAGAGGCTGAGTTAATGCAGAACCGTTTACCGGCGGGATCCGGACCGCTCCCGGCACTAGAAGTTCCGGTTGATCGAGTTAAATCCACTGATTTCATCGAGTCATCGAATACATGGCCTAGATGAGATTCGCACCGGGAACAAATGACCTCGGTGCGTTGCATTCCGTGGCTACTATCGGGTTTGAACTCGACCGAGCCCTCGATAGCGTCGTAGAAACTTGGCCACCCGCTGCTCGGGAACTTGGTTTCTGAGTCGAAAAGTTCCTGTCCGCACGCCCCGCAGACGTAGATTCCATTATCCTCCTTGTCAATAAACTCTCCCGTTCCGCGCGGTTCAGTTCCTTTCTTGCGCATGATGCGGTACCTTTTCCTGGAAAGTTTTTCGCGCCATTCCTCCTCTGTTTCCGGAAGCTCCTCTTCCCTCATAGAAACTGGGTATAGCTCAAGACCTAAATCAGTAAGGTCCGGGATCTACTCCTCGATGCGTGTCACAGACTGCCTGTAGCTGTCTTCTTGGAGCATCGAGAAGTTACTCTTCCTCGATGCGTGGAGCAAGCACGAAGCTCAGTTTCGCCTTTTCCGGGACTGTGAACTCCATCCTCATCGGGAAGTCCTCTCCCATCTTGACCGCGACTGTATCGGAGAGCTTCTTGGCTCCGATCATGTTGTTGAGATAGTCAAGCGAGAACATCGAGTTGGCGTCGCCGCCGTCAAATTCGAGGACTCCTTCCGCATCGCCGTCGATGTGGAAGTCAACGTTGCTCTGATCACCCTCGGCCTCAATATCGATTCCGTCGCTGTCCGCCGAAATCCTTACGGAGTCACCGACTACCAGCGCGTCCTTGATCGCGCTCTCGATTACAGAAGTTTCGAGGTCCGCGGTGAAAGTGAAGTCGAGGTTTTGCGTGTCAGGAATATCGTCTTCTGAAAGGTTGAGTATGGGTAGCGAGAAGTTCCTTGTCGAGGAATTCTCCATGGTTATGTAGAACTTGGAGTCGTCCTCTTTCAGCTCAAGCACTATAGTATCGTTTGAGTTCGCGCGCCTGAGAATCGAGTAGAAGTTTTCAATATTCAGCCCGACCTTTGCCTCCTCATCGAGCTCGTAGTTCTCGAAAACGTCCTTATCCATCGTGAAGTCGACTAGCGCGACCATCGCTGGATCCGCCGCAACAAGTTCGATTCCGTCCTCGGTCAACTGGAAAAGACCCTCGGAAATCAGGTCTGAAACGGTTTTCATCGAATCCTGGATCAAAGATATATCCTCTAGTTCAGCTTTAAACACTCCCTTCTCACCTTGTGTTATTCAGTAGTGCTGACAACTTTTTTAACCCTGTCGTAGAGCTCCTGGTCAACGCCCTCAAAGTCCTGCACAGTCTCTCCCTGTATTTCAAAGCTCTCGGGCGTTGGGAGGACCCGGCCCAGAACGCGGATTCGCTGGTTCTCCTCCAGGTCTTCCAGGTAGTCTTCCTCCAGGAACACCTCTACCGTTCCTGTTCCATCGTCAATATTCACCGAGTTGTCCTGTTTCGAGATAACAGTGCCTATCACCCGGACACGTATATCATCTCTCGGGTTGATTGCATCGATATCCTTAGGAACTGCCGGTGCTCTTCTCTGCTGGTCTGGCATGTTTTCAAGCTCGCCGTCAACTGTTTTAACCCTTTTCGCCCCTGCATGGGATTCAAATACTGCCGGAACAAAACTTGCTCCATGGATATACTCGGGAAACAGGCCGAAGAGGCGCTCGAAGGAGTGCAGAATGTTTCCCGGCGGCTGGAGAAGCTTGAATCCCACCTGAACGCGCTCGACAGCGCGCTGCAGGACACCCGGAACGTCGTGCAGGAAGACTACCGGGTCGAAGAGGCAGAGGCCGCCACTATTGAAGATATAAACCAGCGCGCCTCCGAGGACGAGGTGTGGATTGAAGAGCTCGAACAGCGGCTCGACGTTCTCGAAGCCCACCAGGAAGAGCTTGACCGGGAGCTGAGAGAGATCGTTGACAGGAAGCTGCTGGTGACGCTGAGGAAGGTTTCGGAAACTATTGACCGGCTCAACACCTCCCAGAACAGGCTGAGAAGCGACTTCTCCGATCTCCAGGAAGAGGTTGACCGGCTGGAGAACGAGTGGCTCCTCGAGGCCAACAGGCGCGAGTACGACTTCGAGCGGAAGCTCGATTCAGAAGAGTTCGAGTCCGAAAAGACCGATATGTGGGACGAGATCCGGAAGCTGCGCTCATCAGTCAACATTCTAGCGGAAGAACTGGACAAGAAAGAGGACATAGAAGTGGAGTGATCAGTCGTACTCCTTGTGGACGTTGCCGCACTCTGTGCATTCGTAGAAGCGTGTTGGCGGCTCGTCCGAGGCCCGAGTCTGTTCCATCCACCACTCGTGTTCTTTCTCATCGTCGCTGCTTTCTGAGCAGTTAGGACATTCTCTCTTCGTGGTTGGCCTTGTAGTCGATTTGTCATCCTCAGAAGAGACGTTGAGGCGGTCCATCGGATCTTCTTCCTTTTCTTCAGTGACGGTGTAGTCTCCGCCTTCTACGTCCTGGATGTTGCCGCAGCTGCGGCATTTCATGACTGTTTCTCCATCTTTTTTCTCGGATACTAGCATTCCTCCGCATTCGTCACAGAATTCCATACTTGCTCAAGTAAAGTGGTTTATCTTTAAAATGGTAACGCCGCTAGCGCTGGTCCAGAGGAACCTCTACACTGCAACTTGGGTAACTGTCGATCACCAGTGGTTTATCGCCGCTAAAGCCGACGAGATCCATTACAAGCAGCTTCAGGCCTCCAATTCTCGGTATCTTGAAAAATACGCGGCCGTGGATCTGGTCCGGCTCAACCCTTTTCTCGAACTCCAGCTGCGACGGGTTGTTGTCGCCCCGGGTCTCGAGGTAGTCCGGGTTTCTCTCGATCACCCGGTGCACCACCGGAATCTCCATTTTCGGGGTGTCATAGACTATGACATCCTCCTCTTCCAGGTTCTCGTAGGGGGTCCCCTTTACTATCAGGATGTCTCCGACATGTAGCTCCGGGTACATTGAGCACGAGACAACCGATACTACAGGCTTCTCAGTCTCTAGAGCAGTTCCCGTGGTCTGGAGGACCCCGAACGCAAGTATCAGCGCGATCGCGAAAAAGTAGAACTCGCTGAACCCGCGTGACTGCCTGAATTCAAGCCATCTCTCGCGCATGGTTTATCTTCCGACGGTTTCTTTTTCAATATACTTAGTGCATCGCTCGACCTATCATGTGCGCGACCCGGATCGGTTCCGGTGTAAGACCATGTATAGTGGAGTTCTCGACTATCTTTTTCGCGGATTCAAAACTTACGCCCGAGAACTGTATGTAGACCTTTCCGTCCTTCAGCTCTATTTCTCGCGCGTCTTCAAACTTGTCGAACTTCTCGTCAAAGTTGTCGGTTCTCTCCATGGTTGCCCGGAAATCGTCCCTGTCAGGCTCGTTTGCGGTAACTGCGATAACAGGTTTGCCAGTCTCCTCCGTGACATCATCGAGGTCCACGATGTTGAAACCCGCGAAGCTTATGCCGTCGAGAAGAATCGCCTTGACCTGTAAAGTATTCTGGCAGGCGCGGAAAATTTCTACGACTTTTTCAGTCGAGTCCTCGCCGTCGACAGTCACTGGCGTTGCTACAATATCCTCGATGAACTCTGTTCCGCGGTAGACAACGCCAGTCAGGAACGTCTCGTCGTCGTCAAAACTGAATGCGGCATCGTCGATTCCAAGAACTCTGATACCCTGTTTCATATAGAAAGTTTGGAGATCAACAGATTTAGAGCTGGTCCTCGATGTCGTCCATCCATTCTCTAGCGGTTTCCACCGCATCCTGCAGAACTTCCTGTGGGTTGTCGGCCTCGATGATCAGCTGGGACTCGTCCCCTAGAGGGTGGCCTCTATCGTAGGATGCCTCGCCCTCACTCTCCCACACAGCCTTTCTTACAAGATTTGCCAGCGCGTGGTTCTGCTGCATGTCAACTACAAGTCTTCCGTCCTTCTCGACAGTCTCAAGCTCCATGTTATTTTCTCCTCGTAATTATGAAGTCCAGCTCCGTCTCCCTCTTTTCCTCGGTGTGGAAACCGTAGCTCGGGCCGAGTTCGACAGTGTAGGGCTCGACCGCCAGGACTTCATGCTGAAACTCCCCGGCGAAATCTTTTATACTCTGCTCCCGTGCCGCGAGGCTGTATACTTTGCCGGCTATTGAAAACGCCCTCCTGAAGAAATCCTCGCCGAGTTCGGAGTGCACCGAGAAAGGCGGATTCATTACGCATGTATCAAACGATCCTTCGTATTCCAGGACATCGGCTTCGACGAACTCGATGTCTTTCTCGACCCCGAGCTCCGCGGCATTCTTCCGCGCGATCTCCAGCGCCTCCCCATCCTTCTCCACCGCAACGACATTCTCCGCGCCGGAAAGGGCCGCGCCTATCACGAGTATTCCTGTCCCTGTTCCGAGATCAACAACTTTGCGGTCCTCAATATCGCCCTGCATCCGGGCAGTATGTATAATGTCGGCGGCAAGCGCCGGCGGTGTCGAGTATTGCTCGAGCTCGATCCGTGGATTCCGGAATTTTTCCAGCCGCGAGAGCTTCCTGGAAAGGTCTGCTTTCACGTTTTGCTGTCGAGGAACAGGGATAAAAGATTTACTGTCGATCACCATGGGCATGCCCTATACTGAAACAGATCTTGAAGAACTTTCGCGCGAGGAGCTTCTACAGAAAATCGAGGAGATACAGCAGGACAAGGTGGTTTTCTTCGAGCCACAGCGAGAGATCATACTATCAAATCCCTCCGAGGAGACGCTGAACGAGATATCGGAGATTGCGCACATGGAGACCTCGTCGGGAGAGCACTACAAGTTCGAGGTCCGGGAGATGGATATCTGGAACTCCTCTCTCTCCCTGGAGGAAATGAAGGAGAAGTACACCCGCATCCTTGGCTCCTATCCAAGATTCCTCGAGTGGGCGGAGCGAACCTATGAGAGGCAGGAAGTGTTCTCCATAGAGCACGAGGGCACCTACCACGCGCTTGTGTCGGAGGACCAGGAGCGCATGGAGTGGGCCCGCTCTCTCGACAATATTAGAGGCAACCTCGCGGTCGACCTGACCGACAAAAAGTCAAGGATAGCGATGGGTGCGAAATCGAGAGCCAAAATCAAGGAAGCGCTCCTGAAGAAAGGATACCCTGTAGAGGATAATTCAAAATACCGCGAGGTCGACGAGAAGATAGGTGCGGACCTCCAGATCGATCTCCGCGACTACCAGGAGGAATACGTCAAGCGGGCGTATGAAGAGAAGGCCGCGGTGCTCGCGAACCCCGCAGGCTCAGGCAAAACCGTTACCTCGATAGGGCTGATGGCGAAGATCGATTCGCCAACCCTGATCCTGGTGCCGCAACGATCTCTTGTAGACCAGTGGAAACGCGAGATACTTGACAAGACCACGATAACCGAGGACCAGATCGGCGAGTTCCACGGCGGCCAGAAAGACATGAAAGACGTAACTATAGCCACATACCACATCGCCGGCGAGAAAACCTCGCTATTTAGAAACGACTGGGGACTCATAATCTTCGACGAGGTCCACCACATACCTAGCAAACTGTTCCGGAGAACCGCGTCGCTCCAGTCGACTAGAAGGATTGGATTGAGCGCGTCACCGGTCAGGGAGGATTCAAAGGAGAAGGAGATATTCGCACTCATAGGCCCTGAGATCGGAGGTGACTGGGCACGTTTCTTCCAGCAGGACTTCGTTCTGAAGCCCGATGTCAGGATAATGTTCTCGGAGTGGGCATCGGACCACTACCGGCACAAGTACCACGAGGCCTCCGGCATCAAGAAGGCCATCATCGCATCAAAGAATCCTGCGAAGAAGGAAAAGCTCGAGAAACTGCTTGAGAAGCACGAGGATGAGAAGACAATCATCTTCTGCGACTGGATCGACCAGGGTGAGGATCTTGAGCGCGATTTCGATATCCCGTTCGTCTCGGGAGAGACCGACTACGATGAGCGAGAGAACTACTTCCGGAGGTTCAGAGACGGCGACATCAACACGATCATAGTTTCCCGTATAGGAGATGAAGGCCTCGATCTTCCGGATGCAGAGGTCGGAATCATCATGTCGGGCCAGGGAGGATCGCGCAGGCAGGCCACGCAGCGCGCGGGCAGGGTCATGAGGCCTTTCGGCGATGCAAAGGTCTACATGATCGCGACAAAGGGTAGCAACGAGGAAGACTTCGCGAAGCAACAGGTAGAACTCCTGAAGGAGAAAGGCGTTCCAGTGTCGGTCGAGGACTAAAAAATCGTTATATAGATAATCCTGCATATTCTGTTCAGACCACTCTATGAAAACCAGGGAAAATAGAGATATGGCGCCCTACGCCATACCTTACGACCTCGGAAAAGAGGAAAATATGGAAACGGAGCAGATGCTGGACACCCTGGACGGTCTAAGCGACGAGAAAATTCCGGCCAATGTGGAAGAGCTACTGGACCAGGATAATATACCCGAAGGCCTTGTCCAGGGCGTGGGTGCGCAGTTCTACTTTGGTGATGACAAGGTATACTCTCTCCCGTACCCTAGAGGAATAGTGCTTTACGGGCCGCGTTCAACTGTTGAGGAGATACTTGACAAGACCAGTGAAAGTTGGTCGATAGCCCAGAGACTTGAAGAGAACAGCTCTCGCCGTTGAACTACCCTCCCGTATTTATACCTCTCGAACCTATTTAGTGCCCGTGTCCGGGACCCCAGAGAACAAGTTTGGCGCGTTCAAGTATGGCAAATCAACCTTTTCAGGGATAAGAAGCTATCTTGAAGACGTAAGTAATGAACACCAGAACTTCAACCGGACAGGATATTTTCTACTTGAACACGACGAGGGCGAGTTCGTCGACGAAGTTATCTCGGAACTGGAAATGTCCCGGCCAGATATTGACAGGTACAGTCTAAGCGTCACCGGTCCGGATGGGAAGAGGAGAAGCGAGGCCGTGTATCTTGTGGATGACGGCAGAGATTACCGCGTAATAGGCACGGAGCCTGTCGTGAGGCACCTCGAACAGAAAATGCAAACAGCTTCTTTCCCTGTGGACACTCTTCTTGAAGAGATAGACTCTCTCTTGAGAGACGTGTTCGACCAGTAGAACAACTGGCCCTGTTTCTTAAATGTTCCAAACGGCTTTAGCTACATGACTATAATCAAAGCCGAGAATCTATCCAAAACCTTCCGCATCTACCAGCGCGAGGAGGGAATCCGCGGATACCTCAAATCATTCCTTTCCCGCAGCTACAACGAGATCGAGGCAGTAAATGAACTTGATCTCGAGATAGAGAGCGGTGAAATGATCGGGTATATCGGGCCAAACGGTGCGGGGAAATCCACCACGGTCAAGATGCTGACCGGTATCCTGGAACCTTCATCGGGAACTGTAGAGGTCGATGGAAGAAATCCTCACCAGGAGCGCAAAAAGAACGCGATGAATATCGGCGTGGTATTCGGCCAGAAGACCCAGCTCTGGTGGGACCTCCCTGTCAGGGACTCTTTCAAGTTGCTGAAGGAGATCTACGAGGTGGGAGAAAACGAGTACCGGGAGCGGATCGCCGAGTTCAACAAGGTTCTCGGGCTTGAAGCGTTCTGGGAGCAGCCCGTGAGAAAGCTTTCTCTCGGCCAGAAGATGCGCGCCGAACTCGCTGCTGCGTTTCTCCATCACCCGAAGATTGTCTACCTGGACGAGCCAACCATCGGTCTCGACGTCGCGGTGAAGGAGAAGATCAGGGATTTCATCCGGAAGATGAACCGGGAGAAAAACATTACCGTGATGCTGACCACACACGATATTGACGACATCGAGGACCTCTGCGACCGGATAATCGTGCTCGATGAGGGAAAGAAGATCTACGATGGCAAGCTTGATGCACTGGTCGACCGGTTCACCTCGAGAAGGCTGATCCTTGACCTCAGGGCTAACCAGGATTTCGAAGTCGATCTGGATGGTGTCGAGGAGGTGGAGAGAAACAACGGCGAGATCGAGATCGTCTTCAACAGGGAGGAGATAACAGCCTCGGAACTCATGAGAAACGTTCTGGAGCGCTACGATGTCATCGACTTCCAGATAAAGGAGCCGGACATAGAGTCCGTCGTCAAGAAAATTTACAACGAGGGGCTCTGAATGGGTTTTTCCAAGTACGTTGAGATAGCCAGGACAGGGTTTAGGGAGGCAATAGCCTACCGTCTCGACGCCCTCATGAACTTCGCGACCTCTCTTTTCTACCTGCTGCTGGCCTATTACATCTGGAGGGCGATCTCGGCGACAGGGTCGCTGGAGTCAAGCTTCGCTGCGGTCATAACATATATATTCATAGGACAGATAGTGTCGAACTCTATCTCCGCCGACCTGGAAAACGAGATCGGGGAGCGGGTGCGCGAGGGAACTATAGTAAACGAACTCAAGCGCCCCGTCTCACTCAGGAGCCAGCTCTATTTCTATGTCTTCGGCCGCTCAATATTCAACTTTCTCGCAAAAGGGATACCAGTCGCGCTGCTCGGATTCCTCATCGTCGGCCTGGAGCTTCCTTCCCCCTTATACGGAGCTGCGTTCCTTTTCAGCCTGTTCCTCGGCTTTAACCTGGTATTCACGCTCTCCTACTTCACCTCCATGTTCGTCTTCTGGACCAAGGTCGGCTGGAGCATAAGATCGATGCGGTCAACGATCCAGCAGCTTCTATCCGGCGTTCTGTTCCCGCTTTACCTGCTACCTGAAAACCTGAAACCTATCTTCCACGCAACGCCTTTCCCATCGATGGTCGACACCCCTATCTCAATCTTCCAGATGCAGCTCGCCGGGGAAGAACTGCTCTTCGCCTTCGGGAAACAGCTATTCTGGATCGTGGCTCTCTTCGTCCTGGGCCAGCTGGCGTGGCTAAAAGCCCGGGAAAAACTCACGGTGCAGGGTGGCTAGCATGAACTCCAAATACCTCAGGATCTACTGGCTCTACTTCCGACAGTTCTGGAAGACCCGCCTGATCTACAAGACCGACTTCATAATGGGATTCCTCGCCCACACACTGAGCGTGGTCTTCTCCCTGCTCTTCCTGACCCTGATATTCACACAGGTCAACCAGATACGGGGCTGGACATTCAACGAGATGCTTTTCCTAGCAGGAGTCGGAGGATTCATCATGAATCTCCACCACATCTTCCTGTTCAACATATACAGGCTCGGCGACGAGTACATCGTCACAGGAGACTTCGACCGCTTCCTGTTGAGGCCTCTCTCACCGCTTTTCCAGGTTTACGCCGACAGCATCCGCGACAACTCGCTGGCAAAGCTCATAGTCAATGTCGGAATCCTGGCCTACGCTATACCCCGGCTCGATGTCGCGCTTTTCACCGCTGAAAAACTGGTCTATTCATCACTGGCACTGGTTTCAGGAATCCTGATCTTCGCATCGATCTACCTGATGTTCGCGTCAACCGCGTTCTGGACTGGGCGTTCCCGGGCGGCGATATGGCTGATCTTCAGGATGAGCGATTTCAGGAAGTATCCCTACGGCATCTACGGCTCCGCGGTCCAGCTTGTACTGGTAACTCTGATCCCGATAGCATTCGCCTCCTTCTTCCCCGCATCTTTCCTCCTGGAAAAACAGGGCTGGACCAGCTTCCAGATAGCAGCAATAGTCGCCGGACCGGTATTCTACCTGCTGGCCCTTGGGTTCTGGAAACACGGACTTTCAAACTATTCGAGCACAGGCAGCTAATCCGCCAGGTCTGAGAAACGACCGTAGGCATCCTGCATCTCGATATCGGTCAGGGCTCTGTAAAGACCTTCTGCTGTGTCGATAACGTCCTGGCAGACCTCTTCTTCTCGCTCAATCGCTTCCTGGAATATCCTGTACTGTTCAAGAAGATTCCCGGGATTAGACGACAGGTATTCTGCCACAGTTACATCCTCTTTTGTGCCGAAATAGTCACTGGCATCCGATTCAAGTATATCGATCGCATCGGCGAAGTAACCTGGATCACCGTCTCTCCTGAGTTCGCTCAGGCCTCTCGCGGTTGCAGTGTTGAGCTCCCGCATCCAGGAGAGTCCGTCTTCCATACCATCGAGGTCAAACCTTATGCTGCCGGCAGCACTCATCTACTCGAACTCCTCTTCGTAGAGTTCCTGTGACCTCTCAATCGCCTCTTTTGCTTCGTTTGCGTCTCCCCATCCCTCGATCTCTACGGTCTTCTTGGGCTCAAGGTTCTTGTAGGTCCGGAAGAACTCGGCGATCTCCTCCCTCTTATGCCCCTGAATGTCTTCAACATCTTCGACATCGTCCCATCTTGGGTCTTCGGTCGGAACCGCTATGATGTTGTCGTCCTGCTCGCCGTCGTCATCCATGTAGAGAATTCCAACCGGGCGAACTTCGATCACGCAGCCGGGGAAGGTTGGATTCGTTGTGAGCACGAGGATGTCCATAGGATCCTCGTCTTCGTAGTAAGCCCTCGGTATAAATCCGTAGTCGCCGGGGTAGTGCACCGCGGAGTGAAGTACGCGGTCGAGAACCACTGATTCCTTTTCCTTGTCGTACTCGTACTTGTTCTTCTCTCCTGCAGGATTTTCGATTACAGCATAGATTGTGTCGGGAGCGTCCGGACCAGTCTCGTAGTCCTGCCACTTGTTGACCATTGTTATCAGGAAAAAGTCGATAGAAGAATCTTTTATTTGCTTCGAATCACTAAATGCTCATATGCCCAAAGACGGTAGGCTGAGCGGTTCAGTAGCATTACTTCTGGGATATACACTCCTCTATTCTCTGATATCCGCCCTGGGACAACCCCTCTATAATCAACCCACTACGTTGCTTTTTGAGGGTGCCGCAACTATAGCAGCGGCTCTACTGGGCGGGCTCCTAGGACCGAGGATCGAGAAATTTAGGCAGATCGACCGTTATTACTGGTCTTTGGCGGAAAAGAACAGGGAGAAAGCGCGAAGGAAAAACAGGGAGAGAAAAAACAAAATCCTGAAGCTTCTGGGACGCAGAAAGTAGAGGAGAGCTTTATATTATTCCCTGCGCTGAGTGTTCGCGGAAAGACGCACCATAGAAATGTTCTTTATCGATCCGCACCGGGAACAGACAACTTTCACCCAGTCGACGTTAGGTTTCTCTACGGGGTTGACGTGTAGATCCCGGCCGCACTCGTCACAGGTTGCAGGCATCCTGATTCCTCCTCACGTAAACTGTATTCACCGATCTATTTAAGCATAACTTTGGGAATCATCAACATACACGCAACTGTCGAAAAAGCCATAAAAGAGGGTTCGTGGTCTAGCTGGTTATGACACCGCCTTGACACCCGACTTTCTCCGCGAGGAGATAGGAGGTTAAGAAAACCGCAAGGTTTTCGGTCGGACAAATTGGCGGAGATCCCCAGTTCAAATCTGGGCGAACCCATTAATCGTCATGAAGCCTGCCTCGACCTCGTCGAGCGCAGAGCCAGATTATCGAACTCTCTATTTGAGTTCGGGGAAGGTAGCTCAGTTGGTAAGAGCGCTGCGCTCATAACAACTTTATGAGCGATGAGGGATACGGTCTCGTTCTGCGTGACCGTCCGAGAAAATCTTTGATTTTCGACCCGATGATTAAAAGAGCGCAAATGTGAGAAACGCAGAGGCCGCGGGATCGTAACCCGCCCTTCCCATCACAGTTTCGCACCACGGAATCCTGTCTTCCCTATATAAAGTTAGGCTTTTCTTACCCAGTCTGGTGAAGAAAAAAAATGGAGTCACTAGAAGAGACGCTTGAAGGATTCGAACCGGATAAAAGCTATTTTGTTGAGAACAATGGCTATGATATGCTGGCCGATATAAGAAGAGACCTGGAGACCGCACTTGATTACGGTGAGATCTCCGGTGAAGGTAGAGAGTACCTTAATAGAGGCGACCAGATACTGGTAGGACTACCTGAGGTAGCAAGTAGTCCTGCCAGCAGGAAGAACCTGGTCGAGGCAGCAGTTGATCATTACAGGGTAGCTGCCAGAGAGACTGACCAGGACACGGAATACTTTGAGGAAGAACTCGAAACCGCCCTCATAGGTATTATTGCCGGCATAGACCAGATCGAGCGCGCCAGTTCAAGAACTTCAAAGACCGCTGAAGAAGCAGCAGAGCTGGCCAACAGGTACCTCGAAAGTACCGGATAAGAAAGTGGAAAGAAGTGGGCCCGTGTTCCCTTCTATGCGGTGACGAATGAATCGTTCAGGCAGGCTTTGTGACAGTATCCCTCGCTGGACTTCAGGTAGCTATCATCAGTGTGCACCCTGCTGCCGCAGATAACACAGAGCCCCAGTCTTTGAGTTAGCTTTGCCATTCAGTGACCCCTCCCCTGTAGACTTTATGGGGTTTCCATGGTATATAAACAAAGCTGTGTTTTATCCCGTGATTACTTCCGGGTATAGAAAACCTCAAGAATGTGTGTAGTAGAAGCTGTTTTCGGCGGAATTATCGCATCTAGCGAAGCCGAATCTCTCGAACTGGACTATCTCATCATCTCCTATATCAGCATCCTCGATCCGGCCCTCGACGCGCGAGTTGTCCGGCATAGTAACGGTCGCGGCCTCCGCATCTGATGCAACCCAGTGGATGATCGGCGCATCTTTTTCGACCGCAACGGTGTGGTCTCCTTCGACATAACGCGCCCCTTCACCTTCCACCTCGACGTTGCAGAGACCTTTCAGCCTCATAAAGCCGTCCTCAAGATCTTTACGGTCGATGAAGACTTTCACGTTCCCTTCCTCTCTGGAAAGACCAGGCGACCTAGTCCCTCTTTCAGGATGATCCGGGTGGAGCGGCATCTCTGGCTCCACCTCCTCGGGCAGATCCTCTATCTCTACCTCGACGGGGTCTACTACAAAGAAGTAGCGGTCCGAGTCCTCGACGATATCCCTGTTCTTCGACTCCAGGGTTTCAACCGACGCCTCCACGTCGTTCTCGTTGACCCCCATCTCGATGAAGAACTCCTGGATCGCCTCCGGCCGGAAACCTCGCCTTCTCAGCGCTCTCAACGTTGGTGCGCGTGGATCGTCCCAGCCCTCGAGTTCGCCGTCTTCGATCATATGCTTTAAAGTTGAACCGGATACCGGCGCGTTGAATCCGGAAATGTTGACGTTGCCCCAGTACCTTATCTCGGGATACTCCCAGTCGAGATAGTCGTAGATGTATTCCTGTCTTCTGGTTGAAGCTCTCAGGTCCTTCCCACGGACGATATGTGTAGTACCCATCTCGTGATCCTCGATTGCCCCCTGGAAGTCAAGCAGCGGCCAGACCCTGTAGTCGTCGCCAGTGACCGGGTGGTCGGGATCGTCGATTATACGGAACGCCACAAAATCTCTGACCGCCGGGTTCTTGTGGTCGAGATCGGTCTTGATCTTTAAAGTCGCGTCGCCCTCATCGATGCTACCGTCTCTCATTCCTTCCCAGTCATCCATGTTTTCCTCCGCGCTCTTGTCACGGTGCGGACAGGCCTCGCCTTCCGAGCGGAATTTCCGGCCTTCCTCGGCCGAGCAGAAGCAGACGTACGCCTTCTCCATTTCAATCAATTCTTCCGCGTACTCGATGTAGGTGTCAAAATTCTTCGAGCTGTAACGCACCTCATCGGGCGCATAACCCAGCCAGGTGTAGTCCTCCTCGTACATCTCGTACGCTTCTTTCATCGGCCGCTTCTTCCTTGGGTCGGTGTCGTCGAACCTCAGGATGAGTTTGCCCGAGTACTTCTCTCTCAGCTCGCCGTTGATCACCATGCCGCGGGCATGTCCAATATGCGGCGGCCCGTTCGGGTTTGGAGCAAAACGGACAGTTACCTCGCCCTCCTCCGCACCGGGCAGATCGGGAACCGGGTCGTGCTCCTCATTTTCTTCAACAAACTCGTAGTTTTCAAGCTCTGCTTCCTGCTCTTCCAGCTCCATCGAGTTCACTTCCGAGCATACCTTTCCCGCGACTTCCTGGACCTTCTCCGGTTCTTCCTCGGCCTCTGCCATAAGCTTCCCGATGACCGCGCCGGGATTGCATTCGCCGCCGTACTCGACCGCGTTCTTCAGCGCGTGTTTCCGTGCGAGCTCTTCAAGTTCCATGTTGAAGGTCTTGGATGAAAATGTCTTTAATCCTTCCCTAGATGTCGACGCTGTAGTATATCACGACGAAGACACCGATTATGGCGAAAAGCAGGCTGAGTCCGGGAAGAAGCATGAATCCGGGAGGATAGCCTGTCATGGAGTAGGGCTTGGTCTCGCTGAAAAGCACGAGCAGGTGTGGGAGGAAGACTGTGGCGGCGGCCAGCTCGACTATCACTTCCGCAGCAAGAACCGCGTATGTTATGGCGCCTTCAAGGTAGCTGTAGGTGACGTAGTTCAGTATGATAAATGCGGCGACGGTGTAGAGACTCAGAGTCTTGAAAGGGATCAGCAGGTCAATCGGTGAGGAGATGAAGGATATGAGAAATGTTCCCGCGACTGACAGCGTGAAAAGTATCACTGATCCTATCAGGTAGATCTCTATAATCTCTCTGTTGGTGTATTCCATCCCCACGCGTCTCCACTATGGCTTTGTTCTCGAAGCCAGTTGAAATAGCTTAAGCCGAGTCGATATCTATAACGCGGCCGTTCTCGCCGATGAAGATATCTTTCTCGAGGCTGTAACCCTCTTCACGGGCGAGCTCGACGTATGCGCCGAGCTTCCGGATGTGGCCGTGCGAGGGAACGATGTTCTCGGGATCAAGAAAGTTGATGAAGTCCCTGTGGTCCTCACGCTGCGCGTGACCGGTTGTATGGATGTCCTGGTAAATCCTCACACCCTTGTCCTTCATCTTCTTCTCGAGCTGGTGGCGGTTGGCCTCGTTGACAGGAGTGGGTATTACTTGTGAGGAGAAGATGACGTGGTCGCCTTCCTCGAACTCGAATCCGTAGGTTCCGGAGGCCATCTTGTCCATCTGTGCCCCGGGTTCGCCCTGGTTTCCTGTCGCGACTACAAGCCATTCCTCCCTCTCGTCTTCCACCCGGGTCATCAGCTCGTCGCACTCGTCAAAGTAGGAGACGATCTCGATGTTCGACGTGTCGATGAGCCCCAGTTCTTCCGCGGATTCAACGTATTCTCTCAGTGAACGGCCGACAAAAGCGACCTTTCTGCGGCCGTTGTTCGCGTCGATCACCGAGTTGAGACGGCCGATCTGTGAGGAGAATGTCGAGAGAATCACGGCACCTCCTGCCTGGTAGCACGAGTTCAGGACGTCCTCAAGCTCGACCTTCACGGACTCCTCGGAACGCGCACGTCCGTCATCGTCCACGCGCGTTGTGCCGGGAATCATGAGCTTGACGCCCTCTTCGCCGACTTCCTTCAGCCGCTCAACGTCTGTGGTCTCCTCGATCACTGGTGACTGGTCGATCTTCATGTCGTTGCCGTAGACAACATAGCCTTCCGGCGTGTCCACCAGAGACAGGGTTGAATCGGGGATCGAGTGGTTGACGTGGGCGAACTCGAGCGCCATTGAATCTGTCAGTTCGACCTCATCGTCCTTTTCAACTTCAATTATGGGGTTGTCAATGTTTTTCCGGTCGTCCTCGATCATTCTCTCGACAATTCTTTTCGTATACGGAGTACAGTAGATCGGGCAGTCATAGGCGCCCGCAAGCTTCGGGATTGCACCGACGTGGTCAAGGTGTCCGTGTCCGATAACTATCGCGACAACGTTAGCGTCGCGCTCGTAAAGAACCTCGTCCTCGGGTATTGCACCGGTCTCTAAGGTATCGTTCGTGGTCAGCTGGTCGATCTCTTCTTCCGCGCCAACGACTTCTTCCATGTCGTATCCCATGTCGAAAATAACTGTTTCTCCGTCAACTTCGACCGCGGTCATGTTGCGGCCGACTTCTTCATATCCTCCAATAGTGTAAACTTTCATCTAGTTCTATCACGTTCTATCTGAAACCGGGGAGCAAACCTTTAAAACAGGACCTCCTGGTATGATCTAAACTGTCACTTCTCCACGAAAGTCACCAGGAGTATACTGAGCTCGTACAAGCCTGCTACAGGTACGAAGATCATCACCTGACTGAGAACATCCGGAGGGGAGGCAACCGCGGCCAGCAGTAAAGCCGCCACCAGGAAGTGCTTCCTGTACAGTTTCATAGACTCGCTTCCAAGAAGCCCGGCTTTTGAAAGCACAAGCGCCGCAACGGGTATTTGAAAAACAATACCGTTAAGAGCGGAAAGCTGGAGTACGAAACTGAGGGTTGATCTAAGACCCCAGACCGCCGCGACATCAGAACTCTGAGTGGCAGAAGAGAAAAAACTTAATGCGGCCTTTGATACCACCTGATAACCGAAAACCGCTCCCGAAGTGAAAAGTACCACTGAAAGAGGGAGATAACTCACCAGAATCCTGTACTCTCTCTGTTTCAGACCTGGTTTCACAAACATCAACACCTGATAGAAAATAAACGGGAAGGACAATATGAACCCGGCAAGTAAAGCGATCGTCAGCTGGGTGTAGAAGACCTCATAAGCGGTGAGAGCGTTCAGGCTGAACGCAAGGTCCTGCTGCAGCCACGCCAAAATATCCGAGGAAAAATAGTAACCCACAACTGTACAGGAAACGAGCGCCAGCGCAGAGTACTTCAGCCTCTTCCTCAGCTCCTCTACGTGATCCTGAAGAGCTTCTTCCTCCATGAAGAAATCTTACTCCTCTTCTTCGTTACCTTTGAGATCCTCTGTTGCCTCTTCAGCCTCCTTCATGGATTTCTGATACTCCTTCTTCGATTCTCCAAGGGAGCGAGCAAGCTGCGGAAGCTTCTTCGGGCCTATAATAAGCGCAAGTATGCCCAGGGCGATCAACGCCATCTCGGTCGGACCGATAAACGACATAGGAAGTTATTGAAGAAGACCAGTTATAACTTTAACTCGTAGGAACCCCTGACTACACCAGATGCCTCCACTCTTCGGGGAGACGCTCCAGCTCCGGCTCGACAAAAAGGTTCTGGAGGATATTCCTCTCCACCTGTACATCCAGATTCTGTGACTTGTTTCTCCTCCTGATCTTCCGAATTCTGCCCTCATGAGAGGTTCTCCAGCCAAAATGTATGACAGGTATCAACTGCGCCGCCTTAAAATCTTCTCCGAAACGCGGTAAACGACCGCCGTGAATACCCTGTTTCTTGAACTTTCCTTCTCTCTCACTGTCCAGGTTCTCGAAAATGGTGAAGTTGTTCTCTGACGGCTTCCAGTCCCCATCCACCCGGTAAAAGTCGTCCTCCCAGAGATGAAACATGTTACCCATCACCATGTCAACACCTTCAGGGACGTTTCGTAGAAACTCCACCGTCTTCTCAACCTCGGGTATAATCTCGTCATCGTCCAGGCACATCATCCAGTCCGCATCCGGATTATCCTTTAATGCCCGGTTGTAGGCCATCCTCCTGATCTCCGGCTCATCCTCCGCCCACTCCAGATCCTCCGTTAGAACCACGTCAACCTTCCCGCTTTCACGACACCACTCCAAGGTCCTGTCATCACTCCTCTCAGAAACGTTAACGCAGATATACTCGCATATCTCATCCATACACTCAATAGCGTCCTCCAGGTGACCGGAGATCCCGTTATACGTTATCAGGTAGCCAACTATCTTCATCTAGACAGATATTAGTGAGAAAGATTCACATCTTTAACCATATTAGTTCCCTAGGTCGAAAACTCCAGACGGAAACGGTCGATCTTCGAGGAGAAATCTGTTCCCGACAGGAAAGCAACATCATGAGGAGAGTTTAAATCCAGGGACTTCTCCTCCGTACCAGTCTTATCATACCTCACAGCCTGATCGCTACCAGTATCTAAAACCCAGAGACAATCACTAGAATCCACAGCAACACCCCGAGGAGAAGAACTAGGAGCAGGAAAACTCGAAAAACTAGAACCAGACTGATCAAAACCCACCACACGATCATTACCACTATCCGAAACCCAGACACAACCACTAGAATCCACAGCAACACCCTCAGGATCATCACTAGGAGAACTGAAACTCGAAAAACTAGAACCAGACTGATCAAAACCCATAACTATAGAATTACCCGAATCAACCACCCAAACACAATCACTAGAATCCACAGCAACACCCCCAGGATCATCACTAGGAGCGGAAAAGTTAGAAAAACTAGAACCAGACTGATCAAAACCCACAATAACGCCTGGATTACCGAACCCTTGATCATCAACCACCCAAACACAATCACTAGAATCCACAGCAACACCATAAGGCAAATTAGAAGGAGCAGGAAAACTCGAAAAACTAGAACCAGACTGATCAAAACCCACCACACGATCATTACCACTATCCGAAACCCAGACACAACCACTAGAATCCACAGCAACACCCCGAGGAGAAGAACTAGGAGAAGGAAAACTCCCACCTAAACCACCATCAACACTATACTCATCAACAGTATCATCATCAACATTCGATATAAACAGCCGGTCACCCGAACCCGGAGAAACAACCAAACTACTACCGCCCTCACCACTATAACCCACAATCCGATCATTACCACTATCCAAAACCCAGACACAATCACTAGAATCCACAGCAACATCAATAGGATCACTACTAGGAGCGGAAAAGTTAGAAAAACTAGAACCAGACTGATCAAAACCCACAATCTTATCATTATCTACATCAGATACCCAAACACAATCACTAGAATCCACAGCAACACCCCGAGGAGAAGAACTAGGAG
>CAYQYU010000006.1:6334-8281 GCA_964421955.1 uncultured archaeon | reverse complement strand
AGGAAAACTCGAAAAACTAGAACCAGACTGATCAAAACCCACCACACGATCATTACCATCAACAACCACCCAAACACAATCACTAGAATCCACAGCAACACCCTGAGGAGTACTAGAAGGAGACGAAAAACTGGAGAAACTACTCCAAGTCTGACTCTGTTTCAACTTTATAAAGCCCGGATCATGCCGTTTGACGACGTTTTCACTGGAAGACTTCTCCTCCACGGCCAGAGGATAGTTCTTTTCAACCGAACTACTAGTCTGTATACTCCACTTGATTTTAGTCTTTGGAGAATCCATAAAGAAACTGGTCGAGGTTCCGTCTTCGCTTATGACGACGCGGTTGCCTTTGGCGAGGTCGGCGGCGTCTTTTCCTTTTACTTTTTCCGCGTCGATTTCGGAGGTTCCGTCGCTGAGTGGTTGCCAGAGGGCGAAGTCCGCGGAGACAAATGGTGCAATTGCAAGGCCGCCGGAGCCGACCCCCAGCATTTTGAGGAAGGAGCGACGGGTCATTTCCGTGTTCTTGACACGTTCGGCTATACCTTCCTCCTGTTTCCGGTGTATTCCCTTCATTACTTCCTGCCGCTGCTTCTCCGTGTCTGTTAGTTCCTGTATCTTGTCTTCAAGTATGCTGTCGATTAGTTGCTCTATTTCGTCAGCCATCTACATCTTTTATTGGGAAGGCCTCTATTTATGGATTTAACCTCTCAGGATTTAAGCAGGTAAAAACTTACTTCCTGTACTGTTCGAACAGGTCGATGCCACCAGAATTTTCTGAATGGATGCTATCCCTCTAGCTCCTTCTTAAATTCCGGTTCAAGCTCTTCTCTCAGTTCCTTATAGAGTTTCTTTATCCGGTTTGCTTCTTCTATAGTTGCGGCTTCTCCGCGGTAGGAGATATCGTTCCTTAACTTTCGATATTTGTTAAGTCTGTTTGCTATAGCCTCATCTATATCCAAACGGTCCAGAGCGTATGCTATGACCGCCTCATGACTGTACGGGTTATAACCCTCTAGGGCCATGAAAGCCTGGATCAGCATTTTACAGGTTTCATAGACGTTTTCGAAGTAATCTGTCGCGGTTGATTCTTCTATTCCCAGCTTTTCCATGTTTTCAAACTTCTGTTTCGACCGCTTGAAGAGACTTCTGGCCTCGGCTCTATCCGGCTCCGAATCCACAACTTTTCTTTTCTCCAAGTAGTTCTGAAAGCTATCGATCTCTTCCGGCCTCATTCTACCAGCTCCAGGTAACCCTTCAAGACCAGACCGTTGGCGAGAGTGTTTTTAAACTCCTTTTCTTCATCCTCTAGGTCATCTAACTCAACTAGGTGTATAGATCTCCCAAGTTCTTCCTCGAACAAATCGAGGTTCAGGGAAGACTCTTTCCCGTTTAAAACAGCTATATCTATGTCGCTCTCTTCGTGATCCCTCCCATCGAGATAGGAGCCGAAGAGAACAATGGCCTCCGGCCTCAACTCTTCATCCAGAGCATCCACGAGGCCAATTGAATAGATCCTGTTTATATTGTGGACTTTCTTCAGCCGCAGAAATCTATCTGACTCGCTGGCAGAGAAAAACGTCATCCTGGACTTTTCATCTTTCTCAAGCAGACTTTCTCTTTCCAGACCCATCAATGCCTCCCTAACCGATGAGTAAGGAAGATCAAGCTCCTCCGCAAGACCACGTATATGCACCTCTTTGCCGGGAAAACGGAAAAAATACTCAAGAACTCTCCGCTCAGTATTGGTCAACTCTCCAATCATATGATCAAAAATACAATCAAACAGTTAAAAAACTAATCAAACTCAAGACACGATTCACAAACATCCAGATCGCGCTACTTCCTGTACTCCAGTTCGAACTGGTCGACGCTGCCAGAGACATCCTTGGGATTACCCACCGCAACACCCTCAGGAACACTACTAGGGCTCGGAAAACTAGAGAAACT
>CAYQYU010000006.1:0-6234 GCA_964421955.1 uncultured archaeon | reverse complement strand
AAAACTCAGTCACCAAACTAGAATCCTGCTGATACTCAGCAACAGTATCACTACCTTCATCAACCACCCAGATACCCTTTCCATCGTTTTTCTTCACATCGACTATTTTGTCGGTGTTGATCGTGGTGTTGGGGCGGGCGCTCCATCTGAGTGTTGTGTCGGCGGAGTCCATGTAGAAGCTTGTTGTGGTACCATCCGCTGAAACTACTATGCGGTTCTGGAGGAAGTCTTCTGCGTCAGCGTTATCGACTTTTCCTGCGTCGATGTCTGATTCGCCCAGGCTGAGGGGCTGCCATTTGGCGAACTGTGCGAGGCCTGAGGAGATGTAGGCGGTGAAGGCCGCGAAAATACCTGCCAGTTTGAGGAAGGTTCTTCGTGTTACTTTCAGCTCTCCTTCTACCTCTACATGGTTTTCCCGGGAGTCGCTCATCTATACTAGAGTTCTTGAGGAGGAAATATATTGGTTGTGGAACTCAGCGGTTTGTTGGCTTCAGCAGTTCAAAATCCAATAGGATTTTAAAGTTTATACGATAGTATAGATTTATGGGGGCGACAGAATCGATTCCGACGAAGTTTCCGGAGAAGCTGAAGAAATCAATGGACGAAGTAGTAGAGGAGGGATGGTACGCTAATCGTTCAGAGTTTGTCCGGGATGCGGTACGTGAGAGATTGAAGGAGATAAAGGCTGATAGGCTGGAAGAAGCTATCAAGGAGGATGTTGAGTGGGGTCTTGAGTCTGAATGATCAGGGAGGCCGTCTTTGACACTGGACCTTTAATCCATCTTGAAGAGGTCGAAGCCGGTAAAGCCCTTCAGCTGTTCAAAACAGTTCTTATCACTGAAGAGGTGGAGGAAGAGCTGGGAGAAACCAGGGCAGGAGATTTTAAGGTTATGGGACTTCAGGCCGATTCTAAGGACTGGGCCAGGTATCTCGTGGACAGGAAAGACCTGGATCTGGGAGAGGCATCTGCTATTGCCCTATGTAGACAGGAAGGTGTAGGATACTTTTTCACCGACGACCTTGAAGCCAGGAAAGCGGCTGAAGAGATCGAGATTGAAGCGCATGGAACCCTAGGTATAATTACAAGGGCCTACAGGGAAAACATACTCAGTGAGAAGGAAGCAAAAGATAAAGTTAGACAACTTCACAAGGATTCAAGCCTCTTCATTACCAAAGATGTGGTCGACTGGGCCGTTGACAAGATAGAAGATCACGAAGATAATAGATAACCGGGATTCTGTCGGAAAATCACCGGTAGCCCAGATTCTCCAGTCTTTCCTTGACCTCGCCGTCCTCAACATCACGCTCCTCGAGTTCGAGGTCTTCGAAATCTGCTTCCTCCGCGTCAAAATAGTCCAGGAAGAAGCTGTAAAGCTCTGAGGTGTAGACCGGAATATTGTCGAGGTTGGATATGATCACTGATTCTTTGCGGTGGCGGGGCAGAAGCTGTTTAACCTCATGCATCATCATCGCGCCTGGCCACGGAGAACCGTGGTCTCCGAAAATCATCCAGTCGTAGCCCCGCTCCTCCAGCTTCTCCACGAGGCCTGCGATCTTCAGGTCGAGCACCTGAGATTCTTCTGCAACAAAGTCCTCGCTGCACTTGTTCTCAGCCTGGCCGTGGAGCCATTTGTCCGGCATCTGTATCGAGGCGGCGATGAAGTCCCGTCCCGCTTCCGCGTGTTCTAGTATCAGTTCCGGCATCTTCCGTATGTGTTCCGCCATTCTCTCCTCCTTGTCCGGGAACCAGAAATCTCCCATCTCGTAGCCTTCCACAGTATTGAAGTTGTACGGAGGGAGAACGATTGGAACGTGGACCGCTGATGCATCATATCCTGCCTCGGAGAGATCGTCCCAGATAAAAGCGGTGTCGAAGTCGCTCCGCTTCCAGGTCCTCTCCGCCTCTCCCTTTGCCTCGCCCGTATCCCGGGAGAAGCCTCTTGCGGTCGGTCCAGTCCATCCCTGGCTCCTTCACCCAGAACTTGTCCCTGTTGTCGTAGCCTCCCCAGATCATCGGGTTGGAGAGCGCTGTATGAGGCAAGGTGGATATTCCAAGTACGTCTCCATATTCACGGTAGAGCTGGTTTATCCTGTTCAGGTTAAGCTGCCGGATATTATGCATATCCAGCGCGTCAAGTATGATTACAGCGAGCTTTTTCTCAGTCATCTCATGCCGACCTTTTTAAGCCTCTCAACTCTGGGTTTAACCTGCTCGCTCCACTGGAACTGTTGCTCCACGAACTCTCTAGCCTGCTGGCCTCTTCTGTCCCGTTCTTCCTGGCTCATCTCGTATAGCTGGCGCATTTTGTCGCCCAGTTCTTCTATGCTTGGCGTGGCCCAGTGAGAGTCCGGAGGATAATCATCGCTACCGGCGAACATGAAGGCCTGAGTCTCCGGTTTGGGCCTTTCAACCGTGTAGTCCTTTAACTTGAGGAAGCCCTCGTTATCATCAGGTATAAGCTCCGCCTGTGCCGCCCAGTCGGTAGCGATCACCGGCGTTCCACAGTACGCAGCCTGGAACTGCGCGATGCCGAAGCATTCTGCCCTTGAGGCCTGGATGAACGCGTCGCAGTGACCCATCAAGTCGTAGAGGTGTTGCTCGTCAAACGGCTCCACTTTCATTCCTATCTCCGGTGGATCAGGGTACCCGAGTTCATTTATCACCGACTGTACCGACTGTACCGGGTTGAACTGGAACTGCTGGTTGCTGGTGGTCTTGAAAAACAGCCTTACAGGCTCATCGCCGCGGAACTCCTCGACAAACGCCTTTATGGTGCGGTAAACGCCCTTGATGTGGTAGAACCGTGATATAACGAGGAAGTTGAACTTGTCATCTTTAAGGCAGGTTGCGTTGCCCGCCGCCCTTGTCGCAGGCAGATTCTGGTGCTGGTTAGGGCAGGCCTCACAGTCGTAATCCGTCGGCTCGTAGTCCATCGGAACGCCGTACCTGAACACCTTTACTTTGTCCACCAGCTCTGGCCGGGTATCACCGAAACGGTTCTCTATCGCTTTCTTGACCCATTTCGCGGGCACCCACATCTCGTCAACCTGGTCCAGATAGTGCTCCCATTTTCGGGGAACAATATCCAGGTTGAAGTCCGTGGAGACAATAGTGTAGATATCGTCGTCCTGCGGCGCCTGTTCGGCAAATCCTGGGCCTCCTATCGCGAGCCATACATCCTCCTTACCCTCAAACTGCCTTATCATGCATTCCTGAGGGTCAACAGTGGTGTTTGAATCCATGTTCTGCGTCAGGTTCACGTCTCTTCTATCCGCCATATCCCTCGGGTCTTCTATCAGGTAGTCCTCATTTACGTAGTCGTTCCTCATCAGGTACTCGCGGAAACGTGTATCGGTGAACTTTCTGTTACCAATCTGGAATCCCTTACGGTTCCATCCCCAGAAATGAGTCTTGACCGTGAGGTTGACATCCTTCCGGTCAACCAGCTCTCTTATGAGTGCTTTGCTGGCGATTCCAAAGCCGGATGGACCGGTGTCAGCAGCTATGTAAACGTTTACCATCTACCAAAGCTGTTCAACTGCAACAGTTTTAAGCCTGCCTGCTGCTCATATATAGCCCAGTTCACGGAGCCTCTGGACTATATTTTTCTCATCGCCCACTCTTCCCTCGACCTCTATCTCCAGCTCGTCGACTCCAACCTCTCCAACCCCGAAGTAGTCGAGGAAGAACTCATATAGCTCTGAGGTATATGACGGTATTTCATCCAGGTTCGAGATTATAATTGATTCTTTGTCATGTCTCCCAACTCCTCCATTCCTGAACACAGGCGAGTTCCCGTCCACAGGACTGCCGTGGTCTCCGAAGATCACCCAGTCATAGCCCTCGGATTCGAAGACCTCGATCATCTCCCTGATCTTTTCGTCAAATACAGGTGCCTGCTCTTCAATCACGGGCCGGAACCTTTCTCCCTCGGATTCCAGCTGGTGGAGCCACTTGTCCGGCATCGCGATACTTGAAGCGATAAAGTCTTTACCGGCTTCCGCGTGCCGGGCTATAATCTCCGGTTTCTTCTCCACGTGCTCCATCATTTTATCCTGTTCAGAAGGAAACCATGAGTCTTCAAGCTCTTCTACGGCGTTGAAACTGTAAGGAGGGAGTACAAACGGTATCTGGACGGCTGAAACGTCGAGTCCATGGTAGTCCAGAACGTCCCAGATGAAAGCTATGTCAAGATCCGATCTTTCAAGCAAATCCAGATCCAGATCCTCTTTCTCTCCATGAAAATCTGAGAAGTTCTCCGGCTCGCCCCAGCCCTCTTTGTTGCGGGCCCAGTAAACCTTCCTGGTCTCACCTCCCCATATCAGCAGGTTCGACATCACTGTGTGTGGATGGGATGAACAGCCAAGTATATTCGAGTTTTCTTCCTGGTAAAGCTCCTGAATATTCTCCATCTTGAACCTTCTCATGTTCCCTGGATCAAGACCATCCAAGATCACCACCGCCAGCTTGGTCATCCTGCCACCTCTTTCAGCCTCTCGATTCTTTCCTCGGCTTTTTCTTCCCAGTCGAAGTTCTCTCTGATGTACTTGCTCGCCTCTAGACCCCTTCTCTCCCTTTCCTCCTCTTCCATCTCGTAGAGCTGCCTCATCTTCCGCCTCAACGCCCCCACATCAGGCACCGCCCACCGGGAATCCGGCGGATACTCGTTGTACCGGAAATACTCCGACTCTCTTTCAGAACTCTCAAGCCGGTAATCCTTCACCTTGAGAAACCCAGGATTGTCGTCTGGCATCAGCTCCCTCTGCGCGCTCCAGTCAGTTGCGATTACTGGCGTTCCACAATACGCGGCTTGAAGGGGTGATATGCCGAAGCATTCGGCCCGGGAAGCCTGGATGAAACCATCTGCGAAACCCATCAAGTCGTAGAGGTACTGCTCCTTTATCATCTCGACCATCATGCCTATAGCCGGAGGATTGTCCGGGTTGACTTCTTCCATCACCGCCTTTACCGATTCGGCAGGATGATACGGGAAGTCCTGGTTGGTCGGCACTTTCAGGAACAATCTAACGTCTTCATCGCCGCTGAACTCCCTGATGAACGCTTTCACAGTCCTGTACATCCCTTTCAGGTGCTTCATCCTTGAAACTGCGAGAAAGTTGAACTTGCCGTCCTTAAGACAGGTCATCGAGTTCCCCGGATCCCTGTGCAGGTCGGGACATGCCCTGCAGTCATACTTGGCGGGCTCGTACTCCATAGGAACTCCGTACCTGAACACCTTCGTCTTTGAAACAAGATCTGGTCTTCTATGGCTGAACCTGTTCGCCACCGATTTTTTCACCCATTCCGCGGGAACCCAGACCTCGTCCACCTGGTCCCAGTGATGCTCCCAGCGCCGCGGAATCTTGTCCGGGTTGTAGTCGGTGGAGAGAATAGTGTAGATCTCATCGTCCCGGGGAGCCTGTTCCGCGAAGTCCGGCCGTCCAATAGCCAGCCACACGTCTTCCTTACCGTCAAACTGCTTCACCATCAGCTGCTCGTCATCCACTTCCTCGCTGGAGTCCAGGTTGTCCACCAGCTCTACCTTTTGCTTTCTCGCGGCGTCTCTCCCGTCCTCCACCAGGTATTCCTCGTTCACGTATCCGTTAGACAGCATGAACTCCCTGAACCTCGTATCGGTAAACTTCCGGCCGTAGTTCTCCCCGTTCCTGTTCCAGTTCCAGTTATGCGTCTTCAGGTTAAGCTCCACTTCTTCACTAGCTACAAGCTCCCTGATCAAACCCTTACTCGCTATCCCGAAACCGGAAGCACCGGTATCTGCCGCCAAATACAGTCTGACCATACAAATATTCAGACAAGAAATGGTTAAATGTATATCCAGAGAATCTGGATCTACTTCTTGTACTCCAGCCGGAAACTCTCGATACTAGACAAACTTATTGTCTTTTCACTCTAATCCAGATAATCCTGAATTTTACTTGCAAACTGTCGGAACCTTTCTAAATCCTGGAGATGCTGGAAAACCCTTTTCGATCGGATATCCGAATATTCATGTGCCAGAACATTCCGGAACCCTGCCATTTCAACCATCTTCTCCTCCAGTTCTTCTCCGAGAATTTCCTTCTCTCTCAGTATGATAAAAAGATCGCCATAATCCTCGGGCTCCCTGAATCCTTCTGACGAAACTATATGAGACGCTATATCAAGAGATGCCTGTATCGCCTTCTCAAAACGTCTCTCAACTATATCCTGAATATCTCTGTCCTCCAAGAACT